>NZ_JBKFRY010000002.1:0-489546 GCF_046569105.1 Salmonella sp. 741265073_HBA | reverse complement strand
AGGATTCGAACCTGCGACCAATTGATTAAAAGTCAACTGCTCTACCAACTGAGCTAACGACCCACTTTTACGTTGCTTTCGAGTTGTTTAATATCCCGTGGCAACGGCGGCATATATTACTGATTTCAGATTTGAGCGCAACAAAAATTTCGACGCAGGGGGCTCAACTGCTTAGGAATCGCACGACGCGACCAGAAAAAAGGCGTTTTCTGGTCGCATGGTACGCATTACATCGCGTTAAGACGCTTCTGCGCCTGTTTCGCGCCATCAGTGCCAGGATATTTGTTAATCACCTGCTGATAAACCGCTTTCGCTTTTGCCGTATCACCTTTGTCCTGCATGATAACGCCAACTTTGTACATCGCGTCCGCAGCCTTCGGCGACTTAGGATAGTTTTTTACTACCGAGGCGAAATAATAGGCGGCATCATCTTTTTTACCCTTGTTGTAATTCAACTGGCCCAGCCAATAATTGGCGTTCGGCTGATAAGTAGAATCAGGGTATTTCTTGATGAAGTTCTGAAACGCCACAATCGCATCATCCTGGCGAGACTTATCCTGCACCAGCGCAATTGCCGCATTGTAATCGGTATTCGCATCGCCACTTTGTACCGGCGCCCCTGAGGTTGCCGCACCGGCATCCGGAGCGGAGGTCGCAGCGGTTGCCGCCCCGCTCTGGTCGCCAGCCGCTGGCTGCGCTGCGCCGCCATTATTTAAGCTCCCCAGCTGCAGCATAATTTGCTTCTGGCGCTCCATCACCTGATTCAGTTGATACTGATTTTCCTGGATTTGGCCGCGCAAAGAATCGATATCAGACTGATTATCGGAGAGCTGCTGCTGAAGTTGGGTTAAAAGCTGACTGTGAGCGTTAGAGATACGCTCAAGTTGAGTGACGCGGTCTTCGACCGAGCCTGAGCCGACACTACTGATTGGCGCCTGAGCAAAAGCGGCCCAGGGGGCCGCTATGCCAACCAGTAACGACAGACTCAACAGGTGATGTCTGAAGTTACTGCTCATGCAATTCTCTTAGTAAACCAGTACAGCGCGACGGTTCTTAGCGTAAGCCGCTTCGTCGTGGCCCAGTACGGCAGGTTTCTCTTTACCGTAAGAAACGATGGAGATCTGGTCAGCGGAAACGCCTTTACCCTGCAGATACATCTTAACAGCGTTCGCACGACGCTCACCCAGGGAGATGTTGTACTCCGGAGTACCACGTTCGTCCGCGTGACCTTCTACGGTGACTTTGTAAGACGGGTTGCTACGCAGGAAGTTAGCGTGCGCATCCAGCATTGCCGCGAAGTCAGAACGGATATCGTACTTGTCGAGATCGAAGTAAACGATGTTGTTCTGCTGCAGCTGCTGCATCTGCAGACGCGCTTGCTCTTCAGATGACATGTTGCCGTTGCCGTTAGCGTCCATACCAGTGCCGGCGCCGTTCAGCATGCCGCCTTCGCTACCGTCATTGCTGGCGTTCTTGTTGGAAGAACATGCCGCGATTGCCATAACAGGCAGGGCAATCATCAGGCCCTTCAGCACTTTGTTCAGTTGCATTTCTTTAATTCCTTTAGTAATCAATTAATTATTATCACAGATACGGCGACCAGGCAGGCGATTTCACCTGACCATCAGTTGCCGGAAGACGCGCTTTGAAACGCCCATCTGTAGAAACCAAATTCAGCACAGATCCCATCCCCTGAGAAGAGCTGTAGATTACCATCGTGCCGTTAGGTGCCAGACTTGGCGTTTCATCCAGGAACGTTGACGACAGAACCTGTACGCCACCCGTCACCAGATCTTGTTTGGCAATGTGCTGCTGCCCGTTATTTGAGCTTACCATTACCATAAATTTACCGTCGCTGCTGACATCCGCATCCTGGTTTTGCGAACCTTCCCAGGTAATACGTTGCGCCGCACCGCCGTTAATGTTCATTTTATACACTTGCGGACGTCCAGCCTGGTCAGAAGTAAAGGCCAGAGTCTGGCTGTCCGGGAACCAGGTCGGCTCCGTATTGTTGCTACGCCCGTCCGTTATCTGACGAATCTGGCCGGAGGCGAGATCCATAACGTACAGGTTCAGACTTCCGGTTTTCGATAACGCGAACGCCAGTTTCGTCCCATCCGGCGAGAAGGCCGGCGCGCCGTTGTGACGCGGGAAGGACGCAACCTGACGCACTGCGCCGTTTGCCAGCGTCTGGATAACCAGCGCGGAGCGACCGCTTTCAAATGTCACGTAAGCCAGTTTTGAGCCGTCCGGAGACCACGCCGGAGACATCAACGGCTGCGGAGAACGGTGCACTACGAACTGATTGTAGCCATCGTAATCCGACACACGCAGTTCATACGGGAACTGACCGCCGTTAGTCTGTACCACATAGGCGATACGAGTACGGAATGCGCCCTTAATGCCCGTCAGTTTTTCAAAGACTTCGTCACTGGCAGTGTGGCCTGCATAACGCAGCCACTGCTTGTTCACTTTATAAGAGTTTTGCGCCAGTACAGTCCCCGGCGCGCCGCCAGTGTCAACCAGCTGATAAGCAACATTGTAGGAACCGTCAGGATTCGGCGTGACCTGTCCAACAACGACAGCATCAATACCCAGCGCAGACCATGCGGTAGGCTGAACTTCCTGAGCGGTGGCTGGCTGCTGCGGCAGTCGGGACCGGTCTAACGGATTAAATTTACCGCTATTGCGTAAATCTGCCGCCACGATGCCGCCGATATCTTCAGGCGCAGCGCCCGGCCCGGCCCATTTAAAAGGCACAACGCCAATCGGTCGCGCCGAGTCCACCCCCTGGGTGATCTCGATACGGACTTCTGCGTGCAGCACCGCCGCCCACAGCATCAGAAAACCAAATGCTACTCGTAATGCCTGCTTCATCATATCTCCCATACCTGGGCCTGCGACCCACGATAATTTAGCAGAATGTTAACAAACTCAAATACACAAAACCACCAGGACCAGTAACAACTCAACTGCTCCAACTTCCATAAAGAAAAGTATCTACAGTTTAAAGTCTAGTTTGGCATCCTTTATTTTCTCATAAACAGCCTGGCTTGGCGGTTTAGGAATTTTCGCGGTTTTTGCCGCCATTAACGCCGCCTGACAAAGCGCCGGATCGCCGCCCTCAGACGTAATGCTTTTTAATGAGCCATCCGGCGCCAGGCTAATATGCAAGACACATTGTTTGCCCTGATACAGGCTCGCATCATACAGACGGCTCTGAATCGCGACCTGAATCTGTTTCGCGTAGGCGCTGATATCAGCGCCTGTCGCCCCACCGTTAGCGCCCGATGTACCGCTATCTTTCGATGGCTGACCATTCCCTTTCGCGCCACCGCCGGTTTTCGGCGCATTCTTACCCGAGCTGAGATCGCCAAGCAGATCATCGACGCCTTCTGCGGCGGCCGCTTTTTCAGCAGCGGCTTTTTCGGCAGCCGCTTTCTTCTTAGCGTCCGCCGCTGCTTTCGCCGCCTCGGCATCCGCTTTCTTCTTCGCGTCCGCCGCTGCTTTCGCCGCTTCGGCCTCCGCTTTCTTCTTCGCGTCCGCCGCTGCTTTCGCCGCTTCGGCCTCCGCTTTCTTCTTCGCCTCCGCCGCTGCTTTCGCCGCTTCGGCCTCTGCTTTCTTCTTCGCGTCCGCCGCCGCTTTCGCCGCTTCGGCTTCCGCTTTCTTCTTCGCGTCCGCTGCCGCTTTTACCGCCTCGGCCTCTGCTTTCTTCTTCGCGTCCGCCGCCGCTTTCGCCGCCTCGGCCTCCGCTTTTTTCTTCGCGTCCGCCGCCGCTTTCGCCGCTTCTTCGGCCTGTTGCTGCTGCTGTTGCGCCAGTTTTGCCGCTTCTTCAGCCTGCTTTTGCTGCTCCTGAGCCGCTAAACGTTCTTTCTCAAGTTGTTTCAACCGCTCCTGTTCAGCAGCCTGCTTCTGCTGCAGCTCCTCTGCTTGCTGCTGTTGCAGCTTTTTACGCTCTTCTTCCGCGCGTCTGGCGCTGGCCTGTTGATCCTGCTGACGGTTGTACTGCTGCACAACGGCGCCAGGATCGACCATCACCGCGTCGATAGCGGAACCACCGCCGCCGCCGGCAGAAGCCTCTATATGCTCATCAAACGAACTCCAGATCAGCACTGCAAATAAGATGATATGCAGCACGGCTGAAATAATTATCGCCCGTTTGAGCTTGTCGTTTTGTTCGGTTGCCTTTGACACTCTCGGTTCCCAAAAAACTGTTCGCCTGTTACTCGCCGTCTTTCAAGCCAACGGGACGCAGACTTCAGATTGGCTGCGTCATTAAGCCAACCGATTTTACGCCCGCGCTGTGTAACAAGTTCAGCGCTTTAATTATTTCATCGTACGGCACCTCTTTCGCGCCGCCGATTAAAAAGACTGTTTTCGGATTAGCCTGCAGATGACGCTTTACTTCTGCGATCACCTGTTCAGACGGCAGTTGATCCATTCGATCTTTATCAACCACTACGCTGTATTGCCCTACTCCGGAAACCTCAATAATGACCGGTGGATCGTCGTTACTACTGACCGCCTGCGACTGATTCGCCTCCGGCAAGTCGACTTCCACGCTCTGGGTAATGATCGGCGCGGTTGCCATAAAGATCAGCAGCAGCACCAACAGTACGTCGAGCAGCGGTACAATATTGATTTCGGACTTAAGTTCGCGACGACCTCGTCCACGCGTTCTGGCCATGGCTTACCCCTTGTTGCTTTCGCTTACGGTAAACGCCTGGCGGTGCAGAATCGCGGTGAACTCTTCCATAAAGTTGTCGTAATTCAGTTCCAGCTTGTTCACGCGCTGATTCAGTCGGTTGTAAGCCATAACCGCAGGGATAGCGGCAAACAGACCAATCGCCGTGGCAATCAATGCTTCGGCAATACCCGGCGCAACCATTTGCAGAGTCGCCTGTTTCACCGCGCCCAGGGCGATAAACGCATGCATAATCCCCCATACGGTGCCAAACAGACCGATATAAGGACTGATAGAGCCTACCGTGCCAAGAAACGGGATATGCGTTTCCAGCGTTTCCAGCTCTCGGTTCATGGAGATGCGCATCGCACGCGACGCCCCCTCTACCACTGCCTCCGGCGCATGGCTGTTGGCGCGATGGAGCCGGACAAACTCTTTGAACCCGCTATAAAAGATTTGTTCCGAGCCCGACAGGCTATCGCGTCTCCCCTGGCTTTCCTGGTACAGACGCGATAGTTCGATTCCGGACCAGAATTTATCTTCAAACGCTTCCGCCTCACGCGCAGCGGCGTTCAGGATACGCGTTCGCTGGATAATGATGGCCCAGGATGCTATTGAAAAACCAATCAAAATCAACATGATAAGTTTAACCAGAAGGCTTGCCTTCAGGAACAAATCAAGGATATTCATGTCAGTCACTGCTTAAACTCCGCGACAATAGACTTAGGAAGCGCACGAGGCTTCATTTTGAGTGGATCAACGCAAACAATCAGAACCTCTGCTTCATTTAGCAGCGTGTTCTCTGCGTTGACAATGCGTTGCGTGAAAACCAAAGCGGTTCCACGCATTGACGTAATTTCTGTTTGAACTTCAAGCATATCGTCGAGCCGCGCAGGCGCATAGTATTCCAGCGTCATCTTGCGCACCACAAAGGCGACCCGCTCCGCCAGCAGCACCTGTTGGCTGAAGTGATGGTGACGCAGCATCTCCGTGCGCGCTCTTTCATAAAAAGCGACATAGCTGGCGTGATAAACCACACCGCCGGCGTCCGTGTCTTCGTAATAAACTCGAATTGGCCATCGAAACATATACTTATTCATCCCTGCAGCCTCTTTGTTGGCGTCATCCGCTTGCCGCCGTAATGCCTCAAGAATGCCGTTGTATATCGCCTTGTATTCACTTTACATCCCGGTAATGCAACAAAAGTAGAGCTTTTAAACGTTGCTACTATACGCGTGGGAATGAGGCTTGGGAATGGGGGGAAGTTAAGGGAGAGTAAAAATATATGGGCTTATGCAAGCCCCTATATTTTTAAGGAGGTTTCTTATTCACAAGAAGAAGAAAATCAGGCCGACGATAAGGACAATATCCGCAAGGAGCGGACAAAAAATCCCTTGCCAGTGTACGGATTCAAGGCGAAAACCCACGCCGTGGATTATGCCTGCGCAAACCGCCCACATCAGCAGTAATCCGTGCCAGATTTCAAGCGTGCTGGTCCTGGCGGCAAACCGTGACGGGTCCCAGAACATACATCCTGCCAGCACTATCGCCATCACGAAGGAAAGCGCCCTTAAGGGGCGCTTGTCCATTACCGCATAAATATACTTCATCCTCTAAGCTGCCTCTTTGTTGGCTGCGGCTGCTCACCCCAGTCACTTACTAATGTAAGCTCCTGGGGATTCGCAGCCTTGCCGCCGCGATGCAACTTAAATGATTTTGTATATTGCATAGCGACAATATGAATCATTAGCTTTCTTCTTGACCGGTTTTACCCGCTTCAACGTGCTCAAGCGCCAGGGCGGTAATGATCCCGAATGCACAGGCAAGAAGCGTTCCCAGAATCCATGCGAAATACCACATTTTAAGCTCCTTACTTAGTACAGAGAGTGGGTGTTGCTTTCAATATGTTCTTTAGTGATACGACCGAACATTTTCCAGTAACACCAGCTGGTGTAGATCAGAATGATCGGTACGAACACCGCCGCAACCCAGGTCATCAGGTTCAGCGTCATCTGGCTGGATGTCGCATCCCACATGGTCAGACTGGCATTCATCATCGTGCTGGACGGCATCACAAATGGGAACATAGCGATACCCGCCGTCAGAATAATGCAGGCCATGGTCAGCGAAGAGAACAGGAATGCCCACGCGCCTTTCTCCATACGGGAAGTCAGGATAGTCAGCAGCGGCAGAACCACGCCCAGAGCCGGAACCAACCACAGGATCGGAGCATTATTAAAGTTCACCAGCCAGGCGCCAGCTTCACGCGCCACTTCTTTAGTCAGCGGGTTAGAGGCGGCATGATGATCAATCGCGGATGTCACGACATAACCATCAATACCATACATTACCCAAACGCCCGCCAGCGCAAAGCACACTAATGTCACCAACGCCGCAATCTGCGAGGTGGCGCGCGCGCGCAGGTGCAGTTCGCCAACGGTACGCATTTGCAGGTAAGTCGCCCCCTGCGTGATGATCATCCCTACGCTTACGATGCCCGCCAGCAAACCAAACGGGTTCAGCAACTGGAAGAAGTTACCGGTGTAGTACAGACGCAGATACTCATCCACGTGGAACGGTACGCCCTGCAACAGGTTGCCAAAGGCCACGCCAATCACCAGCGGCGGCACAAAGCTACCGATGAACACGCCCCAGTCCCACATGTTGCGCCAGCGCGGGTCTTCAATCTTAGAACGGTAATCAAAACCGACCGGACGGAAGAACAAAGACGCCAGCACCAGGATCATCGCCACATAGAAACCGGAGAACGCCGCAGCGTAAACCATCGGCCAGGCAGCAAACAACGCGCCGCCCGCGGTGATCAACCACACCTGGTTACCGTCCCAGTGTGGGGCGATAGAGTTAATCATAATTCGACGTTCGGTGTCGTTACGACCGAGGAAACGGGTGAGCATCCCCACCCCCATGTCGAACCCATCGGTGACAGCGAAACCAATTAGCAAAATGCCAACCAGCAGCCACCAGATAAAACGTAGTACTTCATAATCGATCATTTGACGACTCCTGTCTTAGCGTGCCGGCTGAGAAGTCACGGTGGACTGCTCAAAGTGATAGCGACCGGTTTTCAGGCTGCTTGGGCCAAGGCGTGCAAATTTGAACATCAGGAACAATTCTGCCACCAGGAACAGGGTATACAGGCCGCAAATCAGGAACATGGAGAACAGCAGATCGCCTACGGTCAGCGATGAGTTCGCCACGGCTGTCGGCAACACTTCGCCGATCGCCCACGGCTGACGACCATACTCGGCGACGAACCAACCTGCTTCAACCGCAATCCACGGCAGTGGAATACCGTACAGCGCCGCGCGCAACAGCCATTTTTTCTCACCGATGCGGTTACGAATCACGCTCCAGAAGGAAAGTGCGATGATCGCCAGCAGCAGGAAGCCGCACGCCACCATGATACGGAAAGCGAAGTACAGCGGCGCAACGCGAGGAATGGAATCTTTCGTCGCTTGCTGGATCTGCGCTTCGGTCGCGTCAGTCACATTAGGCGTATAGCGTTTCAGCAGCAGGCCGTAACCGAGATCTTTCTTCATGCTGTTAAACTGGTCGCGAACGGCCTGGTCGGTAGAACCGGCGCGCAGCTGCTCCAGCAGTTCATAGGCTTTCATCCCGTTACGGATACGCTCTTCATGCTGAACCATGAGATCTTTCAGGCCAATAACCGGCGTGTCCACGGAACGCGTAGCGATAATGCCGAGCGCATAAGGGATCTGAATCGCCAGATGATTTTCCTGTTTGTCCTGGTCAGGAATGCCGAACAGGGTAAAGGAGGCCGGAGCAGGTTGCGTTTCCCATTCTGCTTCAATCGCAGCGAGCTTGGTTTTCTGCACGTCGCCCATTTCGTAACCGGATTCGTCACCGAGTACGATAACGGACAGTACGGCAGCCATACCGAAGCTGGCGGCAATAGCAAAGGAGCGTTTAGCAAAGGCGAAGTCACGACCTTTCAGCATGTAGTAAGCGCTGATACCGAGGATGAACATCGCGCCGGTGACATAGCCGGACGCCACAGTGTGAACAAATTTCACCTGTGCTACCGGGTTCAGCACCAGTTCAGAGAAGCTCACCATTTCCATACGCATGGTTTCGAAATTGAAATCCGCAGCGATTGGGTTTTGCATCCAGCCGTTCGCTACCAGAATCCACAACGCGGAGAGGTTGGACCCCAGAGCCACCAGCCAGGTGACGCACATGTGCTGAACTTTACTCAGACGATCCCAGCCGAAGAAGAACAGACCTACAAAGGTGGATTCGAGGAAGAAGGCCATCAAACCTTCGATGGCCAGCGGCGCACCGAAGATGTCCCCAACATAGTGGGAGTAGTACGACCAGTTTGTCCCGAACTGGAACTCCATGGTCAAACCGGTAGCCACACCCAGAGCAAAGTTGATACCAAACAACTTGCCCCAGAACTTGGTCATATCTTTATAAATCTGTTTGCCGGAAAGGACGTATACCGTTTCCATAATGGCCAGCAGGAACGCCATACCGAGCGTTAGCGGCACAAACAGGAAGTGGTACATCGCGGTCAAGGCAAACTGTAAGCGCGACAGTTCGACTATATCTAACATCATGACTCCTTGCTCATCGCATGAAGACTCCGAGAGTGAACCCCGTTAGAAAGGGTCACACGCATGCCCCAATACAAATTTATTTGCGGCCTCTCATCGTACTATCCCCTCGGGAAGGAAACAGTAATGATGAAAGGTTACAAACATGTTAATAAAAAACCCAAATTGATCCCGCAAATATATTACGCCGTAAAACCCTTACAATAAACAGGTTTTTAGTGGGTCAGATTTGCTTTTTTCGACAGCGATCAATTTATGGCTAATCTATCGCTTTTCAGGGAATTTGATCACGGACAATTTAACCAGTTTTGATGCTCTTTTCCAACATTTAAATATTGATTAAAATCAATTTTTGAAGTTAATGTTAATAATGTTTATTCATTGAATGCATGGTGAATTTTTTGTTAACTTTTTGTTTTTGCAAAGAGTAATTTCAAACCCCCTGTAAAAAGAGGCTTATTCGGTAAGGCTAAACATTTTGTGCGTTTTTTACTGCCCCTCATCCAGTAAAAAACATTCCACATTGATGTTCAATTATTGCTAAATAGCTCACAGATTTTCTCTGTAGGTTATCAACACTTATTATTTTATACATTTAGTCTATTTTTATTTTACTTATAATTAACACCGCAAAGAAACTATCTCATTGCACACGCGCCATCATCCCACCGGGATTACCCTGCCCCAACTTCCCTTTCCCGACGACTAACGGCCAGGATCATCTTGCCAGGTTATCGCCTTAATTATCGCTAATAAGCTTTCCAGATAGCCAGAAACAAACATTTTATTCGCTAATTTTTCTTTATTTCAATAACACCGTATTTGCCTCTCTATAATTATTATAGTGAAGATTCTGTTATCACCTTCACAGATTTACCCTCAATTTCTACGTCACTCATAGTGATAATTCTGTTTATTCGCAGCCATAAATACCCTTTAAACATGATTAATCACGAACGAATAGTGTCAATAAGTTCTTAATAATTTTTAAAGTTAACCTCTTTTAACCAGCAAAAGTTCATATAATTTATTAAACGATATCTTTAATACTTCAGGGAAATAATGCCGGTACTCTTATGATTAAAATAGCTGTTTTATTCTGCCATTAAACAAGCAGTCTGTGTAAGCGCGATACATCTGAGGAGACATGTAGTTCGCGCTCAGGCAAACATGCGCGGCCACAGAGTCAAGCGTCAATTTACTATAGAGGTTAGCGTCAACATAGTGTAATGCTGCAATGCGTTTTTTTCATGGCGGAAAGCGCATAATCCGTCTCCAGTGAGGTCGGCAGGTCTTTCACTAAGACAGCATCTGTATTTGCTGCAAAAGAGTTAACCGGCAAACTGAGTAAATTTACTGCCGCTGCCAGACGGTTATTATCAATTATTTTTAGACTCCACCATGTTTTTTTAATGAGGCATCATTTTCCTATAGTTCAATATTTACAAAGCCAATAATTTTATATCCCGGATGCTTCACCCGTACTTTGCCACAAACAATAAAGCCATAAAAAAGGCCACCGTAAAGGTGGCCAACCATGTCGAAAACGGACATTTATCTGTTCCCGCAGGAACAGCGAGTTTTATTTTATAATTGCTTTCAGCGCTTCGCCGATATCGGCCAGGCTGCGAACGGTTTTCACGCCCGCGGCTTCCAGCGCGGCGAATTTTTCATCCGCAGTGCCTTTACCACCGGCAATGATGGCGCCAGCGTGGCCCATACGCTTGCCTTTCGGCGCGGTAACACCCGCGATATAGCCAACAACCGGCTTGGTCACGTGGTCTTTAATATAAGCCGCCGCTTCTTCTTCTGCGCTACCGCCGATCTCGCCGATCATCACGATCGCTTCAGTCTGCGGATCTTCCTGGAACAGCTTCAGGATGTCGATGAAGTTAGAGCCCGGAATCGGGTCGCCGCCGATACCCACGCAGGTGGACTGGCCGAAACCGTAGTCGGTGGTCTGCTTAACCGCTTCATAGGTCAGCGTGCCGGAACGGGAAACGATACCCACTTTACCCGGCTTATGAATGTGACCCGGCATGATGCCGATTTTGCATTCGCCCGGGGTGATCACACCTGGGCAGTTCGGGCCGATCATGCGTACGCCCGCTTCGTCCAGCTTCACTTTCACGGTCAGCATATCCAGCGTCGGAATACCTTCGGTGATGGTGATAATCAGTTTGATGCCTGCGTCGATCGCTTCCAGAATGGAGTCTTTGCAGAACGGCGCCGGCACGTAGATAACGGATGCGGTCGCACCGGTAGCTTCTACCGCTTCGCGCACGGTGTTGAACACCGGCAGACCCAGATGCGTGGTGCCGCCTTTGCCCGGCGTTACGCCGCCGACCATCTGCGTACCGTAAGCAATCGCCTGTTCGGAGTGGAAAGTCCCCTGGCTACCGGTGAAGCCCTGGCAGATAACCTTGGTATCTTTATTAATTAAAACGGACATTATTTCCCCTCCACTGCGGCAACAACCTGCTGAGCTGCATCCGTCAGACTTTTCGCTGCAATAATATTCAGGCCACTGTCAGCCAGTTTCTTCGCGCCGAGTTCAGCGTTGTTGCCTTCCAGACGCACCACCACCGGAACGTTAACGCCCACTTCTTCCACCGCGCCGATGATACCGTCGGCAATCAGGTCACAACGGACGATACCGCCGAAGATGTTAACCAGAACCGCTTTCACGTTGTCATCCGAGAGGATGATTTTAAACGCTTCGGTGACGCGCTCTTTGGTTGCGCCGCCGCCCACGTCAAGGAAGTTAGCCGGTTCGCCGCCATGCAGCTTAACGATGTCCATGGTGCCCATCGCCAGGCCCGCGCCGTTCACCATGCAACCGATGTTGCCGTCCAGCGCGACGTAGTTCAGTTCCCACTGCGCCGCCTGCGCTTCACGCGGATCTTCCTGAGACTGGTCACGCATTTCACGCAGATCCGGCTGGCGGAACAGCGCGTTGCCGTCAGCGCCCAGCTTGCCGTCGAGGCAAATCAGATCGCCCTGCTTAGTGATCACCAGCGGATTAATTTCGATTAGCGCCAGGTCGCGCTCAAGGAAAATGGTTGCCAGGCCCATAAAGATTTTGGTGAACTGCTGCACCAGTTTACCTTCCAGACCCAGTTTGAACGCCAGTTCCCGTCCCTGATACGGCATCGGGCCGGTCAGCGGATCGAGCGCGACTTTATGGATCAGATGCGGGGTTTCCTCCGCAACTTTTTCGATCTCTACGCCACCTTCGGTAGACGCCATAAAGACCACGCGACGAGAACTACGGTCAACCACCGCGCCGAGGTACAGTTCTTTGCCGATGTCGGTCGCCGCTTCAACCAGAATCTGGTTTACCGGTTGGCCATTAGCGTCTGTTTGGTAGGTCACCAGACGTTTGCCCAGCCAGTTTTCCGCAAAGGCGCGAATCTCTTCTTTGCTTTTTACTACCTTCACACCGCCCGCTTTGCCGCGGCCGCCAGCGTGAACCTGACATTTCACTACCCACGGGCCGGCACCGATTTTAGACGCGGCTTCTTCGGCTTCACGCGGAGTAGTACAGGCATAACCCACCGGCGCCGGTAAGCCATAGCGGGCAAAAAGTTGTTTTGCCTGATATTCATGTAAGTTCATGTGTTCTGTCCATCCTTCAGGTAATCGTTATCTTTAGACCTGTAGGCCTGAAAGCTGCGCGCCATCAGGCATTACACCATCGCCGGATGGCGGCGTGAACGCCTTGTCCGGCCTACAGGTAGCAGGTGATGCTCTTGCTGACTACACGTCCAACAGCAGACGGGTCGGATCTTCCAGCAACTCTTTGATGGTGACCAGGAAGCCCACGGATTCGCGACCATCGATCAGGCGATGATCGTAAGAGAGCGCCAGGTACATCATCGGCAGGATTTCTACCTTGCCATCCACCGCCATCGGCCTGTCTTTAATAGCATGCATTCCCAGAATCGCGCTCTGCGGCGGGTTGATGATCGGGGTAGACATCAGCGAACCGAATACGCCGCCGTTGGTAATGGTAAAGTTACCACCGGTCAGGTCCTCTACGGTCAGCTTGCCGTCGCGGC
Source organism: Salmonella sp. 741265073_HBA (assembly GCF_046569105.1). NCBI lineage: Bacteria > Pseudomonadati > Pseudomonadota > Gammaproteobacteria > Enterobacterales > Enterobacteriaceae > Salmonella > Salmonella sp. 741265073_HBA. Next base: position 476,203 of record NZ_JBKFRY010000002.1, on the reverse strand, counting down.
CTTTGGCAGCCAGTTCTTTAATTTTTTTCTCAATGTCAGCCATGCCCAGCGTATCCACGTCACGCAGGACCGGCGTGACCAGGCCGCGCGGCGTAGACACCGCCATGCTCACATCAAAGTAGTTGTGATACACCACGTCATCGCCGTCGATAGAGGCGTTCACTTCCGGATAACGCTTCAGCGCTTCCACTACCGCTTTCACGTAGAAGGACATAAAGCCCAGGCGGATACCATGACGTTTTTCAAACACTTCGCCATACTGCTTACGCAAATCCATAATCGGCTTCATGTTGACTTCATTGAAGGTCGTCAGCATGGCGGTAGAATTTTTCGCTTCCAGCAGACGCTCGGCCACGCGCTTGCGCAGGCGGGTCATTGGCACGCGTTTTTCGCCGCGCGCGCCCAGAGCGGGTTGTGCTGCAGGTTCAACAACAGGTGCTTTAGACTCGCCTTTCGCCAGATGTTTTTCCACATCTTCACGGGTCAGACGCCCACCCACACCAGTGCCTTTAATGGCGCTGGCTTCCAGATTGTGTTCAGCCAGCAGGCGACGGATCGCCGGGCTGAGCGCATCGTTGTTTTGTTCTTCCAGCGACGCCTGCTGGCGCTGTGCCGGCGTAGACGCTTTCTCTTCAGATTTCGCGCTGGTCTCTTTACCCGCGCTGTTGCCTTCACGCAGGCGACCCAGGATCTGGCGAGAGGTGACAGTCGTCCCCTCCTCTTCCAGAACCGCATCCAGAATGCCGTCCGCTGATGCCGGTACTTCCAGTACCACTTTGTCAGTTTCGATTTCTACCAGCACTTCGTCACGAACAACCGCATCGCCCGGTTTTTTATGCCAGGTGGCGACGGTCGCGTCCGCTACGGACTCAGGCAGGTCGGGAACAAGAATATCTACGCTACTCATTATTTATCCTTTATTTAATCGACGTTCAGCGCGTCATTAACCAGATCTTGTTGCTGTTTCTGGTGAACGGACATATACCCTACCGCCGGAGAGGCGGAGGCCGGGCGACCTGCATAACGCAGAGCGGCCCCAAACGGAATCACTTCACGGAAATGATGCTGACTGCAGTACCATGCGCCCTGGTTGAGCGGCTCTTCCTGGCACCAGACAAAATCATGGACGTGAGCGTATGGTTGCAGCGCTTCCTGCACCGCTTTATGCGGGAACGGATAGAGCTGTTCGATGCGCACGATAGCGACATCTTTCTGGTCGTTTTTGCGCCGTTGTTCCAGCAGGTCGTAATAAACCTTACCAGAACACATTACCACGCGTTTTACGGCTTTAGGGTCCAGCTCGTCAATTTCGCCAATGGCCGGCTGGAAGGAACCGTTCGCCAGTTCATCAAGCGTGGAAACCGCCAGCGGGTGACGCAGCAGCGATTTCGGCGACATCACCACCAGCGGACGACGCATCCCGCGCAGCGCCTGACGGCGCAGCATATGGTAGACCTGCGCCGGGGTGGACGGCACGCAAACCTGCATATTCTGCTCGGCGCAAAGTTGCAGATAACGTTCCAGACGCGCGGAAGAGTGCTCCGGCCCCTGCCCTTCATAGCCGTGCGGCAACAGCATCACCAGACCGCACATCCGGCCCCATTTCTGCTCGCCGGAGGAGATGAACTGGTCAATCACTACCTGCGCGCCGTTGGCAAAATCGCCAAACTGCGCTTCCCAGATAGTCAGGGTACGTGGTTCCGCCGTGGCATAACCGTATTCAAAAGCCAGTACCGCTTCTTCAGACAGCACGGAGTCCCAGACTTTAAACTGTCCCTGGCCGCTGTGAATATGCTGCAACGGCGTATACGTTGAGCCGTTCGTCTGGTTGTGGATCACCGCATGACGATGGAAGAAGGTGCCGCGACCGGAGTCTTCCCCGGACAGGCGCACCGGAATGCCTTCATCGACCAGCGTGGCGTAAGCCAGATTTTCCGCGCCGCCCCAGTCAAACAATTTCTCGCCTGCCGCCATTGCCTGACGGTCGCCATAAATTTTCGCCACGCGAGACTGCATTTCAATGGCTTCCGGCACGGTGCTGATACGTTTTGCCAGCTCCTGCAGGCGCTTCATTTCTACCTTGTTCGGGTATGCTTCATCCCATTCGTGGTTTAGATACGGCGACCAGGTGAACGAGTGCATATTCATCGGACGCCACTCTTTCACCACGCATTCGCCTGCATCCAGCGCATCGCGATAGAGGTTAACCATTTCGGTGGCATCTTCCAGCGTCGCGACTTTGTCCGCTTCCAGCTTGTCGGCGTAGATTTTACGCGGCGTCGGATGCTTTTTAATTTTCTGGTACATCAGCGGCTGGGTTGCGCTTGGCTCGTCGGCTTCGTTGTGGCCGTGACGGCGGTAGCACACCAGATCGATGAACACATCGCGTTTGAAGGTGTTACGGAAGTCCAGCGCCAGACGGGTCACAAAAGCGACGGCTTCCGGATCGTCCGCATTGACGTGGAAAATCGGTGCCTGGACCATTTTACCGATATCGGTGCAGTAAGGCGTTGAACGCGCATCAAGTGGGTTAGAGGTGGTGAAACCCACCTGGTTGTTGATAACGATACGTACCGTACCGCCCACTTCGTAACCGCGCGCTTTCGACATGTTCAGGGTTTCCTGAACCACGCCCTGGCCGGTCACCGCGGCGTCGCCGTGAATAGTGATCGGCAACACTTTGTTGCTGCTCGGTTCGTCCAGTCTGTCCAGACGGGCGCGCACGGAGCCCATCACCACCGGGCTCACAATTTCCAGATGCGATGGGTTAAACGCCAGCGCCAGGTGAACCAGACCGCCTTCGGTTTCGATATCTGACGAGAAGCCCATGTGATACTTCACGTCGCCGGTACCCAGATGTTCTTTATGCTTACCGGCAAATTCGTCGAACAGATCCTGCGGTTTTTTACCCAGTACGTTGATCAGCACGTTCAGGCGACCGCGGTGCGCCATCCCCAGCACCACTTCGCGAGTGCCGCTGTTACCCGCATGGCGAACCATCTCTTTCAGCATGGGTATCAGCGCATCTCCCCCCTCGAGCGAGAAACGTTTCGCACCCGGGAATTTGGCGCCCAGATAACGTTCCAGCCCTTCAGCGGCGGTCAGTTCGTTCAGGAAGCGTTTTTTCTCGTCAGCGCTAAAGGCCGCACGACCGGATTCGATGCGCTGTTGGATCCAGCGTTTCTCTTCGGTGCTGGTGATGTGCATATACTCAGCGCCAATCGGGCCGCAGTAGGTCTGTTTGAGCGCGTCGAGCAGCTCGCCCAGCTTCATTGTCTCTTTGCCGCTGGCAAAGGAGCCGACATTGAAGGTTTCCTGGAAATCGGCCTCGGTCAAATCATGGAAAGAAGGATCCAGATCCGCCACGCGTTCTTGTTTCCACAGTCCCAGCGGATCGAGGTTTGCATGCTGATGGCCACGGAAACGATAAGCGTTGATAAGCTGCAGGACTTTAACCTGCTTCACATTGGTGTCAGGGTCGGAAATCGTAGAAGAGTGACGTGAGCCAGCCAACGCCTGCCGCCGGAAATATTCACGTGTTTTTGAATGGAGTTGATCCGGTTTGACTCCGGTACCAGGTAACTGCTGGAACGTCAAACGCCAGTTAGCGTCTACCGAGTCAGGATCGGTTAAGAAGTCTTCATAGAGCTGTTCTATCCAGCTCTGATTCGAACCAGAGAGGTAAGAAGAGTCCAACCAGGCTTTCAAAGCGCTGTTCTGCATCGTGATCCCTTAAGCATCTTTTCTGCTTATTTAATACTCTAAATAGGTCACGTTTCAGGAAGGCGGCAAGCTTGCGAATCCCTGGGAGCTTACATCCAGTAAGTGACCGGGGTGAGCAAGTGCAGCCAACGCACATGCAACGTGAACTATGACGAGTATTTCGCCGTGGATACTAACCACGCATACGCTGTATGCGTGCCGGGGTTCACTTGTTGCGGACTGTCGTGTCATCTGCGTCCGCTAAGGAACCTTTAAAAACTGTCTAATAATCTTCGCTGTTCAGGCTACGACTGCGTTGCGGCCTTCGCTCACTCCGGTCACATAGTTAACTATGCTCCCGAAGATTCGTTCAGACCGCGCCTTGTCTCGCCCTGAACATCTCGATTATTACTAATCATATGGCAGTTTTTAGAGGTTTCCTGCACTTCTATTGCCTGATGGCGCTGCGCTTATCAGGCCTACGGGATTGCGCCTGTAGGCCGGATAAGACGGTACGTCGCCATCCGGCAACTACTACAACTACTTATGCGCTACGCTGCAACAGCATCGACTTAATATGGCCGATAGCGCGCGTCGGGTTCAGTCCCTTAGGACATACACTGACGCAGTTCATAATGCTGTGACAGCGGAATACGCTGAATGCATCACTCATCCCTTCCAGACGACTGTCAGTCTCGGTATCACGACTATCGATCAGGAATCGATACGCCGCGAGCAGCCCCGCCGGACCGATAAACTTATCCGGGTTCCACCAGAATGACGGGCAGGATGTTGAGCAACAGGCGCAAAGAATACATTCATACAGCCCATCGAGTTTTTCACGCTGCTCCGGCATCTGCAGATGCTCACGAGCCGGTGGATTTTGCCCATTATTCAATAAGTAAGGCTTAATCTTCTCATATTGTGCGTAGAATTGCCCCATGTCTACCACCAAATCGCGGATCACCGGCAAACCGGGCAGCGGGCGAATCACAATCTTCTTACCCGGCTGGTTCAGCGCCGAAATAGGGGTAATACAGGCCAGACCATTCTTACCGTTCATATTCAAACCATCAGAACCACACACGCCTTCGCGGCAGGAACGGCGGAAAGAAAGGCTGGGATCTTTTTCTTTAAGCTGGATTAACGCATCCAGCAGCATCATGTCACGCCCTTCTTCGCCTTCCAGGGTGTAGTCCTGCATACGCGGAGCGTTATCGACATCCGGGTTATAACGATAAATCGAAAATTCGAGTTTCATCATCCTGTCTCCGCAATTAATAAGTACGAATCTTCGGCGGGAACGCCGGACGCAGTTTCGGCTCCATATTGACGCTTCGGCGCGTCATGGATTCCGTTTGCGGCTGATACAGGGTATGACACAACCAGTTGGCATCATCACGCTCCGGGAAATCGAAGCGGCTATGCGCGCCGCGGCTTTCCGTCCGGAAGTTGGCTGATACGGCAGTGGCGTAGGCAGTTTCCATCAGGTTATCCAGCTCCAGACACTCAACACGCTGGGTATTAAACTCGCTGGACGTGTCATCCAGACGGGCGTTTTTCAGACGCTCGCGGATCACTTTCAACTGCTCAAGCCCTTTCGCCATCGCGTCGCCTTCACGGAATACGGAGAAGTTATGCTGCATACACTCCTGCAACGCTTTGCGGATAGCCACCGGATCTTCGCCATTGCGGTTATTGTTCCAGCGATTCAGGCGCTCCAGAGAACCTTCAACGTCAGACTCGCTGGCGTCGCGCAACACGCCCTGCTCGGCGATGGATTCCTGTAAATGCAGCCCCGCCGCGCGGCCAAAGACCACCAGATCCAGCAGTGAGTTACCGCCCAGACGGTTGGCGCCGTGAACCGATACACAGGCGATTTCGCCTACCGCAAACAGCCCCGGAATGACCACGTCTTCGCCCTGCTCGTTCACGGTCAGCGCCTGACCGGTCACTTTAGTCGGAATACCGCCCATCATGTAGTGGCAGGTCGGGATAACCGGAATCGGCTCTTTCACCGGATCGACGTGAGCGAAAGTGCGGGACAGCTCCAGGATACCCGGCAGGCGAGATTCCAGCACCTCTTTACCCAGGTGATCCAGTTTCAGTTTAGCGTGCGGCCCCCACGGGCCGTCGCAGCCGCGGCCTTCACGGATTTCGATCATGATGGAACGCGCCACCACGTCACGACCCGCCAGGTCTTTGGCGTTCGGCGCATAACGCTCCATAAAGCGCTCGCCGTGTTTGTTCAACAGGTAACCGCCTTCGCCGCGGCAGCCTTCTGTCACCAGCACACCCGCCCCGGCGATGCCGGTCGGGTGGAACTGCCACATTTCCATGTCCTGCACCGGGACACCGGCACGCAGCGCCATACCGACACCATCACCAGTATTGATATGAGCGTTGGTGGTGGACTGGTAGATACGGCCTGCGCCGCCGGTCGCCAGCACCGTCGCGCGGGCTTTGAAGTACACCACTTCACCGGTTTCGATGCACAGTGCGGTACACCCCACCACCGCGCCATCCTGGTTTTTCACCAGATCCAGCGCATACCATTCGGAGAAAATCGTGGTGTGGTTTTTCAAATTCTGTTGATACAGCGTGTGCAGCAAGGCGTGACCGGTACGGTCAGCCGCCGCCGCGGTACGTGCCGCCTGCTCGCCGCCAAAGTTTTTCGACTGGCCGCCGAACGGGCGCTGATAGATACGTCCATCATCAAGACGGGAGAACGGTAGCCCCATGTGCTCCAGTTCCAGAATCGCTTCCGGTCCGGTCTTACACATATATTCGATGGCATCCTGGTCACCAATGTAGTCCGACCCTTTTACGGTATCGTACATGTGCCATTCCCAGTTATCTTCATGGGTATTACCGAGCGCCACGGTGATACCGCCCTGCGCGGAAACGGTATGGGAACGGGTCGGGAAGACTTTCGAGAGCAGCGCACAGGTTTGGCCGCTCTGGGAAATTTGCAGCGCCGCGCGCATACCTGCGCCACCGGCACCAATCACAACAGCATCAAATTCTCTGACTGGCAGTTTCATTACACACCCCACACCACAACAAATCCATAGATGACGTAAACCACCAGCGCAACAACAATAACGAGTTGCAGTATCAGACGCACTGCCAGTGGTTTAACGTAGTCGGTTAACACCTGCCACATGCCGATCCAGGCATGAATCAAGATGGAAAAAAGCGCCAGCAGGGTGAAGACTTTGGTGAAGGCCGATGAGAAGAAACCGGTCCAGGCTTCATAGGTCAGTTCGCCGCTCGTGGCGAAAAAACCCACCATGTAGATGATGTATAACGTCAGAACGATAGCGGTAGCACGGACCAGGATGAAGTCATGTACGCCATTGCGTCCTAATGCGGAGGCGTTGCTTACCATACGAGGACTCCTGCGAGAAGTGAAAGCACGACAGTGATAACAAAAGAGATTTTGGCAGAGCGTTGACCCGCTTCGAATGTTTCTTCCAGATAGCCAAAATCCATTAACATGTGACGAATTCCCACGATGACGTGATACGCCAGCGCGGTAAGGATGCCCCACATGATAAATTTAACGATGAAGCCGTCCATAATATCGGCGGCCTGCTGGAATCCTTCCAGAGAAGAGAGGCTGGTGCCCAGTAGCCATAGTAGTATGCCGACGGCGATGAAAGTAATCACACCGGATACGCGATGGAGAATGGACGCTATCGCTGTGATGGGGAACCGAATCGTTTGTAGATCCAGATTGACAGGTCTTTGTTTTTTCACATTTCTTATCATGAATAACGCCCACATGCTGTTCTTATTATTCCCTTAAGACTTCGGTTACAGAGGTGAATCTACCTGTAGCCAGAAAGACGACGGGATTTCCTTCCTCCGGTCTGCGTGCGGGTCAGACAGCGTCCTTTCTATAACTGCGCGTCATGTAAAACACTGCTTCCAGTAGCTAAAACGACACGTTACAACGCTGGGTGGCTCGGGATTGCAGGGTATTCCGGAGACCTGGCGGCAGTATAGGACGTTCACAAAATCATTACAATTAACCTACATATAGTTTGTCAGGTTTTATCCTGAACAGTGACACAGGTCACGATAACAACATTTTTTTAATTTTCAATCATCTGATTTGACAAACATTAAACAAAATTGTTACAAACAACACCAGAAAAAGCATATAATGCGTAAAAGTTATGGGGTCACTCTTTCACCTGTTAATAAGTTATGCAACAGTACAATGATATTGACCCATTCTTTCAGGACAGTTATTAGTGATAGACAGGTTACATTACTCGGATTGCTACGTTCCTGATTTGCTGCTAATTCGAAATTAATCAATCCGTTACCTGCAAGCGCCCATTGCTCTGTACCCAGGTCATCCCCTCTTTCACAGAGCGGCGAGCCAAATAACAAACTGGTAACGGTTGATTGATGCATACACAGAATCTTCCCTGCACTAACGACAGGGAAGGTGACGTGGAGAAGGCAAGTCTGAGTTCCGGCAGTCTTAAGCAATAAGGCGCTAAGGAGACCGTAAATGGCTGATACAAAGGCAAAAATCACCCTTACTGGTGACGCTGCTATTGAACTGGATGTGCTAAAAGGTACACTCGGTCAAGATGTTATTGATATTCGTAGTCTCGGTTCAAAAGGAGTTTTTACTTTTGACCCTGGTTTCACCTCTACCGCATCCTGCGAATCTAAAATCACCTTCATCGACGGCGACGAAGGCATTTTGTTGCATCGCGGTTTCCCGATTGACCAGCTTGCTACCGATTCCAACTATCTGGAAGTCTGTTACATCCTGCTGTACGGCGAAAAACCGACGCAGGAAGAGTATGACGAGTTCAGAACGACAGTCACCCGCCATACGATGATCCATGAGCAAATCACTCGCCTGTTCCATGCTTTCCGTCGCGACTCACATCCGATGGCGGTAATGTGCGGGATCACTGGCGCGCTGGCGGCGTTCTACCACGACTCGCTGGATGTGAACAATCCGCGCCACCGTGAAATCGCGGCGTTCCGCCTGCTGTCCAAAATGCCGACCATGGCGGCGATGTGTTACAAATATTCCATCGGTCAGCCGTTTGTTTATCCGCGCAACGACCTTTCCTACGCCGGTAACTTCCTGAACATGATGTTCTCCACGCCGTGTGAAACCTATGAAGTGAATCCGGTACTGGAGCGCGCGATGGATCGTATTCTGATCCTGCACGCTGACCATGAGCAGAACGCCTCTACGTCAACGGTACGTACCGCAGGTTCAAGCGGCGCCAACCCGTTCGCCTGCATTGCCGCCGGGATCGCCTCCCTGTGGGGACCCGCGCACGGCGGCGCCAACGAAGCCGCGCTGAAAATGCTGGAAGAAATCAGCTCTGTTAAACACATTCCGGAATTTGTTCGCCGTGCGAAAGACAAGAATGATTCTTTCCGCCTGATGGGCTTCGGTCACCGTGTTTACAAAAACTACGATCCGCGCGCCACCGTGATGCGTGAAACCTGCCACGAAGTGCTGAAAGAGCTGGGCACCAAAGATGATCTGCTGGAAGTGGCGATGGAGCTTGAGCACATTGCGCTCAACGACCCGTACTTCATCGAGAAGAAACTGTACCCGAACGTAGACTTCTACTCCGGCATCATTCTGAAAGCGATGGGCATTCCGTCCTCCATGTTCACCGTGATCTTCGCCATGGCGCGTACCGTTGGCTGGATTGCACACTGGAATGAAATGCACACTGACGGCATGAAAATCGCCCGTCCTCGTCAGCTGTATACCGGCTACGATAAACGCGATTTTAAATCGGCGCTGAAGCGTTAATTGACAACCGGATGGCGACGCAACCCTCGCCATCCGGTACATTTTCCCTTTTTCTTATCCTCATTATTTTATTCTTATCCCGTTACTCTCTATGATTAATTAAGGTTTCGCTAAATATCATTCAGGGAGCATGGAATGCCGATTCTGCAGTGGTTTTTGTTGTTCCTGTTATCGCTGCTCATTTCCCTTATTTTTCTCTATCTGCACCTTCCGGCGGCAATGCTGCTCGGTCCAATGATTGCGGGTATCGTGTTGAGTTTGCGAGGTAGTACGCTACAACTTCCGCGCGGTATTTTTCTCGCCGCGCAGGCGATTCTCGGCTGTATGATCGCCCAAAATCTAACCGGTTCGATATTGACCACCCTCGCCCTCTACTGGCCGGTCGTGCTTTTAGTGTTGCTGGTAACGCTGCTTTCCAGCGCGATAGTCGGCTGGCTGCTGGTACGTTACAGCTCGCTGCCCGGCAACACCGGCGCATGGGGGGCTTCGCCGGGCGGCGCGGCGGCAATGGTAGCGATGGCGCAAGATTACGGGGCGGATATCCGCCTGGTGGCGTTTATGCAGTATCTACGGGTACTGTTTGTGGCTGGCGCGGCGGTGCTGGTGACACGCCTGATACTCGGCGACAGCGCGGCAGCGGTCAGCCAACAGGTGGTCTGGTTTCCGCCGCTTAGCGGTAATGTATTGACGACGCTGCTATTAGCGATCGTGGCGGGCATTGCCGGTCGCCTGATGCGTATCCCTTCCGGCACGATGCTGCTCCCCATGTTGGCGGGCGCGCTTCTCCATTCGCAAGGCATCATTGAGATTGAAATACCCGAATGGCTGCTGGCCGTGGCGTATATGGCGATAGGCTGGCGTATTGGGCTGGGTTTTGACAGACAGGTGTTTTTTATGGCGCTGCGGCCATTGCCGCAAATCTTATTGTCAATTTTCGCGCTGATGGCGATTTGCGCCGCGATGGCGTGGGGAATGGCTTACTACATGCAGATTGATTTTATGACGGCTTATCTCGCCACCAGTCCCGGTGGTCTGGATACGGTTGCCGCGATCGCGGCAGGAAGCAGTGCCGATATGGCGCTCATCATGGCAATGCAAACCCTACGGCTGTTCAGCATTCTGTTAACTGGGCCAGCAGTGGCCCGTTTTATATCAACCTATGCGCCCAAACAACCTTTGTAGGACTGATAAGCGTCGCGCCATCAGACAATAGCCGCTCGCCGATGGCGGTTCCGGCTATTTCTGGCAATGCGGGCACCAGTAAAACGGGCGTGAGGACAGTGTTGTCTTTTCAATAATGCCGCCACACCGCTCGCACGCTTCGCCGTCACGGTGGAAAACCTTAAAGCGAAACAGTGCGCCATGATGCTTGTTTTCATCCGCCTGACCGCGAGTCGTGTAGGACAGGCGCGGAATATCCAACAGCGTGTGAGAAAGCGCATTCAGTTGCGCCTCGTTGAGATCTTTCGCTTTATGCTGTCCGGTTAACCCTACCTGCCAGAGGATTTCAACGCGCAGATAATTCCCCAATCCCGCCAGAAAGGCCTGATCCAGCAACAGCCCGGAAAATTGTCGGTTGCGAAAACGCGGCGACAGCAATCGAGCTTTAACCTCTTCCGGAGTGAGACGCACGTCCAGCACATCCGGGCCGACTCGCTGTAAAAAAGGGTGCGTCGTGAGCTGGTCTGCTGTCAGCATTTCGATATCAGACGCGCTATAAAGCAGAATAGTTTTATCCGCCGTTTGTAGCCTGACGCGCAATATACGCGTGGTCTGCGGTATTTCACCAGTATCGATCACCCGCCATACGCCATAGAGTTGGTTGTGGCTGTAGAGCGTCAGGCCATTTGAAAAGTGGGTCAATAACGCTTTTCCCCGCGTCTCTATCCGGGTAACAAGTTGACCGGTAAGCTGCGATTCATACGGTTTTAACTGTGCAAAGGCAAACCAGACATCGGTTAAGGGTTTGCCTTTGATTGCCGCCTCCAGATTATCCGCCGCACGACGAATTTCCGGGCCTTCAGGCATGATAATATCCTTTGTTAACAGTTGATTAATGGACTACACCGCCTCTGACTATCTGGAATGCACATCGAACGCCATAATGAACATCCACAGCGGATGGACAAACAGGCGGTGGTATCCAGTGATAATAACATTATCGCAGCACGAGACCACTTCCCCGTCAGGGTTAACGTGATCGCGCCAGGGCATAATCGACTCAGCCCTTGTCGGGCAAGCGCCCAATAATGATTGTCTGCCTACCGGAATTAAATGACGCTTAGTTATATTTTGCCCAAAATTTTTTTCTGTTGATCCTTTTAAAGCCTTCTTTCCAATAACTGGCATTCAACTCTTTGATATAATTTTCTCCGGGAAAAAGTTTATCCTTTAAAGGCAGTTTTTTGGCTAGCACGATTCTTTCTGCGTTAGATCCCGCGGACTCTGAATGTGTGAGGGAAGATAAGGCATCCAGTTGAGCGCTTGAGGGTCTGGCTATCAATTCAAAAAAAGGTTCTGACAATACAACACTACTAAGTGCTGCATAATTTCCTTTTTGTATGAGCGGTTTGATGTACTCAAAAAAAGAAATAATCCCTGATTGCAATCTTGCCGCTTTTTTTAAATACTCAATTTCAGAACCACTGCTATCTTCACGTACAGGAATTATTCCATTATCCGTTTTTTTATAGCCAATTGTTGACCCAGTATTATCAGCCATAGCGAACTCCATTATTTCCACCCCTCCTGATAAGAAAAGATCACACTTATCGTGGGGATGGCCATAGTTGGCTAGCCAACCAAACATCTTATTATAAATAGATCGGTTATCATTGGCGCCAGCAAAAGTTGCCAAATAAAACCCATGTATTTGTTTTTCTGCCCATTGCGCACCTAAAGAACGAGCAAATACTGATTGAATATTACCCATCCATCCTACATCGATAAGTGCTATATTTTTATAACCTTCACAGGCCGTTTTAAAGTAATCAGCGTAAACTTCCCTGTGCTGAGTATTTTTTAATAAAACATATGGAAATAATTTATTTATAAGCCAGTGAACCTTATGTTCCTCTCCTGAAACAGGAATATACTCCTCGTCAGGAAATCCAACATGATGTATATCTGAAATATGCTCACTCGCATCTAACCCCGCGATAGCAAGTATCTTTTTAATACTTTTCTTATTCTTACCACCAAAAAGATGCCAAATCCTGTGCATCGGCCAATCAGTCATCCCCACCATATAAGCTGATGCGCGGGATATATATAAATATTCACATTTTACATGTTCTTCTGAAAAATATTCATTATAAATTTTATAGATTAAGTGAGCATCGCGTGCTAAAAAAAGCGCTTTATCAATTTTATGAATCTTTAACTGATTCGCTAACCAGGATACATAACCTAATAATAACGGACCAAATACTTTAAATCCTATCTCATTTAAAGGATCATTTTGATGGAAAGCAGAAACTTGTTTAAGTAATAAAGTCTTACAAATAGATTCACCAATAATATCTTTAGTTTTCCAATGATTAGATACCCCATGATTATACTCTGACCAATCAGCATGGAGAGTATTTATGCCGAGTTTTTTAGCATTCAGAATATCAGCATGAACATTGTCGCCAACATGCATCCATGATGCAATATCTACATTTTCATTTTTCTTGACTATTGAAAATAATTTACCACTATTTTTAGAGTACCGCTCTTCGCCAGATGAATAAACTGGAATGTTACTGATATCATAGCCACATGATGTTAACAACTCCTTTAATATTGCTGATGGAAGGTACATATCACTAATTAAAATGACTTTGCAACCATCACTAATAGCCTTTTCAAACAAACAGCTTCCACGCGCATTTTTATATAAAACAATCTTCTCCATTTGTATTTCCAGATCGATTATCTTTTTTACTGTCGCTGGTGAAAGCTGCGGATGCTTTTTTAAAATTTCATCGTATATTTCAGATATGAGTATTTCCGGCTCGCCGCCAAAACGCCTGACCCTATTCTCTCTGGCACTTACTTCCGCCTGAACTCTTATCTCTGGGAAATTATCAATAATACCAATCTCGTACGCTGATATAAAAAAGTTCTCAGTTGCTAAAGTTGATTGCATTAATGAAAACAAATCTCTGGGACGATAAATCCTCCGGCTAACCAATGTATCAAAGATATCAAAGCTTACGGTCTTGTATTTTTTAAAGTTCATATCCATATTTTATTTAATCTTATTTTCAATATAAGAAATTTTATGAAAAAGACTATTGTTAGCAATATTTGAAAGTAACACATTGAGCAATGATGAGTCATCAATACTTCTCATCATTTTATTTTCTGCAATTTTGCATTCTATATCAAATAACTCATTGTTAATTACGGTATAATTGCCAAATTCAAAGTCATCATTTTCTCTGAAATGATAAAATGCCAGTGCTTCAGGTAAGATCCAAACATCATTTTCTGCCAGGTAATGAATAAAAAAAGGCCAGAAAAATGCAGGAGAGGATAATTTATGACTTTCAATCACATCGATAACAGAATTTTTATCGAATAAACACGAGGAAAGTGGAATAGAATTCCTGTAATAAATAACATCAAAACTAACAGGGCCAGCATTTAAATAGTGGTTCCATGGTTGCGTTGAATTTATAATTATTCTATTATTTTCCGCAATCTCAGCAACTTTATTTGTATGGCATGCTATTGCATTTACAGATGAATACGTTGACTGTATATTCGCCAAAACACTGAGTAGCCTTGACACATATTCAGGGGCCCAGGAATCGTCATCATCCATAAAGCATAAATAATTAGATTCAGACATCTTAATAGCATTAAAGATACAGTTTTCGTCGTAGATAACACTATATATATTTGACAGTTCTTTCAGATAAAAATCATCCACATTGTGACATTTCAATTCTTCCTCCATGCAGAAAATGATGATATTTATTTTTTTGAACGTCTGGTCATTAATGGATTGCAAGGCCCGCATTAATAGACGAGTACGCCCAGGTTTATGTCGGACAATAACTAAAAGACTCTTTTCCATATTCTGATTTCGCGTTTTACGGTATATATAAAAATTAACACCCTATGAATGAATGCTGACATTGGGTAAGGATTATAATATTTTATTAGACTGACACCAGATAAGGTGTAGCAACAGAACCATACCTAAGATTATCATAGTCATATAATTAAAAAATCGGTATAATTCTCATCAACACCACTTACATCATGTTTAATATTTATCTTCAGATTTTTTATTGAATTTTTTATACCAAAAGAGCTTTGAGGTAAGATAGGGCAAACTATTTTTCATCTCTTTTTTTGCAGATTTAAACCGATAAAAATTTTTGACTGCCGTAAACAAACCATTAATAATAACTTTAAAAAACTCCATTTTTGAGTGGGTAAGTTTTAATAATTTGCCATTTTCTATATTTAAATGATAGATAGTAATTCTCCGGAATGAAAACTTAGTAGGGTGATAATGACGATAATCAACCACGATTGGTTTTTTAATTAAAAAGAAAGCTGGAATTAAGTGTCCATTAAGGGTTATGCATCTAAAAAATTTGTAGATAGCTTTTTCTTTACCAGAACATGGGTAATCAACACAACCATTAACAATATCAATACCTTCTACATTGAATTTTTCATTATGAGTTATTGCATTAATTCTTTTTCTTATCTCCAGAAGATCTACATTATCTTCCCAAAACTTCCGCCCAGAAAGACAATCGTTATATGACATAATCATTGCTCTGGCAAGTTCATAGCGGCATGAAAAACTCGCAAGAAAGACTTCCCGCACAAAGAAAACACTTAACAGTAGTGCAGCAAACTTTCTTTTACTAATTAATGCAGGTACAGCAACAGTCCTGAAGTTCAAATAGCTATTTAGAACCGATATTTTTCTTTCAAAATCCATTTGCCAAGAAGCCACACCATTAAGTGTGACAATATTATGTTTTTTATGCATATATCCAAATAGCAGGTCATCTCCACGAACAAAGAAAGGAAATGAGTAATATTCAATAGCGTTAATATTAAAGGCAAAAAACCACCATCCACCGTAGCCTATTTTTCTTTCATTATCAAAATTATCTAAAGAATCTATTTCCCGAGCATCCAGATAATGTTTATCCGGGTAATGTAAAAAATCTCTATGCCATATGGCACCAGATTCATGTATGATTGCCGGGTTATCCTCAAAAAGCATACAGCCAGTAACAACTGTATTTTTGTCTTTAGCCATCAGTAAAAAAGCATGAGTTCGACAAATCGATTCAATTTCACATGAGCCGTCGTCATCCATAAATATGACATGTTTGACATCGTTGATTTTCCCTGCCTCTATCAAACCTCTCATAAACCCGCCTGACCCACCGAGGTTTTCATTATTGATAACCATAATGCCGTTTCCTGACGGGTGATTAATCGCCTCGCCATTATTAACGACAATCAATTTAAAACGATCTTTAAATTCGCTCTGGGTTAAGAGTGTTTTATTAATTCTATTGATTGTTTTAGTAACAGCTTCTTTTCTATTATAAGTTGTTATAACTAAAGCCATAGATGATTTACTAACATGATCTTTAGTCAGAAATTCAAATCCATTTAAAACAGAGTCTTCGTCTGATTGCCACTCCACATAGATATATCCAAAATTTATTTTTGATATATCAATTTCAATCTCATCACTAATATTACATGACGATTTAAAATCAATTTGCTTTAATACTCTAATGACACCATTCTCTTTATGCCTTACAGTTATAGTTCCGCGACCAATTATATTAACCCGCAAAAAAAGTGATGTTAAGGTTGTATATTTTTTCCATTTCTTAATTGAGAATGCATTAAAAAAAGTATCAAAATATGCAACCTTATGACGCGGAACAAGTAAGTTACGTGAGGTATAGTTATACTTCCCGCCCTGAGTTCTGAAATAAAGCTGCTCTTCCGTGCATAGATCAATGTTTGGTAAAATTACTTTTTGAAGTAAAAAATACATAACGAACCTATAAATTTATATTATCTGGGGTAACGCTATTATAAAATAGTAAATTACTCACCGCGTAGTGATATAAATACTGCAATAAGAATATTAAAATCCGCCTTTGCTAACTATCTCACCGTGCTCAAGCCTGATGAACTTATTACATACAGATTTAGCCAGTTCATCATCGTGAGTGGCCATTACCATAATGCCCGCTTTAGAGATAAAGCTATTTAATCTCATCTCTGCTTTTCTTTTAAAATCACTATCACCCACGCTCATCCATTCATCCATCAGTAAAATTTCAGGATTGATTGCAGTGGAAATAGAAAAACCAAGCCTCAGAACCATACCACTAGAATACGTTCTAACGGGGATTTTAATAAAATCACCTAACTCGCTGAACTCGATGACATCTTCTGTAATATTTTTTATTTCATTTTTTGACAGACCGAGAAATAGTCCCCTCAGTTTTATATTTTCCAGGCCTGTAAGCTCACCATCCATTCCCATCATGGGATCAATGAGGCTGGTGACTCGACCGATACATTCATACTTCCCTGAAGTTGGTTTATAGGCCCCTGCAAGTACTCTCAGAAGAGTGGTTTTGCCCGAACCATTGTGTCCAATAAGTGCAAGACGGTTACCTTCGGTAAGCGTAAAATCAATTTTTTTTAATGCCTCTACTTCAATAATCCCGGTATTCGATGAGCCAATTCGTCCACCTGAAGCAGCCTGTAGAAAAGTTTTTTTAAATGAACGGTGGCTGGAGTTAAATATAGGGAGTATTACGCCAACGTTTTTGCAAGAGATTTTCATTAATTATAACCAGTATACGATTCTTGAGCGATATTTAGTCAACACTAAGGTTGAGACCATCAACATAATAATAGAGGTTATTATTGTGTAAAACCATATAGTTACATCTGGTACAGTTCCCATTAATGGTTTCCTGAGCATCTCCATAAAGTAATAAAAAATATTATAATCAACAAATTCCTTTCTTCCCTTTGGTAATTGTTCCGATGTCCAAATGATGGGAGTTATAAAAAAACACAACGTTACCACACTTTGAACAACCGGTCCCATATCACGATATCTTGTGCAAAAAATGGCGAGAATCATACCTGTAGAAATTAATGAGATGGATGTTATTACAATTGCAGGTATAAAAAGGAGAATATCAAGATTTACCGATGTATTGGTAAAAAAAATCACGAAAGGTATAATGATAAAATTATGCAACATAATCATAAACTGCCGATAGAAAACACGTAATATATATAAATATAGCGGAAGGTCAGATTGTTTAATAATTGATGCGGACTCATTAAATATTCCGCATGACTCATTAATAGTTGCTGATAGAAAGGCCCAAAAGATCATACCTAAAGTAAGATGCATGATAAAATTTTCGGAACCTGAACTGAACAGCGAACCGTAAAGAGGTCCCATCGCTGATATGGTGACCCCCATCGAAATCGTTATCCAAAAAGGCCCTAACACCGAACGCCGGTATCGCCCCAGGACATCATTCCAACCTAGCGAAATCCAAAGTTGGTGCCTGGCCAGAGCTTCTTTCAAATCATTCATTGTTTCCGTGTCACCTTTACCTGAAGAACTTATTCTTTAACGATATGAAAATATAACTTATTTATTTTCTATATATTTACATACTATTTATCTAAACACTGACCTACTTCATAAGCACTTTATGGTGTTAGCAACCAATAGTGTCTTTATAAATTTGCAATGTCTTATTAATGACTAATATGCTGGAAAACAATTCCTTTACACGTTTTCTTCCATTCGCCCCCATCTCTAAGCGAATCTGTGGATTTTTTAACAAATACTCTAATTCTACCGCTAACTCCTGAGCTGAATTACTTTTTACGATCAACCCATTATAGTTATGAATAATTAAGCTATCACATCCGCCGGTATCATAAGCAATACATGCGCGTCCTACAGATGATGCCTCTAATAAAAGCCGTGGTACTCCTTCCGGATAAACAGATGGTAATGCAACGATATTCGATTTCTGAATAAGTTCATATACATTCGAAGAGCGTCCCAGCCAGTTAATTAGCCCTTCATGATGCCAGTGATGAATGAGTTCCAAAGGGATAGCATCTTTATCGTCCTCGGCCAATATACCTGCAACATTTAAAACAAAATGAATATTTTTTTGTCTGAGGATCTTTTTTGCTTCAATGAGATCGCCAAGACCTTTACTCCATAACATTCGGCTTGCAAAAAGGACTATCGGTATCTCATGTTTTTTCTCTATAGAGAATTTATAAATATCTGGGTTAATTCCAGCACCTTCGATAACGATGGTTTTATGATAATCAATACCTACTAAACGCGATATTTTTCGTCGATCTTTATCATGTTCAAAAATAAAAACGCCACGCTTATTACCGGCAATGTATTTGTAAACCAAAACGGTTAACGCACGTAATATTCTCATTGGCACGGTATTATATAAAAAGATTCGACCAAGTCCGACAAAGCTGATAACAACTGGACTATTACTTCTTCTGGCGCTAACTCCACCAATCAGGCAAGGTTTGAGCGTAATACAATGCAATAAGTCAGGATTAATCTCCTTAATAATTTTCCGAGCGTTAAGGAATGCTCTAAAAAAAACAAACATATTAAATGACTGAGCAACAAGAGACACATTGTGACAAATAAAACCAAGCGTTTTGAATTTTTTTATAATCTCTTCACCAATAAAATGACTTATGATATGAATTTCATAACCCGCATCCCTTGCCGCTATCGCACGTTCTGTCCAATGTAAATCAAAGTACCAGTCTGAATTTACAAAATAACATAACCTTTTCATCTCTTCGTCCTGCTAATGATATTTCCCACTAATACCTTTAAGTCCATGAAGTATTCCCTGCCAGATAAAATATAGATAACGAAATTTCTTACGCTGCCATGGTAAAATGGCGAGATATTTAGAGAGGCGTAATACTATAGAAAGAACACTGAATATCCTGGGAACGGGTAAAAGTTTTCTCAGCAGCAACAAATTTCTACAAAGATAATATACTTTCCATTCGGGGCAGATACGCCTTCCATGAATAGAGATATCATGAATAAATTTAATTTCTGAGGAGTAACGAATTTTCTGCCCGGACAATACTAGCTTATAACCAAAGAAAAAATCATCATAATAAAGGAAAAGTTCATCATGGATATCGTTAAGATGGTTATTCAATACCTTTCGATCAATAATCATACCAACGAATGACACAGTTTGAACATCAGTAACCTGAGTTCTTACTGGAGAAAACCTCTCTGGGCGTATCACATAATAAATAGTCTCAAACACCGTAGATGGAACCCTGATGAAAGGCAAATTCATCCGACAAGACCGTCCATAGGTGTCCTGAACTCGCGACGCAAATATACGGTATCTTGAGGTATCTAATAACGAGAAATGTTTTAAAATATTAATTTCCGGGTAAGCATCATCATCATAGAAAAATACCCAATCGGCATTACTATATGAGCATATATATTGACTACCTACTTTAAATCCGCCAGCACCACCAAGATTATCTTTAAGATTAAGTATCGTGATGCCAGGTTCACTTAATGAAGAAAGCCATTCCCTTGTACCGTCGCTTGAGCCATTATTAACGATAACAATAGAGGAAAAACCCGCCTTAACAGTCTCTCGCACACTTTTTTTTAATTTTTCAAGACGGTTAAAAGTTACGATTAGCGCTGTACACTTCATCAAACGGTAACTGTAAAAGCTGGCATTTCTTTTTGTTCATATAGCGACGTTAAGTATACGTCCGCCGTCTGTAATGCTTCAGCTATCGTGATGTCCATATCGAGATAACGATAAGTGCCAAGACGACCAATGAAAGTAATATTTTTTTCTTTTTTAGCCCGCGACAGATATTTATTCAGTAAATCCATTTTATCTGCCCTGCGAACAGGATAGTAGGGTATATCACCAGCTTCACATTCCCGACTATATTCTTGATAACATATTGAAGCTTCATGTCTCTCCCACGGAGAAAAATATTTGTGCTCAGTAATCCGAGTATAAGGAGTATCTATTGAACAATAATTCATTACTGCGCATCCTTGATAATCACTCTGGCAAATTATTTTTTTAAAGTCTAATGTACGATATTCCAGTCGGCCATATTGACAGGAGTAAAAGGCATCCAGCGCGCCACTGAAAAAAACATGATCATAATCTGTCCGCATTTCCTGAGTGAAGGAGCGACATAGTTCAACAGCGATATTTTCGTGTTCGACAATGGACTTGACCATTTGTGTATAACCAAATTTTGGTATTCCCTGAAACTTATGATTGAAATAGTTATCATCATAATTAAAGCGAACAGGGATACGTTTCAATACAGAAGCGGGTAATGCGGAAGGATGAAGCCCCCATTGTTTAATGGTATAACCTTTAAAAAAGGCTTCATATAACTCTTCACCAATGAAACGCAAGGCCTGTTGCTCAAAATTTTGTGGTTCCAGAATGGTGCTATCACATTTTTGAAGCAGTAATTTCCTGGCGTCATCAGGTGAGCAGGCGACACCAAAAAATTGATTGATGGTATGAAGATTGATAGGTAGAGAAAATACCTGACCATTTACTGTGGCCTTAACCTTATTGATATAAGGCATCATCTCAGCGTATTTATTTACATAATTCCATACAGTTTCATTATCAGTATGAAAAATATGAGGACCATAAACGTGCACCATAATACCCGTGTGCTCATCTCGGGCATCATAAGCGTTACCACCGATATGCGAACGTTGATCAATAATATTGACTACATGTCCCTGTTCGGCTAACTGGCGTGCTATTACTGCGCCTGAAAGGCCCGCACCTACAATTAGTATCTTTTTACGTTGCATTATTTTTGTCACTCTGTTCGCAGACACAGATAATATTAGATAGTTTATCCAGAATCATTGTCATTTATATCAGTAGGGTAAAATGAAATTTACTCAACGCATTCAGATAATTCCACGCTACCGCCACAGCGCGTAAACCCTCGCACTGATTACAGATTCATTAATGTCACACGTTATGCGGTATTTCTGGACAACGATGATTGCCATATTTATTTTGCGAAGATAACTCATTCAGAACGCAACATAATGGGTCTGAATACCGCGCGGCATGATGTAAATATGCTGTCAGCATAAATCCGGTGCGTTATCGGCCCCAGTTTTTACCAACGCACTCTGTTGACTGATGTCCGGGCCGACGTCCGGTATCCTTATTCTTACCGCATCAGATAGCGGTACTCCTGTCGGGATATCCCAGCGTTGTTTCAGCGTCTGCTCCGCGAGCCAGACCTGCCTCACGCCGGTTCCCAGCATACGGGCCGTCATTTCCGGGCTACAGCCTGACAATAGTAATCCCAGCACCCGCCGTCCCTGTTTTGGCAGACGCTCTGACAGTAACCTGACCAGCGTGCGGCTATTTATCTCCATCACCAGCTCCGGTACGCTCAACGCGTTTTTCATCTCCTCCTCGTAAGGCGATGTCTGTAGTGATGACCATATGGCAAGCTCAGCCATTCTGGCCAGAACCCTTACCGACATGGCGCGTTTAATCAACCTCAGATGGCGGAAATAACCTTCCACGCTGACGTCAACCGGTAAAAACGCGTTACTGCTACAAAAAACCACTGTCCGCGGATAACGCTGAAAAACCTGTTGCCACAGCAGAAGCTGGGTTGATGGCCGTCCGGCGGATATCACCATCGCGCCGGGCCACCGACGCAACCGATCCAGCAGCCCTTCTGGTGTCCTGAGACGAACGCAGTCCTCCACGCAAAGGCCACCGGTATCCGGAAACTGCGCAGGATTTTCGCCTGACTGACAAAACATAATCAGCCGGAGAGGCGGCAGTACTCTGGTTAACGTCTGCATATCAGTACGTCAGAACCTGGTACAGGCTGAACAACGCTGCGACGGTGGAGACCGACAGCAGGAGCAAAAATATTTTCGCGCCCATACTGTACCGACACCTACTGGTGCCCCCCCTTCCGGTGGACATTTCCGCATATTCTTGCGTCATCAGATTGTTCTCCTCTGGCCATTGCCGACCCGGCACTGCGCCAGCAACGGCAGCTTCGTGTTGTGGAAACAACATGTCCGCACCCTTTCGTGGACCGGGAGCCATTCTATGTCTGTATGAAAAATGACGTCTGGCCCTATCTAAACACAGCACTCTGACACCCTGTCCGGTTCTGCTTTTCGGCTGCACAGGCCGTCAGTCCCCCTGGTAGTAAATGCTCCTGCCGCAGGGTAATTCTGCCCTGTGCGGAGTACAAAATGACAAATAAAAAACACAGTAATCCATTGATTTATATGTTGATTATGTAAATCAGCTTTCCCTGAACAGACTTCTCTGTGATTTAACAATATGATTCAAAAAGTAAAATAAAGCATTTAATTCTTTGATATGATAATTAATCAGCACTAAATATTATTTAATACGTTTTTTTAACACTTAAAATTAACATTTTGTGCAGGCAGGACAAAAATGGATACAGCATAGTGCTGGTTGGACCAGGTAAATTTTCCCTTAGTTTTTTTATTGTTATATGGATAACTTCTTAATAAGCAAGAGATTACGATTGCATGACTCTTGTGTGGAAGGGGTAAATCTGAGAGGATGATGAAAGCGCGAAGCGGACTTAACTTTTTGAATCAGAACGTACGGTTATACTCGACGTTTTTTTCGCCATATTCCATGAAAACGCCCGGCGTTACTTGCGGTGTATCTTACGGTGTGCTGGATATTCCTGTGCCCCAGATAGTCCTGTATGAGCCGTGTATCAATCCCTTTATCAGCAAGGGCGTAGCCGCAGGCATGTCGCAGCATATGAGGATGTGGCGCTATCGTTAATTCGGCTAACCGCCCTGCCTCACGAAGTATGTAAAAAAATTGTTGCCTGCTGAGCGGATGCCGTCGCAGCGACAGGAACAGCCAGTCTCCGTCAGCCCCTTTCTCAAGATACTTCCTGGCCCTGAGCCAGCTTTTCAGTACGTTATACTCATCGGGAAGGAGGGGGTGACACGTTGAAAAGCCATTTTTGAGGCGCCGGATATAAAGCTGTCTTCCTGCAAGATCAATATCCGACAAGCGCAGCCCCAGCAGCTCACTGGCCCGGAAGCCGTGAATAAACGCCATCAGGATTAAGCAGCGGTTTCTTTCCGGGAAGGGCATTCTGTCGGTCGCTGACAGCAGTTTTTCAATCTCTTCTTGCGTAAGATATTTTCTTTTCACAAAACAAATCCATCATAACAAAATGAGTAATATACTAAAAAATCACTGATCAGATGAGTTTAATTTTCGCTAAAAAAGTTGCTATGCGTAAACAGCTTAAAATCCATATAGCTGACAATCTGGCACGCTATCCATGACGTGATAGTGAAACAGCGAATCAATCTGGCTTCAATCTCCTGATAAGTCGTCATGACGAGGAATATAAATGCTAAAAATGAGGCTATCGTGAGGTAAATCAATCAGAAAGGGGTAATAAAGAGTCAGGTAGTTTACCCGCCCCGGAGGTTTGATTAGATGGCGATAGCTAACAATATCATAGTGATTTTCAAAAATTCTGCTGCTAACAGCAATAAGCTCATCATACTGGCTATTACAGCATCACTTGGTTATTTTTAAAATAATATATTATAAGGGGATTTATATAGTATTGAATAAATCCCTCTTCCTGACATTAAGAGAACAGAACACGATAATTTTTAGCAGCCGTAATATAATAGCTTCAATCGTCTGGCTCTCAGACAATAACGTGTATATTACGCGCATTGAACGCGGCGCGTAGACTGCGTGCGAATGCAAGCGCATATTCGCCGTCGCCATGAATGCACACCGTTTGCGCCGTGACAGTCGTCCACACACCAGTAACGCTTTTCACTCTCCCGGCTTGCACCATATCCAGCGTTTGCGCCAGCGCCTGCTCTTCGTCGTGAATCAGCGCGCCAGGTTGCGTGCGCGGCACCAGGCTACCGTCGGCCTGATAGCCGCGATCGGCAAACACCTCCTGCCGCGTCACCAGGCGATAGCGTTCACCGGCCCGGATCAGCTCACTTCCCGCCAGTCCAACCAGTATCAGTGACGGATCATAGTCGTGTACCGCTTTCGCAATCGCCTGTGCCAGATGGGGATCTTTCGCCGCCTGGTTATAGAGCATACCGTGCGGTTTGACATGGCGCATCACGCCGCCTTGCGCCTGAACAATCGCCCCCAGCGCGCCGATTTGGTACAGCGTCTGGGCGTATACCGTTTCCGGCGGCAAAGCCATCGCCGTCCGCCCAAAATTATCCCGATCCGGAAAGCTGGGATGCGCGCCGATCGCCACGCCGTTTTTCAGCGCCTCGCGCACGCAGGTCAGCATGGTTTGCGCATCACCAGCGTGAAAACCACAGGCGATATTGGCGGAGGAGACCAGCGTTAATAATTCGCTGTCGCTGGCGCAACCTTCGCCCAAATCCGCATTTAAATCAATGTTCATGCTGAAGTCGCCAGGTAAGCTGTTCCAGATAGCGCTGACGCTCGCGGCGCGCGTTGAGCGCCTCTTCCAGCGAACATTGCACAAAATGGATCGGTTGCCCTAGCGGGATCTGCGCCAGATGGTACATATCTGCCTCGATGATGCAGGCAATGCGCGGATAGCCGCCAGTTGTCTGGGCATCATTCATTAGCACAATAGGTTGACCGTTGTAAGGCACCTGTACGACACCGGGCAGCAAACCGTGCGACAACAGTTCGCGATCCGTTGTCCGCGTTAACGATTGTCCCTGCAACCGATAGCCCATGCGATTACTTTGCGGACTGAGTTGCCACGGCGAACGCCAGAACGCTTCTTGCGAGGCGCGATCGAATTCACGGTATTCCGGCCCCGGCAGCGCACGGATGCGATTCCCCCACAGTAACTGCTTCACGCCCTGCGGCCCGCTAAACTGTCGCGATGCTTTACCCGTCGCCAGCCGATCGCCATCTTTTAGCAGCCGTCCTTCCAGCCCACCGATACCGGACTTCAGATCGGTACTACACGATCCCATCACCTCCGGCACAGCAATACCGCCCGCCACCGCCAGATAGCTACGCATCCCGTGAAGCGGTCGATGCAACGTGAGGCGCTGACCCGCTTTTACCGGCAATCGCCAGCCTGTCCAGACCGGTTGATCATCCAACTGCGCCTCGCAGCCTGCGCCGGTAAGAGCGAACCAGGTCTCATTTTCAAATTCGACAACCAGTTGACCGAGAGTGATTTCCAGCGCCGGGGCATTCGCATCGTTCCCGACCAGGAGATTAGCGGTCTGAAAGGCGGGTTTATCCAGCGCACCGCAGTGACTCAGCCCCGACTGACGAAAGCCGTGACGCCCGCTATCCTGCACGGAGGTATAAATCCCCGCGCGAATAATATTCAGCATATTCCCTCCTTTTGCGGCACAAAGCGTACGCTATCGCCAGGGCGTAGCAAAACCGGAGGCTCCCGCATCGGATCGAATAACTTCAACGGCGTGAGGCCGATCAGCTGCCAGCCGCCCGGCGTGGATAATGGATAAATACCCGTCTGCGCGCCGCCGATGCCGACAGAACCGGCCGGAACCTGCAGGCGCGGCTCCGCGCGTCTGGGCATATGGAGCGATTCTGGTAAATTCCCAAGATAGGGAAAGCCAGGCTGAAAGCCTAAAAACCAGACGACATACTCAACGGAGGCATGTAGCTCCACGACCTGCTTTTCACTCAAACCGCTGTGCCGTGCCACCGCCGCCAGATCCGGCCCGCCTGCGCCGCCATAGATCACCGGGATCTCAACCGAACGCGAGTCCGGCTCCAGCGCCTCGCTCTCTTCCCACCAGCGCTGCAGACGCTCAATCGCATCCAGCGCCAGGGTTTGCGGTTCCCGCAAGATCACGGTGATATTGTTCATCCCGGGAATGGCTTCCACCACGTTCGGCATATCGACCAGACGCTGCGTCAGACGCCAGATGCGTTTCTGGCTCGCCAGCGTAATCGGCGGTTCAAGTTCCAGGACGACTGCCGTTTCGCCTAACAGATAACAACGCGCTCGCTGCACTTTATTACCTCTCAGTTATGCCGGGTTAGGGATATCAATAAACGTCACATCCAACGCCGTGTTTTCGTTCAACCATTCGCTCAGGGCGCGAATACCGCCGCGTTCAGTGGCATGGTGCCCGGCGGCATAAAAATGCAGCCCCTGTTCGCGCGCGGAATGAATGGTCTGTTCAGACACCTCGCCGGTAATAAAAGCATCCACGCCGAAGCGGGCGGCGCTATCAATAAAACTTTGCCCGCCGCCGGTACACCAGGCGACACGCTGCACATTCTCTGGCCCGGTATCGCCGCACCATAGCGGTTTACGCCCCAGACGCGCTTCAATCCATGAGGCCAGTTCCAGCCCCGGCACCGGCATTGAGAGCTCTCCCCACGGCACCAGCGGCTCAATTTCTCCTTTCACGGTAATGCCCAATAGCGCCGCCAACTGCGCATTGTTGCCCAGCTCAGGATGCGCATCCAGCGGCAGATGCCAACCGTAAAGGTTAATATCATTTGCCAGTAACGTTTTTAAGCGACGGCGTTTCATCCCGCGAATAACCGGAGACTCGCCTTTCCAGAAGTAACCATGATGAACAATGACCGCATCGGCCTGCAAACGCACCGCCTCATCGAGCAGCGCCTGACTTGCGGTCACGCCGGTAACGATTTTCTGTACCGTCTCTTTTCCTTCGACCTGTAAACCATTCGGCGCATAATCGCTTATTGCCGCACTGTTCAGCTTGTCGTTAATCAGTTGTTCCAGCTCGGTGTTTTTCATCATCGCTCCCTTTAACCCACGTTCTACTTTCCCGTTACGGGTTCAGTCTCCGTTAACATAGCCTCCCGTTGGCCGTTCGTCGATAAACATTTGTTTGACACATCAAGAAACAATCACCCCCGGGTTTGGCGCAAATTACTTAGCAAAACACGATCGGTTTCATGTATATTTATGCAATCAGAACGCATATTGCAGAAAAAATCAGTTCTGTATCATGTTGGTAACTTTAAGGAAACACGGCGATACGGCAGGCTTAATAAGCCCACAAAGAAAGGCATTATCTGAGAATGCCGCGTTCTTGCCGCAGCGTCTCTATCCCGGAAATACGATGAATAAACAAGCATCTCAACCCCGCGCTATTTACTACGTTGTCGCCCTGCAAATTTGGGAGTACTTCAGCTTTTATGGTATGCGCGCCCTACTGATTCTTTATCTCACCAATCAGCTAAAATACGACGATAACCACGCCTATGAGTTATTCAGCGCTTATTGTTCGCTGGTCTACGTAACGCCGATTCTTGGCGGCTATCTGGCGGATAAGGTGCTTGGCAACCGAATGGCAGTCATGCTGGGCGCATTTTTAATGGCTATAGGTCATTTAGTGCTGGGCGCCAGTGAGATCGCGCCGACATTCCTTTATCTGTCGCTGGCGATCATTGTCTGCGGCTACGGCCTGTTTAAATCGAATATTAGCTGCCTGCTGGGCGAACTGTACCAGCCGGAAGATCCGCGCCGCGATGGCGGGTTCTCGCTGCTTTACGCAGCGGGTAATATTGGTTCGATCGTGGCGCCTATCGCCTGCGGCTATGTGCAAGAGGAGTACAGTTGGGCGATGGGCTTTGCGCTCGCCGCCATTGGTATGCTGGCAGGGTTAGTGATCTTCCTGTGTGGAAATCGTCATTTCACCCACACTACCGGCGTGAATAAAGCCGTGTTGTGCGCCAGAAACTACCTGCTGCCGAACTGGGGCTGGCTGTTAATTCTGCTGGTAGCGGCGCCGTTGCTGATTACCGTTCTGTTCTGGAAAGAATGGTCTGTCTATGCCTTAATCGTGGCGACCGCGATCGGCCTGGTCGTGCTGGCAAAAATTTATCGTCAGGCGCAAACGGCCAAACAGCGCAAAGAACTGGGGCTGATTGTCACCCTGACCCTGTTCAGTATGCTGTTCTGGGCGTTTGCCCAGCAGGGCGGCAGTTCTATCAGCCTGTATATCGACCGCTTTGTGAACCGCGATATTCTGGGCTATTCCGTTCCTACCGCCATGTTCCAGTCGGTGAACGCCTTTGCCGTGATGCTGTGTGGGGTCGTCCTGGCCTGGCTGGTTAAAGAGAGCGTAAGCGGTAATCGCACCGTGCGTATCTGGGGCAAATTCGCGCTGGGTCTTGGTCTGATGAGCGCCGGATTCTGTATTCTGACCCTGAGCGCACGCTGGTCCGCCGCTTACGGACACTCTTCAATGCCGCTAATGGTGCTGGGACTGGCGGTGATGGGCTTTGCCGAGCTGTTTATCGACCCGGTCGCCATGTCGCAAATTACGCGCATTGATATCCCCGGCGTCACCGGCGTATTAACCGGAATTTATATGCTGCTGTCCGGCGCGATAGCTAACTATCTGGCAGGCGTCATCGCTGACCAGACCTCGCAAAGCGCCTTCGACGCCAGCGGCGCGGTTAATTACGCCATCAACGCCTATGTGGATGTTTTTGAACAGATCACCTGGGGCGCGCTAGCCTGCGTAGGGGTTGTCCTGCTGATTTGGCTGTATCAGTCCTTCAAATTCAAAAGCCGCGCGCTGGCCGTCGAATCCTGATAGCAGAAGGCCCGGTAGTTTGCGCTACCGGGCCTGTATCACGCCCCTTTTCTCGCCGCCTCATAGGCGGAAAGCGTCGCGATTCTCGCCTGTTTGTGTTCAACAATGGGCCGAGGATAATCAAGCACGACTCCCGCTTTTTCCGCCCACCGCCACGGCTCGTGAATCGCTTTTCCAGGGATATCGCGTAATGCCGGTAGCCACTGGCGGATAAATTCGCCGTCGCGATCGAACCTCTCTCCCTGAGTCGTGGGATTAAAAATACGAAAATAAGGCGCGGCGTCAGTACCGGTTGAGGCGGCCCACTGCCAGCCGCCATTATTGGCGGCAAGATCGCCGTCAATAAGCTGCGACATGAAATAGCGCTCCCCCAACCGCCAGTCAATCAACAGATCTTTTACCAGAAAGCTGGCGGTAATCATGCGTAAACGGTTATGCATCCAGCCCGTCGCGTTAAGCTGGCGCATCGCCGCATCGACAATGGGATAACCGGTTTCGCCTTTCTGCCATGCCTGAAAATAGTGCGGGTTCTCCTGCCACGCGACGCGTTTTGTCCAGCGGATAAACGGCTGGTGTTTGCATAATGCCGGATACCAGGTCATTAAATGACGGTAAAATTCCCGCCAGATGAGTTCATTCAACCAGACGCTTCCCGGTCCGCCGTCCAGCGCCTGCGGCTGCTCCGCCAGTAATCGGTGCAGGCACTTTCGCGGCGACAGGCCGCCCGTCGCCAGGCTGGCGGAAAGCCGACTGGTGCCGTCGACCGCAGGGAAATCCCGCTGTGACTCATACTCGTCTGCGCCCTGCGCGCAAAACTGACGTAGCTGCGCGATAACCGCGTTTTCTTCCACCGGGAAAAGCGCGGCGTCAAACGCCTGTTGCGGGTAGTTAAGCGAGACTGGCGTTAAGGGTGTAGAAAGCGCGCCGCTCACCCGGATCTTCGGGGCCGGAACGCACGGCGGGATATCCTCTTTTAGCCGTTTCAACCAGGCGTTTTTAAACGGCGTAAAAACTTTATACATTTCATGATTGCCGGTCATCACCGCGCCGGGCGCCAGAATCACGCTATCGTCAAAGCCTTCGCAGATGACAGAGGGCAGCGTTTTTTCCACCGCCGCATCACGCTGACGCTCGTTAAACTCATACTGATAGTTATAAAACAGATGGCTGACGTCATGCTGTCGGCAAACGTTTTTGACCGTTTCAATACTGGCGTTAAAATCCGCCACTTCATGAAACAGCAGCGGAATGCCTTTCTCTGCAAGGGCCGCCTGTAGCGCATTGAGCTGCGCGCTGATGAATGCCGCCTGCCGCGGCGCCATATCATGGGCCTGCCACTGCGCGGGGGTGGAAATATAAAGCGCCAGCACCCGCGCGGATTCATCGCGGCAGGCGGCGGCCAGCGCAAGGTTATCCTGTAAACGCAGATCGCGCCTGAACCAGACTAAATGGGTGGGCATACAACTCCTGAAAGATGAAACGTCACGGCGAATAGCGTTAAACAGTGTAGACCCTGGCGCATAAAAAAACCGCCAGCGTGGCGGCTGACGGTTTTTTCAGATGCCCCATTCCCCTTACCAGTTGCCGTAAGGGTATTTTTTATCTTTGATAAAATCTTCGGTTTCTTTTATATATTTATATCCACGGCTAAATCTGGTTACCCCCTTGCACATCGCCAGTTTTTCACCGGATACCGTCTCAACCACGATATCTTTGTCCTCCGTTAATCGCGTATTGGGCTTGCCATTATTTACCAGCCAGACTCGCACCCTGCCTTCCGGCGCCAGACCGATTACCAGATAACGGTGGTATTCCTGTATGCTGGCATCCCATGGCGACGGGTAAGGGGTCAGCATCATTTCCCAGACCGGATAACCAAACGTTATCCACGTCTCATACACTTTTTTATCGATTATCGAATCCCAACAGAAATGCATAGCCTGGGGAGGATTTTTAGCCTTATTGAAATCTGAATGGATACCCATCACCTCTTCATTCCATTTTCCAACACTGGCTGAACTGGCGTTTGTGCTTCCCAGCATCCTGTACCGATACAGTATTCCATCCGTGTCCAGCAATTCCACATAGGTTACTTTCGCTGGCAACGCATTTGGATAGAAAAAATTGAAATACCACTCATCATAGGGAGCAAGTAGCGAAGTTAACTCTTTACTGGTTGCGGTAACCGACAGTCCCAGCAAACCGCCCAGCAGTAACAACCTGAAATTACGCGTCATTTTTGAGAATTCCCTGCCATGTCATAAACAGTCCGGGTCCAGTTTTCATCCGGCCGGTTAACAAAACTAAATGTCTCAGAAGACGAGACCGCAGAGGAAATATTATTTTTCAGATGATAATCAACGGCATTCCAGTTGGCCGAACAGTGAATATACTTGCCGATAGTGTTCAACTCATCTGAAGAAAACTGAAGCGAATTGGCCCCATTAAAGACATTTTTTGCTTGTGATAAGGCTTTCTGGCATATCGCATCCAGTTCCGTCGGCCAGGAATAATCATTATTCTCCTGCATAGCATCAAACACAACGCCAGCCTCTTTGGCGACCTCATACATTACCCGAAGAGCAACTTTAGACCAGTCATTGCTGACAATTCGCTGGAAGGTGACCGCAGCGGCTACGCGCTTTTTCGCATTACCAAGGTGATCCGGCGATACCTTTTCATCCGTATTGGTCTCGACCTTCATAACGCCTGACGGCAATATGGGCGCCAGCGCAAAGTAATACGGCAAAGAGTCTGCCTGCTGGACCGCCTTTTGATAGACGCGGGTCGCCTCTGTCGGCACGTCGGCTAATACAGTTTCAACAGCGGGCCGACTCAAAAAAAGATATTCCTCTTCCTGCGGGTTATATCCCCCGCCAATATCGGCATGAGCCCCCGGCAAGCTTAATTCAGGCCATTGCGCTTTGATGCTATTGAGGCAAAAGTTATAACGGCACTCGTGCATCGCCGTCAGATGAAAAACCTGTTTTGCCACCCCCGGCGGTAAACCTATTTTAACCGCCAGATTATTACCGTCATGGGGGTCAAGACCGTCCAGCATTCCCCCCACGGCGGTGACGGTGTCGAAAAGGCCCAAAAATTGCACCTCACCTGCCGGTTTCCCCTGGTATTCAACGGGCTGAAAAGCGGTCGCGATCGTCCTGACCAGCACAGGATCTTGCTCAAAGACGCGGTTGGTAAAGTGGCGGGCGGCAGCGGCGCCGCGGCTGAACCCAAAGACATCAAACTGCAAACCCGCGATCGTAATGTCTTTGCCCTGAAGAGCGCCAGTTACTTCCGTCAGTATCCTGCGCAGTTGGATCATCGCGCGATCGGTTTTGGCAATAACCCCGGTATCGTTATTCCCCAAGCCCATCCCCCACAGTGAATCGGCTTTGTTATTCTCGGTGCCAATACCTTCGATATAGATATCGCGTTGAATATTCTTTACCCCATCTTTAAGCTCTGGTTCTTTATGATACAACTCATTCAACCAGTAAATATTCGTATAATAATTCAGATAACTGCCTGCTTCCGTTCCGTCAAAGCCCGTTTTCTTTATACAACGCTGGTTAAACTCCGTTAACGTCCGCGCATCAAGGCCATAGTTTTCTGGATTGCATTTCTGCATCCGTAAGTTCGTATTGAGCAGATTATTTCCTGTACCGTCAAAGAAGACGCCAATGGTTAAGACAATTTCTCGTTTTTTTGCAGGGATATCAGGTGGTTCAACCACGGGAAGGGTTGCCGAAAAAAGTCGATTGTAGTTTTCTGGCGTTAACAGGACACTGTATTCCGTATTGGCTATCAGATGTTTTGAGCGGATATAATCATAATGTATTGTGATAAATTCTTCAGGTATCCCCTCTGTTTGGGAATGCATTAAGTATGTTGTAATACCCGCTCCACGAACCTCAATATGATAATACTTCTCCCACCTTCCCCAGCGGTTAATACGATAAAAGCTAAAATCCAGAGAGCAACGCTCATTGTTATTTATTGCCTGGGCAAACAGCGGCGAGCTTTTATCAATCGGCTTACAAAAGCGAATCCCATGATGGTTGACGCCGTCCACAGTACTGCTGACCATCGCCTGCAGGCTAAAAACAAAAATTTCATTTTCATGTCCGGTCTGGTAACGATTACCGACAGAGGGTTCACTGCCGCAGCCTTCGGATATCATCCCCTGACGTTCGCCGACTATTTTTAAATAAATAATATCGCTCATATATATTTGTCATTTCTATATTTCATGCAGATATTGCAAATAAGAATATAAACAACGCAGATAAATTTTATTTGGCAATAAAAGCGTATTTTTCAAAGAATTGTCGAATTAGTTTCCCGGCATGATAATGCTGGCAAACTTTATATGTGCTTTAAATATTTTGAGTTGCAGGATAAAGCGCCAACACCTTTAACAACGCAAAGCATTGGTCCTGAAATTTACGCTGTCTTTTCCCACCATATCAAATCTCTGCTGCGGTATTTGAGCCTGAGATCGCCGGATTGCTCACAGACAAAAAAACCGCCAGCGTGGCGGCTGACGGTTTTTCAGGCTGGTCGCGATTAATAAAAGTCGCAGGTGGCTTTTTCAGCCTGCGCCATCCATACCGGTTTATCACTGGTTTTCGACCAGACACGGTGCAGATAACTATAAAAACGCGCGCGGTCTTTCCAGAAGAGCATCACTGGCAGCGCCAGCACGCCTGCGATCACCGCGAAAGCACGACGGGCAAAAATGACATGCGCCGGATAGTCTTTATAGTGTTCCATACGTTTCCCCCCTTTATACCGAGGCTACCCGCCCCGGTATAGATTGAATCGGTGAATAGCACCGAAAAATTGAACCTCGTTACCTGATTAAAATAGTACCGCTTTCGGTGTAATTTTACTACTCATCCGACCACTTATTTTCACGCTTTTCCAGCAGATTTACATTCAACGCGTAAATTAGTTACAAAAAGGTTAAATTAATACTAATCATTAGTTAAATAATGGTCTTTGCCATTTTTATACTTTTTTTACACTCCGCCCGCCAATTTTTGCGAAATCTTTGCAGCCAAAAAATTACCTTTCTCAGGAGTAAAACAATGCCACTGGAGGTGCTCTGTGAGTGCAGGCGTGATAACCGGCATCGTGCTGGTTTTCTTACTTTTAGGTTATCTGGTCTATGCCCTGATTAATGCGGAGGCGTTCTGATGGCCGCGCAAGGATTTTTACTGATCGCCAGTTTTTTACTGATTTTATTGGTACTGGCGAAACCGTTGGGTTCGGGCCTGGCAAGGCTCATCGCCGCCGTTCCGTTGCCGGGCGTGGCTGGCGTTGAGCGTATCCTCTGGCGGACTCTTGGCATTACCGACCATGAAATGAACTGGCGTCAGTATTTACTGGCGCTACTGACGCTCAATCTGCTGGGACTGGGCATCCTGTTTTGCCTGCTATTCTGGCAGGAGTGGTTGCCCTTAAATCCGCAGCGGCTACCGGGTCTGTCCTGGGATCTGGCGCTGAATACCGCCGTCAGCTTTGTCACCAATACCAACTGGCAAGCCTACAGCGGCGAAAGCACGCTGAGCTACTTTAGCCAGATGGCCGGGCTGACGGTGCAAAATTTCCTGTCGGCGGCGACCGGGATTGCGGTGGTTTTTGCGCTTATCCGCGCCTTTACGCGCCAGAATGTGCACACGCTGGGTAATGCCTGGCAAGATCTGGTACGCATTACGCTATGGATATTATTTCCTGTCGCGTTAATTATCGCGCTGTTTTTTATCCAACAGGGCGTACCGCAAAACCTGTCGGCTTATCAGCCCATCACCACTCTTGAAGGCGCTAAACAACTCTTGCCGATGGGGCCGGTTGCTTCGCAGGAGGCGATCAAAATGCTTGGCACCAACGGCGGCGGTTTCTTTAACGCCAACTCTTCGCATCCGTTCGAAAACCCCACCGCGCTCACTAATCTGGCGCAGATGCTGGCGATATTTTTGATTCCAGCCGCGCTCTGTTTCGCCTTTGGCGAAGCGGCGGGCGATCGCCGTCAGGGACGCGCGCTACTGTGGGCAATGTCATTCATTTTTGTGGTCTGCGTAGCGGTAGTGATGTGGGCGGAAGTTCAGGGAAATCCACATCTGTTGGCGGCAGGCGCGGACAGTAGCGTCAACATGGAAGGTAAAGAAACACGCTTTGGCGTGCTGGCCAGCAGCCTGTTTGCCGTCGTCACGACCGCGGCGTCCTGCGGGGCGGTAAATGCCATGCACGACTCGTTTACCGCTCTGGGCGGTATGGTGCCGATGTGGCTGATGCAAATTGGCGAAGTGGTCTTTGGCGGCGTCGGTTCAGGCCTGTACGGCATGTTGCTGTTTGTCCTGCTGGCGGTGTTCATCGCGGGGCTGATGATCGGTCGCACGCCGGAATATCTGGGGAAAAAAATCGACGTGCGCGAAATGAAAATGACCGCGCTGGCGATTCTGGTCACGCCGATGCTGGTCTTGTTGGGTTCGGCGCTGGCGATGATGACGGATGCCGGACGCAGCGCAATGCTGAACCCTGGCCCGCACGGTTTTAGCGAAGTGCTATATGCCGTCTCCTCTGCCGCCAACAATAACGGTAGCGCCTTTGCGGGTCTGAGCGCTAACTCGCCTTTCTGGAACTGTTTGCTGGCGTTCTGCATGTTCGTCGGACGTTTCGGCGTGATTATTCCTGTCATGGCCATCGCCGGATCGCTGGTCAGTAAAAAAGTACAGCCGGCCAGTCAGGGAACGCTGGCGACCCACGGCGCGCTATTTATTGGACTGCTCATCGGCACGGTACTGCTGGTCGGCGCGCTGACATTTATTCCTGCCCTGGCGCTTGGCCCGGTAGCGGAACATTTCTCTTTACCTTGAGCGATGCGGAGTACATTGATATGAGTCGCAAGCAACTGGCGCTGTTTGAACCTGTTTTACTCGTACAGGCGCTAACGGATGCCGTAAAAAAATTAAGCCCACGCGCCCAGTGGCGTAACCCGGTGATGTTTGTGGTCTGGGCCGGCAGCGTGCTAACCACTCTGTTAACGCTCGCTATGGTAACAGGACAAATAACGGGAAGCGCCTTGTTTAC
Source organism: Salmonella sp. 741265073_HBA (assembly GCF_046569105.1). Taxonomy (NCBI): domain Bacteria; kingdom Pseudomonadati; phylum Pseudomonadota; class Gammaproteobacteria; order Enterobacterales; family Enterobacteriaceae; genus Salmonella; species Salmonella sp. 741265073_HBA. Next base: position 439,880 of record NZ_JBKFRY010000002.1, on the reverse strand, counting down.
AGGGGTGATCAGTCTGTGGTTATGGTTCACCGTACTGTTCGCCAATTTTGCCGAAGCGCTGGCGGAAGGCCGCAGTAAAGCCCAGGCAAACAGTCTGAAAGGGGTGAAAAAGACCGCGTTCGCTCGCCGTCTGCGCGCCCCGCGCCATGATGCGCAGGCCGATAACGTGCTCGCCGCTGAACTGCGGAAAGGCGACATTGTCCTGGTCAAAGCGGGCGATATTATTCCCTGCGACGGCGAGGTCATCGAAGGCGGCGCCTCGGTGGATGAAAGTGCGATTACCGGCGAATCCGCGCCCGTGATCCGCGAGTCCGGCGGCGATTTCGCCTCTGTCACCGGCGGCACGCGAATTCTTTCCGACTGGCTGGTGATTGCCTGTAGCGTCAATCCTGGCGAAACCTTTCTTGACCGGATGATCGCGATGGTGGAAGGCGCACAGCGGCGGAAAACGCCTAACGAGATTGCCCTGACGATTTTGCTCATTGCCCTGACCATTGTCTTTTTACTGGCGACCGCCACTCTGTGGCCCTTCTCCGCCTGGGGCGGTAACGCGGTCAGCGTCACCGTGTTGGTGGCGTTGCTGGTGTGCCTGATCCCCACTACCATCGGCGGGCTACTCTCCGCCATTGGCGTAGCCGGAATGAGCCGAATGTTGGGCGCGAACGTCATCGCCACCAGCGGCCGCGCCGTAGAAGCCGCGGGCGATGTCGACGTGTTACTGCTGGATAAAACCGGCACTATCACGCTCGGCAACCGCCAGGCGTCCGATTTTATACCCGCCCGAGGGGTGGACGAACGCACGCTGGCTGACGCCGCGCAGCTCGCTTCGCTGGCCGACGAAACGCCGGAAGGCCGCAGCATTGTGATCCTCGCCAAACAGCGCTTTAACCTGCGTGAACGCGATGTGCAGTCGCTTCATGCCACCTTTGTTCCGTTTACCGCGCAAAGCCGCATGAGCGGGATTAATATCGATAACCGGATGATCCGTAAAGGCTCGGTGGACGCGATTCGGCGTCATGTCGAGAGCAATGGCGGCCATTTTCCCGCCGATGTCGAGCAAAACGTCGAGAACGTGGCGCGTCTGGGCGCGACGCCGCTGGTGGTCGTGGAAGGCGCGCGCGTACTGGGTGTTATCGCCCTCAAGGATATCGTTAAAGGCGGCATTAAAGAACGTTTCGCCCAGCTACGAAAGATGGGCATTAAAACGGTGATGATCACTGGCGATAACCGCCTGACGGCGGCAGCGATTGCCGCCGAAGCCGGTGTGGACGATTTTCTTGCCGAAGCCACGCCGGAAGCCAAGCTGGCGCTGATCCGTCAATATCAGGCGGAAGGACGGCTGGTCGCCATGACCGGCGACGGCACTAACGATGCCCCGGCGCTGGCGCAGGCTGACGTCGCGGTAGCGATGAACTCCGGCACCCAGGCGGCAAAAGAAGCCGGTAATATGGTGGATCTGGACTCTAACCCGACCAAGTTGATTGAAGTAGTGCATATCGGTAAGCAGATGCTGATGACGCGCGGCTCGCTCACCACTTTCAGTATCGCGAATGATGTAGCGAAATATTTCGCCATTATTCCCGCCGCGTTTGCCGCTACCTATCCGCAGCTAAACGCGCTCAACGTGATGGGGCTGCATTCGCCGAACTCCGCCATTCTGAGCGCGGTGATCTTTAACGCCCTGATTATTATTTTTCTGATCCCGCTGGCATTAAAAGGCGTGAGTTATAAGCCGCTTTCCGCATCGGCCATGCTGCGCCGTAATTTATGGATCTATGGTCTGGGTGGTCTGGTGGTGCCGTTTATTGGCATCAAAGTGATTGATGTGCTGCTGACCCTGCTGGGTCTGGCATGAGGTGTATGATGATCGGTTTACGTCCTGCTTTTTCGACAATGTTATTTCTGCTGTTATTGACCGGTGGAGTGTATCCGCTTCTGACCACGGCGTTGGGGCAGTGGTGGTTTCCCTGGCAGGCTAATGGCTCGCTGATTCATAAAGACAATGTGATACGCGGCTCAGCGCTTATCGGACAATCGTTTACCGCCGCGGGTTATTTTCATGGCCGGCCCTCCGCCACCGCCGATACGCCTTATAATCCACTGGCGTCGGGCGGAAGCAACCTGGCCGCCAGCAATCCCGAACTGGATGCGCAAATACAGGCCCGCGTCGCCGCGCTACGCGCCGCTAACCCCCAGGCGAGTTCCGCGGTTCCGGTTGAGCTGGCGACGGCCTCGGCAAGCGGGCTGGATAATAATCTGACGCCCGGCGCCGCGGCATGGCAAATCCCCCGCGTGGCGGCGGCTCGCCAGCTTCCCGTTGAACAGGTCGCGCAACTGGTTGCAGAATATACGCACAGGCCGCTGGCGCGCTTTCTTGGGCAACCGGTGGTGAATATTGTTGAGCTTAATCTGGCGCTGGATGCGCTACAGGGACACAGAGCGAAATGAACGACGAACCCTTGCGTCCTGATCCGGATCGCTTGTTGGAACAAACGCCCCCGCCCCACCGGGGGAAGTTGAAAATTTTCTTCGGCGCCTGCGCAGGCGTCGGAAAAACCTGGGCGATGCTGGCGCAAGCGCAGCGGCTGCGAGCGCAGGGGCTGGATGTGGTGATCGGCGTGGTAGAGACGCATGGCCGTAAAGAGACCGCCGCGCTACTTGACGGACTGACCATTCTGCCGCCAAAACGTCACTCGCACCGGGGGCGGCAAATTCGCGAATTTGACCTGGATGCCGCCCTCGCCCGGCGTCCGGCGCTGATTTTAATGGATGAGCTGGCGCACAGTAACGCGCCTGGCTCACGCCATCCTAAGCGCTGGCAGGATATTGAAGAGCTGCTGGAAGCGGGAATCGACGTTTTCACCACCGTGAACGTACAACATCTGGAAAGTCTGAATGATGTGGTGAGCGGCGTCACGGGGATTCAGGTGCGCGAAACCGTCCCCGATCCCTTTTTTGATGCCGCCGATGAAGTCGTACTGGTCGATCTGCCGCCCGACGATCTGCGCCAACGGCTCAACGAAGGTAAAGTGTATATCGCCGGTCAGGCGGAACGCGCTATTGAACATTTTTTCCGCAAGGGCAATCTGATCGCCCTCCGCGAGCTGGCGCTACGCCGGACAGCCGATCGCGTGGACGATCAGATGCGCGCCTGGCGCGCGCATCCGGGCGAAGAAAAAGTATGGCATACCCGCGATGCGATTTTACTGTGTATCGGGCATAACACCGGCAGCGAAAAACTGGTGCGTACCGCGGCGCGTCTGGCCTCCCGGCTCGGCAGCGTCTGGCACGCCGTCTATGTCGAAACGCCAACGTTACACCGCTTACCGGAAAAACAACGGCGGGCCATTTTAAGCGCGCTGCGCCTGGCGCAGGAGCTTGGCGCGGAAACCGCCACCCTGTCCGATCCCGCCGAAGAGAAAGCGGTCGTGCGCTATGCCCGCGAACATAATCTGGGGAAAATCGTCATGGGCCGCCCGGCGTCGCGACGCTGGTGGCGACGTGACGCTTTCGCCGACCGTCTTGCCAGGCGCGCGCCGGATCTCGATCAGGTGATCGTCGCGCTGGAAGAACCGCCTGCCCGCGCGTTGGCGCAAACGCCTGATAACCGACCTTTTAAAGAGAAATGGCGTGGGCAGATTCAGGGCTGTCTGGTCGCCGTGGCGCTTTGCGCCATCACCACGCTTATCGCTATGCAGTGGCTTGTCACCTTCGACGCCGCCAATCTGGTGATGCTCTATTTGCTGGGCGTAGTGGTGATTGCGCTGCTTTACGGACGCTGGCCGTCGGTGGTGGCGACGGTGATTAACGTGGCGAGTTTCGATCTCTTTTTTATCGCGCCACGCGGTACGCTCGCCGTTTCGGACGTGCAATATTTGCTGACCTTTGCCGTGATGCTGACGGTTGGTCTGGTGATTGGCAATCTTACTGCCGGGGTGCGCTATCAGGCGCGCGTCGCCCGTTATCGGGAACAGCGTACCCGCCATTTATATGAAATGTCTAAAGCGCTGGCCGTCGGGCGTAGCGAACATGATATCGCCGCGACCAGCGAGCGGTTTATCGCCTCGACGTTCCAGGCGCGCAGCCAAATTTTGTTACCTGATGCTAACGGTAAGTTGCTGCCTCTCACCCACCAGCAAGGCATGACGCCGTGGGACGACGCAATTGCGCGCTGGAGTTTTGATAAAGGCCAGCCTGCCGGCGCAGGCACCGATACCCTCCCTGGCGTGCCTTATCAAATCCTGCCGCTGAAAAGCGCCGATAAAACATACGGTCTGGCTATCGTCGAACCGGGTAATTTGCGTCAGTTAATGGTGCCGGAACAGCAACGCCTGCTGGAAACATTTACTCTGCTTGTCGCCAACGCGCTGGAACGACTGACGCTAACCGCCAGCGAAGAACAGGCGCGTCTCGCCAGCGAGCGCGAAAGTATTCGCAACGCTCTGCTGGCGGCGCTATCGCATGATTTACGCACGCCGCTGACGGTATTGTTCGGCCAGGCGGAAATTTTGACGCTGGATTTAGCCAGCGCAGGATCGCCCCACGCGCGTCAGGCCAGTGAAATCCGCCAGCATATTCTCAACACCACCCGGCTGGTGAATAATTTGCTGGATATGGCGCGTATTCAGTCCGGCGGGTTTAATCTTAAAAAAGAGTGGCTGACGCTGGAAGAGGTCGTCGGTAGCGCGTTACAGATGTTAGAGCCGGGTTTATTGCATCCGATTACATTGTCGCTGCCGCAACAGTTAACGCTTATCCATGTCGATGGCCCCTTATTTGAGCGTGTCCTGATCAACTTGCTGGAAAACGCCGTTAAGTACGCCGGGCCGCAGGCCAGTATCGGCATTGATGCTGCGGTTAAGGACGATCGTTTACAACTGGATGTCTGGGATAACGGGCCGGGTATTCCTGCGGGGCAAGAACAGAAGATTTTCGATAAGTTCGCCCGCGGCAACAAAGAGTCCGCCGTCCCCGGCGTGGGGCTGGGGCTGGCGATTTGCCATGCTATCGTAGAGGTACACGGCGGCACGCTTACCGCCTATAATCGACCGCAGGGCGGCGCCTGTTTCCGTGTGACGCTGCCGCAAGGAAAGCCACCTGAACTTGATGATTTTCATGAGGATATGTGACAAACGTTCTGATTGTTGAAGATGAACAGGCCATCCGCCGCTTTCTGCGCGCCGCGCTGGAAGGCGACGGTCTGCGCGTGTATGAAGCTGAAACATTACAACGTGGTTTACTGGAAGCCGCCACGCGAAAGCCCGATCTGATTATTCTCGATCTCGGCCTGCCGGACGGCGACGGAATCGATTTTATTCGCGACCTGCGTCAGTGGAGCGCAATACCGGTGATTGTCCTTTCCGCCCGCAGCGAAGAAAGCGATAAGATTGCCGCGCTTGACGCTGGAGCTGATGATTACCTGAGCAAGCCATTCGGCATTGGCGAGCTGCAGGCGCGTTTGCGCGTCGCGCTGCGACGGCACGCCGCCAGCCCTTGCGCCGATCCGATCGTCCGCTTTTCCGGCGTGACGGTCAATCTCGCCGCACGGTTGATCCACCGTGGCGACGAAGAAATCCATCTGACGCCGATTGAGTTCCGCCTGCTGGCGGTATTACTCAATAATGCCGGCAAGGTATTAACCCAACGGCAGTTATTAAACCAGGTCTGGGGCCCTAACGCCGTGGAGCATAGCCACTATTTGCGCATCTATATGGGACATTTACGCCAGAAACTGGAACAAGATCCCACCCGCCCACGCCATTTTATTACCGAAACCGGAATTGGCTATCGCTTTATGCCGTGAATAGCCATTCATTATTTTTAAATAACTTCTAATTTTTATGTCATTTATTTTCGGCGTCGCGAATAATTATTTTCGCGGCGATATTATATTTTATGAAGGATATAAAAAACATATAATTAACATTTAAGAAACAATCCGTTATTTCACAGCACGATATGCATAATCGCCGACTAATTATTTTTCAAATGATCGTTTTTTGTTGATCTGGTTCACAGATCGCTGGCGCTCCCTGGATAAAATATCCATGCTTTCAATAAATCAATGAAAGGACCTCAAAATGGAAAATAATAATCGTTTTATGCCCCATATAAGGCGGACAACGCATATTATGATGTTTGCCCACCGTAATAGTTTCGATTTTCATTTCTTTAATGCCCGGTAGTTTTTCTGCTACGGGTACTTCAGCATACAGGTCTTTCCGACCCTTATGTCATTCAGGTCTATTGCCTAAATAACTCGAATTGTTAAAAGCGACAGTACGGTAATTCCTTTACGTCCAGCCAGCTAACCATCTGGTTTGATAGAAGAAATTCCGACTCAGCGCAATTTTAGTTATCACGGTTTCTGCCTGTATATCGTAGTACTCAACTCCTTAAATCCTGAATTTCCTGCAACCGGACGGGTTGGGATTTATTACATCTAAAATAAAGCTAATTTACTGATTTTTTTATCAGCGGGATAGCTTTGATTTTTTCCGGAAGAATCAGTTTCTCATGCGAGAAATTGAGGGCCTGCTATTACCTGAAATAAAGAGATGAAAAAATGTCAGAATTAAAAATTGCCGTTAGCCGTCATTGCCCGGATTGTTTTTCTACACACCGTAATATTGTAAATGTTGATGAGAGTCGTTTCATCGACGTGGCTGCCATCGTGTTATCCATCGACGACATTGAACACGGAAAACTCGATGAAATCGACGCAACGGGTTACGGTATTCCCGTGTTTGTCGCGACTCATGACGAAGGGCGCGTACCGCCTGAGTATTTGCCGCGTATCTCTGGTGTATTCGAATATAATGAATCCCGTACTGCCTTCTATGGTCGCCAGTTGGAAACCGCAGCAAGCCACTACGAAACGCAGTTACGTCCGCCGTTTTTCCGCGCGCTGGTGGATTATGTCAACCAGGGCAACAGCGCATTTGACTGCCCGGGGCATCAGGGCGGCGAATTCTTCCGCCGTCATCCTGCCGGTAATCAGTTCGTGGAATACTTTGGCGAAACGCTCTTCCGCTCCGACCTATGCAACGCGGACGTGGCGATGGGCGATCTGCTGATTCACGAAGGCGCACCTTGCATTGCGCAGCAACATGCGGCGAAAGTCTTTAACGCCGATAAGACCTACTTTGTGCTGAACGGGACCTCCTCCTCTAACAAAGTCGTACTCAACGCGCTGTTAACGCCGGGCGATCTGGTACTGTTTGACCGTAACAACCACAAATCTAACCACCACGGCGCATTATTGCAGGCGGGCGCAACGCCAGTTTATCTGGAAACCGCGCGTAACCCGTATGGTTTTATCGGCGGGATCGACGCTCACTGCTTCGAAGAAGATTACCTGCGCGAGCTGATTAGCGAAGTCGCGCCGCAGCGTGCCCGCGAAGCACGTCCATTCCGTCTGGCCGTCATCCAGTTAGGCACCTACGACGGTACCATTTATAACGCCCGTCAGGTCGTCGATAAAATTGGTCATCTGTGCGACTACATCCTGTTTGACTCCGCCTGGGTCGGCTATGAACAATTTATTCCGATGATGGCCGATTGTTCACCGCTGCTGCTGGAACTGAACGAAAACGACCCGGGTATTCTGGTGACGCAGTCCGTTCACAAACAACAAGCCGGTTTCTCCCAGACCTCGCAGATCCATAAAAAAGATAGCCATATCAAAGGGCAATCGCGCTACGTTCCGCATAAGCGCATGAACAACGCCTTTATGATGCACGCCTCCACCAGCCCGTTCTATCCGCTGTTCGCCGCGCTGGACGTTAACGCCAAAATGCACGAAGGCGTCAGCGGTCGCAATATGTGGATGGATTGCGTGGTTAACGGCATCGATGCCCGTAAATTGATCCTCGAAAACTGTCATCACATCCGTCCGTTCGTACCGGAACTGATTGATGGTAAGCCGTGGCAGTCATACCCGACATCAGAGATCGCCAGCGATCTGCGCTTCTTCCACTTCGTTCCGGGAGAACACTGGCATGCGTTTGAAGGCTATGCCGAACATCAGTACTTTGTCGACCCTTGCAAACTGCTGCTCACCACACCGGGCATTAATGCAGCGAGCGGCGAATATGAAGACTTTGGCGTTCCTGCCACGATCCTCGCCAACTTCCTGCGCGAGAACGGCGTTGTGCCGGAAAAATGCGACCTCAACTCCATTCTGTTCCTGCTGACGCCGGCAGAAGACATGGCGAAGTTACAACAGCTTGTCGCCCTGCTGGCTCGTTTCGAAAAACTGCTGGAAGCTGATGCGCCGTTAGCGGAAGTATTACCGTCCATCTACAAACAGCATGAAGCGCGTTATGCCGGCTACACCCTGCGTCAGCTTTGCCAGGAGATGCACGATCTCTATGCGCGGCACAACGTGAAACAGCTGCAAAAAGAGATGTTCCGTAAATCGCATTTCCCGAAAGTCAGTATGAATCCGCAAGAGGCCAACTATGCCTATCTGCGCGGCGAGGTCGAACTGGTTCGCCTGCCGGAAGCGGAAGGTCGTATCGCGGCTGAAGGCGCTCTGCCTTACCCGCCGGGAGTGCTGTGTGTAGTTCCGGGTGAAATCTGGGGCGGTTCTGTCCTGCGTTACTTCAGCGCCCTGGAAGAAGGGATCAACCTGCTGCCGGGCTTTGCGCCTGAACTGCAGGGCGTTTATATCGAAGAACACGACGGCCGTAAGCAGGTCTGGTGCTACGTCATTAAACCTCGTGACGCGCAGCGCTCCCTGCTGAAGGAGGAAAAATTATGAGTAAACCTAAATCCAATAAAATGGGTGTCGTGCAGCTCACAATTCTGACTATGGTCAACATGATGGGCTCCGGGATCATCATGCTACCGACCAAACTGTCTGAAGTCGGCACGATATCCATTATCTCCTGGCTGGTCACCGCCGTCGGCTCGATGGCGCTGGCCTGGGCGTTTGCGAAATGCGGTATGTTTAGCCGTAAATCCGGCGGCATGGGCGGTTACGCCGAATATGCCTTCGGTAAATCCGGCAACTTTATGGCGAACTATACCTACGGCGTCTCGCTGCTGATCGCCAACGTGGCTATCGCCATCTCCGCTGTCGGCTATGGCACCGAGCTGTTCGGCGCCGCGCTGACGCCGCTCCAGATCGGTCTGGCGACTATCGCCGTATTGTGGGTTTGTACTATCGCAAACTTTGGCGGCGCGCGTATTACCGGACAGATCAGTAGCGTTACCGTTTGGGGCGTCATCATTCCGGTTGTCGGCCTGTGCATCATTGGCTGGTTCTGGTTTAGCCCCAGCATGTACGTAGCGTCATGGAACCCGCACCATGTTCCGTTCTTTAGCGCGGTCGGTTCTTCCATCGCCATGACGTTGTGGGCATTTCTTGGACTGGAATCCGCCTGCGCCAACGCAGACGTGGTCGAGAATCCGGAAAAGAACGTCCCCATCGCGGTACTGGGCGGTACGCTGGGCGCGGCGGTCATCTATATCGTTTCGACTAACGTGATTGCCGGGATTGTGCCGAACATGGATCTGGCGAACTCCACGGCGCCGTTTGGTCTGGCGTTTGCCCAGATGTTCACGCCTGCGGTAGGTAAAGTGATCATGGCGCTGATGGTAATGTCCTGCTGCGGCTCGCTGCTGGGCTGGCAGTTCACTATCGCCCAGGTCTTTAAATCCTCCGCTGACGAAGGCTATTTCCCGAAAGTCTTCTCTCGTGTAACGAAAGTCGACGCGCCGGTACAGGGGATGCTGATTATTGTGATTATTCAGACTGGCCTGTCGCTGATGACCATTAGCCCGTCGCTGAATAGTCAGTTTAACGTCCTGGTTAACCTGGCGGTGGTGACGAACATTATTCCGTATATTCTGTCGATGGCCGCGCTGGTTATCATTCAGAAAATGGCGAATGTGCCGTCATCAAAAGCGAAAGTCGCTAACTTCGTGGCCTTCGTTGGCGCCATGTATAGCTTCTACGCGCTATATTCCTCCGGTGAAGAAGCCATGCTGTACGGCTCAATTGTGACCTTCCTCGGCTGGACGTTATATGGCCTGGTCTCACCGCGTTTTGAATTGAAAAATAAACACGGCTGATGGCATGCCCGGGCTGCGGTAACGGTAGTCCGGGCATTTTCACTCTTTGAATAAGATAATAGAAATGAGTAATCCAGAACGGGAAGTCACTGATATAGCAGAAATACTGGCTATTCTCAGTAAACACGAAGTGTGTCGAATAGGGTTTAACGACAATCTCTGTCCGTATGTTGTCCCCGTAAATTTTGGCTACGAGTATCAGAATGGACGCTGGATATTTTATTTTCACGGCGCACGCACCGGGAAAAAGATGCGTCTGTTACGTAAGAACCCGGCAGTATGCATTGAAATGGACGGCGACCATGCATTACTACGTGCCGATGACCCCTGTGATTATAGCTACGCCTACACCAGCGTTTTCGCCACCGGGCTGGCATCGATATTGCAAACACGCGAGGAGATGCGCTACGGCCTGGACGTCATTATGCGTCAGACCGATCCGGGAAAAACCTTCAGTTATCGGGAAGATATGATGAAAGCGGTTTGCGTGGTGCGTATTGAATGCGACGCCCTCACCTGCCGCCGACATCTGGCGACTCAGAGCGAATAAGTCAGATATCACAAGCGCCTTATCCGGCCTGGAGGCGATTTACAGGCCTGATAAGCGCAGCGCCGTTAATACAAAAAAGGAGCCGTAAGGCTCCTTTTTCTTCCATATCGCCCATCAGGCGTTTTTCAATACTTCGCTAACGATTTCAACGGCTTCTTTCTCAATCTGCTTGCGATGTTCTTCCCCCAGGAAGCTTTCGCAATAGATCTTGTAAGCGTCTTCCGTACCGGATGGACGCGCGGCGAACCAGCCGTTATCGGTCATTACCTTCAGGCCGCCAATCGATGCGCCATTACCCGGCGCTGCGGTAAGACGCGCGGTGATCGGGTCGCCTGCCAGCGTGCTGGCGCTGACCATTTCCGGAGACAGTTTAGACAATGCCGCTTTCTGGGCCGATGTCGCTGCCGCCTGCAGACGGTTATAGCTCGGGGCGCCAAAACGCGCTGCCAGTTCATTGTAATGCTCTTGCGGGTTTTTCCCGGTAACGGCGGTGATTTCCGCCGCCAGCAGGCACATGATGATACCGTCTTTATCGGTAGACCACGGCGTACCGTCGAAACGCAGGAACGAAGCGCCCGCGCTCTCTTCTCCACCGAAACCAAAGCTGCCGTCGAACAAACCGTCAACAAACCATTTGAAGCCAACCGGTACTTCTACCAGCTTGCGTCCCAAGTCATTCACCACGCGGTCAATCATCGCGGAAGAGACCAGCGTTTTACCGACAGCCACGTCTTTGCCCCACAGCGGACGATGCTGGAACAGATAGTTAATGGCGACCGCCAGATAATGGTTCGGGTTCATCAGCCCTGCAGGCGTCACGATGCCATGACGGTCGTAGTCCGGGTCGTTGGCGAAGGCCAGGTCAAACTTGTCACGCAGCGCCAGCAAACCCGCCATCGCACATTCGGAGGAGCAATCCATGCGGATCGCGCCGTCTTTATCAAGGTGCATAAAGCGGAAGGTTTGATCAACCTGATCGTTAACTAACGTCAGGTTAAGTTTGTAATGCTCAGCGATACGTTTCCAGTATTCAATACCGGAGCCGCCCAGCGGATCGACACCCAGCGTCAGACCGGCTTTCTGAATCGCCGCCATATCAACGATATCCGCCAGCCCTTCGACAAACGGCTGTACCAGATCTACCGCTTTAACGTGGCCCGAGGCCATTGCCGCATCCAGAGAGATGCGCTTAACGCCTTGCAGGCCGCCCGCCAGCAGCGCATTGGCGCGATCTTCTACCACTTTAGTGACGTTGGTATCCGCCGGGCCGCCATTGGGCGGATTATATTTAATACCGCCATCTTCCGGCGGATTGTGCGACGGCGTAATGACAATACCATCAGCCAGCGGGCCGCCTTTTTTGTTATGGACCAGGATAGCATTTGACACGGCAGGCGTTGGCGTAAAGCCATTATTTTCCTGCACGATAACGTCCACGCCGTTTGCCGCCAGCACTTCCAGCACGGAAATGAAGGCCGGTTCCGAGAGCGCATGGGTGTCTTTCCCCACATAGCAGGGGCCGGTAATGCCATTTTTCGCCCGCTCTTCAGCAATCGCCTGGGCGATCGCCAGAATATGCGGTTCGTTGAAACTGTGACGACCTGCGCTGCCGCGATGGCCGGAAGTGCCAAATTTCACGGCATGTTCTGCATTCCCTGCCTCCGGTTTCAGTACATAATACTGCGCCGTCAGTTGGGCGACGTTAATCAAATCACTCTGTTGCGCGGGTTGTCCTGCGCGGTTGTGGATTGCCATTGCCTGGTCCTTCTAATGCAAGGATTAAATTGTTCCGCAAACCTTTTCAATCAATTCCGCCGGGAATTGCATTGACTGCATGATGTGTTCGATCATGCTGCATTTACGGCCGGTGTTGGTGTTGGTGATCACCCAGTACGGCGTGCCGGGAACGTGCTTAGGTTTAGTTTGATTCCCATTTTTCAGCAGCGTTTGTTCATCCGCCGCAAAATAGACGCGCGTGCGGCCATGCAACGACTCCGTCGCCTCCGCAAACGCGTGGTGATCCAGTGAATAGAGTGTAGTCAGAATCAGCATAAAGCGGTTGACCGCTTTTTTCTGCTCGGCATATTCGTCAGACAACAATAGCTCACGCATCGCGCGAACTTTGTCTTTTACCGGGTTGACCGGTTTCGCTTCGGCAACGGGTTGCGCCGCAGGCGTCCCCTTCACCGCTGAAGCCGTTGGCTGTGTCGTGGCGGAAAACTTCAACATACGCCGTAAAATGTCGGATGCGCTCTCGCCGATATGCTTGGTGTGGCTGGCAATATAGCTATAGAGTTCATCATCAACTTCAATCGTTTTCATCTTAATCCAGTGCGATGTCTTTGCTGAATACAAGTCATTGGGATTATAGGAACAAATCCCAACAGCGGATAGCGTTAAGCCCGGCTGACAAAAAAACTCGGAGTAAACCTTAGAGGTTGCAGCCCAGTGGCAGAATGGTCAACATAATACCCTAACCCGACAGAGCGAAAAAAAGAACTTTGCCATGAAATTAAACATCCGAGCGCAATCTGCACAAAACCTGCACAATAATTCCCCCATCGTTCTCGTTCATGGCCTGTTTGGCAGCCTGGACAACCTCGGCGTACTGGCGCGCGATCTGGTGACCGATCACGACATTATTCAGGTCGATATGCGCAATCATGGTTTATCGCCGCGCGATCCGGTCATGGATTATCCGGCAATGGCCCAGGATCTTCTGGATACGCTTGACGCGCAGCAGATTGAAAAAGCGACGTTTATTGGTCATTCCATGGGTGGAAAAGCGGTAATGGCGCTGACGGCGCTGGCGCCCGATCGCATCGATCGTCTGGTCGCGATTGATATCGCCCCCGTGGATTATCACGTTCGCCGCCACGATCGCATTTTCGCGGCCATTAACGCCGTCAGCGAATCCGACGCGACATCCCGCCAACAGGCGGCAGGGATTATGCGCCAACACCTCAACGAAGAAGGCGTAATCCAGTTTCTGTTAAAATCCTGGGCTGAAGGCGAATGGCGTTTTAATGTTCCGGTATTATGGGAGCAGTATCCGCATATCGTCGGCTGGGAAACCATTCCGCCCTGGGAACATCCGGCACTGTTTATTCCAGGCGGTAACTCGCCGTACGTGACCGAAGCGTACCGCGACGCGCTGCTGGCGCAATTCCCTTTGGCGCGCGCGCATGTGATCGCCGGCGCGGGCCACTGGGTACATGCCGAAAAACCAGAGGCGGTTCTGCGCGCCATCCGCCGTTATCTGCACGATAAACGCTAACTGATTAAAAACTCATCGCCCGTGCGCGATTACGCGCGCGGGCGTTGGCGTCGCTTCCTCGCTGATGTATGATGGCGCGCTATCCATCCGGGCATAAGCCTGGCTGATTGTTTCCCCCGAAGTCACCAAAATCATGGCCAAAGAACAAACGGACCGTACGACATTAGATCTGTTCGCGCACGAGCGTCGCCCGGGACGACCTAAAACGAATCCGCTTTCGCGCGATGAACAGTTACGCATCAACAAGCGCAACCAGTTAAAACGCGACAAAGTTCGTGGCCTCAAGCGTGTCGAATTAAAACTCAACGCACAAGCGGTTGACGCGCTGAATGAGCTGGCCGAAGCGCGCAACATTAGCCGCAGCGAGCTCATTGAAGAAATATTAATGAAGCAGCTTATGGCGCTGCGCGGCCAGGGTTTAGTCTGAAAATAAGTTTTGTTTCATATTTCGTGTAGCAGAGCGTGCAGTCCCGCGTGATTGCTGTTTCCGCATATCTGCCTGTTCTGCTATGATTGCCCTTATCCGTGGGCAATTCGCCACCACCATTTCAATAAGTTTCAAGAGGTTATTTTACTCATGGCAATCACTGGCATCTTTTTCGGCAGCGACACCGGTAATACCGAAAATATCGCAAAAATGATTCAAAAACAGCTTGGTAAAGACGTTGCCGATGTGCATGACATTGCAAAAAGCAGTAAAGAAGACCTGGAAGGGTATGACATTCTGCTGCTGGGCATCCCAACCTGGTACTATGGCGAAGCGCAATGTGACTGGGATGACTTCTTCCCGACTCTCGAAGAGATTGACTTTAACGGTAAGCTGGTGGCGCTGTTTGGCTGTGGCGATCAGGAAGACTACGCGGAATACTTCTGTGATGCGCTGGGCACGATTCGCGACATTATTGAGCCGCGCGGCGCCACGATTGTGGGTCACTGGCCAACCGCAGGCTATCATTTTGAAGCCTCTAAAGGTCTGGCTGACGACGATCATTTTGTCGGCCTGGCGATTGACGAAGACCGTCAGCCTGAACTGACCGCCGAGCGTGTTGAAAAATGGGTTAAGCAAGTTTCAGCTGAATTGCACCTCGACGACATCCTCAACGCCTAATCTTATGCGGCGCAGCGTTATATCTGCGCCGCATCAATAGACAAGACCAATCAAAATAATTGCTACAAATTTGTAACTTTCGCACCCATCCCTGTACAATGTCCGGGTGTAATCAGGTGGCGCCAGAATTTGCAGGCAAAACCACAGTTTTATTAACATCTGCGAGAGACTTGCGGTTTTCATTTCGGCATGGCAGTCCTATAATGATACGCATTATCTTGAGTGCAATTTCTGTCACTTCTCTAATGAAGTGAATCGTTTAGCAACAGGACAGATTCCGCATGACTGACAACAATACCGCATTAAAGAAGGCTGGCCTGAAAGTAACGCTTCCTCGTTTAAAAATTCTGGAAGTTCTTCAGGAACCAGATAACCATCACGTCAGTGCGGAAGATTTATACAAACGCCTGATCGACATGGGTGAAGAAATCGGTCTGGCAACCGTATACCGTGTGCTGAACCAGTTTGACGATGCCGGTATCGTGACCCGCCATAATTTTGAAGGCGGTAAATCCGTTTTTGAACTGACGCAACAGCATCATCACGACCATCTTATCTGCCTTGACTGCGGAAAAGTGATTGAATTTAGTGATGACTCTATTGAAGCGCGCCAGCGTGAAATTGCGGCGAAACACGGTATTCGTTTAACTAATCACAGCCTCTATCTTTACGGCCACTGCGCTGAAGGCGACTGCCGCGAAGACGAGCACGCGCACGATGACGCGACTAAATAAGTGTAAATCTTTCGAAGAGCCAACCGCCCGGTTGGCTTTTTTATATCCTCCTCTTTCCTGCCGCTTGATGTTGATTTAATGTAAAAAACGCTATCGCATCTCAGGAGAGCAGGAATGGAGCTTCGCCAGTTACGCTATTTCGTGCGTATTATTGAAACCGGCAGTATGGGCAGCGCCGCGCAGGATCTTGATATTGGCGTTTCAGCATTAAGTCAACAGATGTCCCGTCTGGAAAACGAGCTTGCTATCCGTCTGCTGCAGCGCACCTCGCGCGGCGTAACGCCAACCAACGCCGGGCTGGCCTTTTATTCGCAGGCGCAACTCGCCCTGCGTCATGCCGACGATGCGATTCTCGCCGCCAGAGAAGCGCGCCTTTCCGGTCATGTGAGCGTAGGAATGGCCCCCAGTACCGCCTCCATACTGGGTATACCGTTTATCCATGCCATGCAGGAAAACTATGCCGATGTCCGACTGCATGTGGTGGAAAGCTTGTCCGGTAATCTGGAAAGAATGATCAATACCCGCCAGATTGATTTAGCCGTTGTCTTTCAAAAAGATAAAATCCTGCGCTGGAGCGCCAGACCGATCCTTGAAGAACAGCTTTTTCTGATTGGCTCCCATGCCCTGCTGGCGGCGCTTCCTGATAACCCGATCACACCTGAACAACTGGCAGGCATTCCGCTCATTATGCCAAGCCAGGGACACGGGCTGCGCGGCAGGCTGGACGCTGTCTGCCAGGAACATGCGCTTAACGTTGAAATCGTCGCGGAAATTGACGGCCTGGCGTTGTTGATGCGCGCCGTGCGCGACGGTCTTGGCGCCACGTTGCAGCCCGGCGCGGCGATTTCTCATCTGGATAACGACGCGCTACGCGTGATCGGCGTCCATAATCCGGTACTCAGCCGCCCCAATTTTTTAGTCAGCCTGTCGGATGATGAACTGACGCCCGCCGGCCTTGCCGCCAGAGTAGTCCTTACCAAAGTTATGCGTCAGTTAGTCGACGCTGGTGAATGGCCAGGCGCAACCCTTTACGCTTACTAAACCCCTGTTTAGCGCTACCTGATAGCGCGCCGCTTATTTATCCGTATACATTTCAATTACAAATTTAACAAATAGTTAAATGGTACGGGAGTATAAGATGGTTGATGTACTGGTGATAGGCGGAGGCAATGCCGCATTATGCGCCGCCCTGACCGCACGGGAAGCGGGCGCATCGGTTCTGCTGCTGGAGGCTGCCCCGCGAGAATGGCGCGGCGGAAATTCTCAGCACACACGAAACCTGCGCTGTATGCATGATGCGCCGCAGGATGTGCTGGTAGAAAGCTATCCTGAAGAGGAATTCTGGCAGGATCTGTGGCGAGTCACCGACGGCAACACCAACGAGGCGCTGGCGCGGCTGGTCATTCGCACCTCTTCGCAATGCCGCGACTGGATGCGCAAACATGGCGTTAACTTTCAACCGCCGCTATCTGGGGCGCTCCACGTTGCGCGCACCAATGCGTTTTTTATGGGCGGAGGGAAAGCGCTCGTCAATGCCTATTACCGTAGCGCCGAACGGCTGGGCGTACAGATTCGCTATAACACGCCGGTTCACGCGCTTGAACTTCATGACGGCGAATTCGTGGCAGCGCTGGCGGGTAGCGAACGTATTACCGCCAAAGCCTGCGTATTAGCGGCTGGCGGTTTCGAATCAAACCGTGAATGGCTGCGGGAGGCCTGGGGAGAAAACGCCCGCGGCGAATGGCCCGCGGATAATTTCCTGATTCGCGGCACGCGTTTTAACCAGGGCGTATTACTCAAATTTATGATGGATGCCGGCGCGGATATCATTGGCGATCCGTCCCAGTCGCACTGCGTAGCGATTGATGCCAGGGCGCCGCTGTACGACGGCGGTATTTGTACTCGCGTGGATTGCGTATCGCTGGGTATTGTCGTGAATCGCGACGCCGAACGTTTTTATGATGAAGGCGAAGATTTCTGGCCGAAGCGTTACGCCATTTGGGGGCGGCTGGTGGCTCAACAGCCAGGACAAATTGGCTATTCGATTATCGACAGCAAAGCCATCGGCCACTTTATGCCGCCGGTTTTTCCTGGCGCGCAGGCCAATACGCTGGCTGAGCTGGCCTGCCAGTTGGGGCTGGACGCGGAAAAATTTACCCATACCGTCACGCAGTATAACCAGGCCTGCCAACCCGGTCATTTTGATCATACCTTGCTTGATGACTGCGCCACCAAAAACCTGACGCCGGCGAAAACCCACTGGGCGCGCCCGCTTGATGCGCCGCCCTACTACGGTTATGCGCTGCGACCCGGCATCACGTTTACCTACCTGGGCCTGAAAGTTAACGAACGTGCCGCGGTGCATTTTGCCGGTCATCCAAGCCGCAACCTATTTGTTGCTGGCGAGATGATGGCAGGAAATGTTCTGGGCAAGGGGTATACCGCAGGCGTCGGCATGTCTATCGGCACAACCTTTGGCCGCATTGCGGGAATAGAAGCCGCTCGCGCGGCGCACAAGGAGGCGCAGCATGAAACAGCTTGAAAAATTAATCATTGAGGCCACCGTGCTTACCGAACCGGAAGCCGAGGTCGAACGCGTCATGCAAGTGTGTAACGCATGTCGCTACTGCGAAGGTTTTTGCGCGGTATTTCCGGCGATGACCCAGCGGCTCGAATTCGGTAAAGCCGATATTCATTATCTGGCAAATTTATGTCATAACTGCGGTGCCTGCCTGCACGCGTGCCAGTACGCGCCACCCCATGAATTTGCCATTAACGTGCCGAAAGCGATGGCGCAAGCCCGCCTGGAGACGTATCAACAGTATGCCCAGCCCGCCGCTTTTGGCGCGTTATACCGTCGGGCGGGGATCACCGTCGCGCTGGCGCTGATAGTCGGTCTGACGCTCTTTTTATTACTGACGATGGCGCTGAAAGGGTCGCTGATTCATCCGCCGCTGGCCGGTGACTTCTATCAAATTTTTCCGCATAGCCTGCTGGCATGGATGTTTGGCTCAGTTTTTGTGTTGGCAATCGGTTTGCTTATGGCGGGCGTAATCCGCTTCTGGCGTGAGATCTCGCCGGGGGTACCGCGTTCGGCGGAGATTGCGGAAGCGTCGCACAATGCGTTAACGCTGAAATATCTCGACGGCGGTCACGGCAAAGGCTGTAACGAAGCGGACGATGCGTTCACGCTGCTGCGCCGTCGCTTTCATCACTTTACCTTCTACGGTTTTATGCTCTGTTTTGCCGCCACGGTCGTGGCGACGGGCTATCACTATGTCGCCGGTTGGGAAGCGCCCTACCCGTTTTTTAGCCTGCCGGTCATGCTCGGCACGCTGGGCGGTATCGGTCTGCTTATCGGCCCGGCCGGGCTACTGTGGCTCAATCTGCGGCGGTCGCCGTTACATGGCGATGCGCGCCAGAAACCCATGGATCGCAGCTTTATTCTGCTGCTGTTCTTAACCAGTCTTACCGGGCTGGCGCTGCTGGCAGGCAGAGACACCAGCGGAATGGGCATACTGCTGGCGCTCCATTTAGGCGTGGTGATGGCGCTCTTTCTCACCCTTCCCTACGGAAAATTCGCCCACGGATTTTTCCGCTGCGCGGCCTTACTCAAATGGGCAGTTGAGAAGCGACGCGGAAAACATGCGGGGGATACAGGCAACTGACCCGCAACATCTTACCCATAAAACAATAAAGACAGTGGAGAGCAAACCCTATGGCACAACACACACCTGCAACATCGCGCGCCGGCACGTTCGGCGCAATACTGCGCGTGACAAGCGGCAATTTTCTTGAACAGTTTGATTTTTTCTTGTTCGGATTTTACGCCACCTATATCGCCAGAACGTTTTTTCCGGCGGAAAGCGAATTTGCCTCATTAATGTTGACCTTTGCCGTCTTTGGCTCCGGTTTTTTAATGCGCCCCGTCGGCGCGATTGTGCTTGGCGCCTATATTGACAGAATCGGACGTCGTAAAGGGCTGATGGTGACGCTGGCGATTATGGGCTGCGGTACGTTGCTCATCGCCCTCGTCCCCGGCTACCAAACGATCGGCCTGGCAGCGCCTGCGCTGGTGCTGTTGGGCCGGTTATTACAAGGATTTTCTGCGGGCGTTGAGTTAGGCGGCGTCTCAGTCTATCTGTCCGAAATCGCAACGCCAGGCAATAAAGGGTTTTATACCAGCTGGCAATCCGCCAGTCAGCAGGTCGCGATCGTTGTCGCCGCGTTGATTGGTTATAGCCTGAATATCACGCTGGGACACGACGCGATATCGGAGTGGGGCTGGCGAATTCCGTTCTTTATCGGCTGTATGATCATTCCGCTGATTTTTGTTTTACGTCGTTCATTACAAGAAACAGAAGCGTTTTTACAACGCAAGCATCGCCCCGACACCAGGGAAATTTTTGCAACTATCGCCAAAAACTGGCGCATTATTACGGCCGGAACGCTGCTGGTGGCGATGACCACCACAACGTTTTATTTTATCACCGTTTATACACCGACCTATGGCAGAACCGTGCTTAATCTCAGCGCGCGGGACAGTTTGATCGTCACCATGTTAGTGGGGGTGTCCAATTTTATCTGGTTACCCATTGGCGGCGCGATTTCCGACCGGATTGGCCGTCGCGCCGTGTTAATGGGCATTACGTTGCTGGCGCTGATCACCACCTGGCCCGTCATGCAGTGGCTGACCGCCGCGCCCGACTTTACCCGCATGACGCTGGTACTGCTGTGGTTCTCTTTCTTTTTTGGCATGTATAACGGCGCAATGGTCGCGGCGTTAACCGAAGTGATGCCAGTCTATGTGCGTACCGTTGGTTTCTCGCTGGCCTTTAGCCTGGCGACGGCAATTTTTGGCGGCCTGACGCCGGCCATCTCTACCGCGCTGGTAAAGTTAACCGGCGATAAAAGCTCGCCCGGCTGGTGGCTGATGTGCGCAGCGTTATGTGGACTTGCCGCGACGGCGATGCTGTTTGTACGTCTGAGTCGCGGCTATATCGCGGCAGAAAATAAAGCCTGAAAAAACCACGGGCGGAAAACATTCGCCCGTGGGTGGCAAGGCAGGGTTTTATTGCACGTTATTATGACTGCGAATTTCCTGCCAGACCTTATCGCAGTCAGCCTTGACCGCCTGATCGTTACCCGTGCGCGTCGCCTGAATGCACTGCTGATAGTCCAGTACCCGCACGCTTTCTTCGTTAGCAAATTGCTGATGTTTGCGCTCTTTTTTAAGGACATTCAGTACGCTTTGGCAGGCCTCTATCTTCTCAGGCGAGCCCTGTGCGGTATTGATACAGGCGCTGTACGCCTCTTTCAGCCGACTATCTTCTTCCGGCGCGGGTGATGACGCGCAGGCCGTCAAACCGGCAGTCATGCTGGCGATGAGTAAAATTTTTTTCATAGGTCGTTCCTCAACAGCGCGGCAGACCGGCAGCCTGCCGCATCTGACATCAGAAAATAGTGAATGGCGCAATAACGATAAATTTCACGTCACGTTCATCCTGGAAGATGTTGCCGTAACCACCGCCCCAGCTTGGAATATTGGAGTGGTTGTCATATTCGGTGAAGTGCAGTTTGAACATGGTGCCTTTGGCACGCCCCTCCTGCAGGGTATAGACCGCATCCAGACTGTATGAGGACTCTTCGATAGTGCGGTTTTTGTCGTAGTAAGCATCCGGGTTACTTTGCCAGGTTGCCGGTTTAGCATCCCAGGCGTAAACGTAAGACGCACCCACAGCCCAGCCCGGCAGATTCCAGTTTTTCAGGTCATACATCGCGCCGAAGAAAACCGCCTTTTCACCGTTAGCGTTAAAGTCGGAGCGGTTATCCCACCAGATATCCAGACGACCGTTTGAAGAGGCGTAGGTTGGCGTCATACGTTGCAGAAAATAGCCCTGCTGACCGTCCGCTTTCACCCAGGTGCCTTCCAGACGCAGGTCAACCACTTCCGCGACTTTGTAGCCGAAGGTCAACGCCTGCAGCCAGGCCGTACCGTCGTAAATATCATTCACGCTGCGATCGTCTACTTTGTCGCGCGCGCCGTAGAACTGGTAACTGGTGGTGAACGGATTGCCGCCTAAATCAAATTTATAGCTGGCCTTTGCGAAATATTGATCGACATAGCCTTCGGACTGACCAAACGCCGCTTCCAGCACCAGATCATTTTTAAAGTCGTACTTCGCGCCGATAGAGTGGAGATAATCCACATTGGTTTTTTTATCCGCCTGATAAAACTTATCCATTTCGGTATGCCACGGCGCTTTATATTCGTTAGTCCACATGTAGGAAAAACTTAACGCGCCCGCATCGCCATAGTCAAAACTGGCGCCGGCTTCCGCACCCTGATAGGTACCCGGCATAAAACTCCAGTGCGGCGCTAACAGCGTCTGACCGGTAGGCTGAATATAACCGGCGCGCGCCCAGACCGGGCCATATTTAAATTTCGCTGCGGCTTTATAAAGACTGATACCGCTCTTATCGCCGGAATAGTCTTCGTCGTAGCCTTTATTCTTTTTCGAGAAGGCAATTTCGTTTGGATGACCGCTGTCGCCGTTTTCTGCCATTTCAATCGCGGTAAACGCCGCGATATCCAGACCGAACATATCCGCGGCGTAACCAGACTGAAAATCCAGGTTAGCGTTCCAGGTCGCATGAGAAAGGTTAGTTTTATATTTGTCGCCGTCGGTCACATCTTTGCGATCGCGTTCACGCTGCCAATAATAGATGCCGCCCGTTAACGTGGAGTCGTCGAAAAAGCCGGAGGCTTGCGCCTGCGGAACAACGATCCACCCCGACATTGCTGTGATACCGGCGATAGCCAGAGCCAGCGTACTACGTTTGCCACTAAACGTACGCATAAGTTAATCCTCTTTGACGTATAAATTGCTGCCGACAAAAGCGAACAGCGAAAAAATAAAAATAAAAAGTAGCGCTGAGAAACCTCATTTACTACGTTAAATAGACTATTTTTCGCGATGCGAATTATCAATCTCTTTCTGTAACCAGTATGTAATAATATGAGCAACCGCACATATTTAATTGCTTTCTGTTACATTCAACTGCTGGTGAGGGAAGCAGACCGCCAGAAAGAAAATTGACTTGTTTTCCATAGGCATGAAAATAATTGTCTCCTGTTGACCTGACGCTTATAACATTTAGATTAATAATCATTTATCAGATCAATAATTTTCAGAGAATAATTAATTCGCCTCGCAAAAAAGAGAATCGACTTAGAGCCTATCCCACCAGGCGTTATTGGCGCAGCCAGTTTGGACACGGACAGCGCGCAAAAACCGGAGCGTACACGTAGTACGTGAGGATTTTGAGCACTGCCCAGGTCCAAAATGGCAAGTAAAATAGCCCTAATGGGATAGGCTCTTGGAAATGCAGAGAAAAAACGCCGCAAAACGCGGCGTTGACAAGGTATTTTTACAGCATTCGCCTGTTGGCGCAGTGCTTATTCGCCCGCTTTCGCCCAGGTATCACGCAGGCCCACGGTACGGTTAAAGACCAGCTTATCGGCCGTTGCATAGCGGCTGTCGAGGCAGAAGTAGCCTTCACGTTCAAACTGGAAAGCTTTCCCTGCTACCGCCGCTTTCAGCGACGGCTCGCCATACCCCTGCTTAATCACTAATGATTCGGGGTTGATAACGGACAGGAAGTCCTCCGCGGCGCCTGGATTCGGCACGCTAAACAGACGGTCGTAGAGACGAATTTCAATCGGCAACGCATGTGCTGCGCTAACCCAGTGGATTACGCCTTTCACTTTACGCCCGTCAGCCGGATCTTTACTCAGCGTATCGGCATCATAGGTACAGAAGATGGTGGTGATATTCCCTTCGGCATCCTTCTCTACGCGCTCCGCTTTAATGACGTAGGCATTACGCAGACGCACTTCTTTGCCCATCACCAGACGCTTGTACTGCTTGTTCGCTTCTTCGCGGAAATCCGCGCGATCGATCCAGATCTCACCGCTAAACGGCACTTCACGGCTGCCCATCTCCGGTTTATTCGGATGGTTAGGCATGGTAACCATTTCGCTCTCGCCCTGCGGATAGTTTTCGATAACCAGTTTTACCGGATCGATTACCGCCATCGCGCGCGGCGCGTTTTCGTTCAGATCTTCGCGAATGCAGGATTCCAGCGACGCCATCTCAATGGTGTTGTCCTGCTTGGTGACGCCGATGCGTTTGCAGAACTCACGAATAGAAGCCGCGGTATAGCCGCGACGGCGCAGACCGGAAATAGTCGGCATACGCGGATCATCCCAGCCTTCAACGTGTTTGTCGGTCACCAGCAGGTTCAGCTTACGCTTGGACATCACGGTATATTCCAGATTCAGCCGCGAGAATTCGTACTGGCGCGGGTGAACCGGAATGGTGATGTTGTCCAGTACCCAGTCGTACAGACGACGGTTGTCCTGGAACTCCAGCGTACACAGAGAATGAGTAATACCTTCCAGCGCATCGCTGATGCAGTGAGTAAAGTCGTACATCGGGTAGATGCACCACTTGTTGCCGGTCTGATGATGCTCGGCGAATTTAATGCGATACAGCACCGGATCGCGCATCACGATAAACGGCGACGCCATGTCGATTTTGGCGCGCAGACAGGCTTTACCCTCTTCAAAACCGCCGGTACGCATTTTTTCAAATAGCGCGAGGTTTTCTTCGACGCTGCGATCGCGGAACGGGCTGTTTTTACCCGGCGCGGTCAGCGTACCGCGGTATTCGCGGATCTGCTCCGGCGTCAGCTCATCAACGTAGGCCAGGCCTTTATTGATCAGCTCGACCGCATAGGCGTGCAGTTGGTCAAAGTAATCGGAGGAGTAGCGAATATCGCCAGACCAGTGAAAGCCTAACCACTCGACGTCGTTTTTGATCGAATCAACGTACTCGATATCTTCTTTTACCGGGTTGGTGTCATCGAAACGCAGGTTGCACTGGCCCTGATAATCTTGCGCGATGCCAAAGTTGAGGCAGATAGATTTCGCGTGGCCGATGTGCAGATAGCCATTCGGCTCCGGCGGAAAACGGGTATGGACAGTGGTATGTTTACCACTCGCCAGATCTTCATCAATAATCTGACGAATAAAGTTAGTCGGGCGGGCTTCAGCCTCACTCATCGTGGATTCCTCAAAGCGTAAACAACGTATAACGGCATATGATCTTATAAGCCGGACAGACTGACAACCTTTAGTTACTTAAAAAGTGGCTTTGCAGAAAATATTGGGGCTAATTGCGGTAAAAAAAAGCGGCGAAGGTTTCCCTCTGCCGCTTATGTTTTCTGTGATATCGCCGGATGACGTCTTACGCCTTATCCGGCCAGGAAGCGATTATTTGCTCTTGATCTCGTACAGCGGCGTTTGACCCGCTACCACGTGACCATCCGCTTTGATGACCAGAGCGCTGAAGTCATCGCTGTTGCTGCAAACAACCGGGCTTATCATGGAACGCGCATTGGCATTCAGGAAGTCCAGATCCAGTTCCAGAACCGGCTGACCCGCCGTGACTTCCGCACCCTCTTCTACCAGACGCTTGAAGCCCTGACCGTTCAGCGCGACAGTATCGATACCCATATGGACAACGATCTCCGCGCCTTTTTCGGTTTCCAGACAGAACGCGTGGTTAGTGTTGAAGATTTTCACAATAGTACCCGCCGCCGGAGAAACCACGGTTTTATCGGTGGGTTTCACCGCTACGCCGTCGCCGACCGCTTTGCTGGCGAAAGCTTCATCCGGTACCTGATCCAGCGCCACTACCTCACCGGTAATCGGAGAGACCAGTTCAGCGATAGTCACCGCATTCGGCACCGCCTGGGGTTTGGCCGCCGGAGCAGGTGTTGCAACGTGAGCCGCATCAGCAGACGCTGCCGCGACCGGTCCCCGCGCCACCACTTTCTTCATTTCATCGCCAATCGATTCCGCTTTCGCGCCGACAATAACCTGAATGGTCTGTTTGTTCAGTTTCACCACGCCGGAAGCGCCGAGGCGTTTGCAGGCCGCATCGTTGACACGAGCAGAGTCATTCACGGTCAGGCGCAGACGGGTAATACACGCATCGATCGCTTTCAGGTTGTCCGTACCGCCAACCGCAGCAATATAGCTGGTCGCCAGTTGCGTTAACCCTTCTTCGGTGTTGCTGTTGGCTTCTTCCGTTACCATCTCATCAACTTTATCTTCGCGGCCCGGCGTTTTCAGGTTAAACATACGAATAACCGCGCTGAACAGCAGGAAGTAGATGATAAAGAATACAACGCCCATCACCAGCAACATCCAGACGTTATTGCTGGCCGCTGGCAGGTTATACATCAGAACATAGTCGATCGCGCCTGCCGAGAAAGAGAAGCCTGCATGGATACCCAGCAGCGTCGCGACGAACAGGCTGATACCGGTCAAAATGGCGTGCAGGAGGTACAGCAGCGGCGCCAGGAACATAAACAGGAATTCCAGCGGCTCGGTTACGCCGGTCAGAAACGCGGTAATCGCGACAGACAGCAGCATACCGCCCACCATCGGACGACGTTCTTTCGGCGCGGCGAAATACATCGCCAGAGCGGCGCCCGGCAGACCAAACATCATGATCGGGAAGAAGCCGGACATAAACATCCCCGCCGTGCCGTCGCCAGCATAGAAGCGGTTGATGTCGCCGTGGAATACAGTGCCTGCGGCATTGGTGAATTCGCCAATCTGGAACCAGGCGATGGTGTTCAGTACCTGATGCAGACCGGTTGGGATCAGCAGACGGTTGATGAAGCCAAAGATACCGGAACCCAGCGCGCCTGCGGAAACGATCCATTCACCGCCCGCATGGATGCCATGCTGTACCGGCGGCCAGACGTAACCGAAAATAGCGGCCAGCACCAGACAGAAAAAGCCCGTTGCGATCGGCACAAAACGTTTTCCACCGAAGAAACTGAGAAAATCAGGCAGTTTGATACCAGACCAGCGATTATAAACCGCGCCGCCGACCAGACCGGTAATAATCCCCGCCAGCACGCCCATGTTGATTTCCGGGTTAATCGTCACCATCGCTTTGGTCATGACGAAGTAACCCACGGCTCCCGCCAGCGCTGCCGCGCCCGCGCTATCTTTAGACCAACTGGATGCCACGCCGATAGCGAAGACCAGCGCCAGGTTATCGAAAATAGACCCGCCCGCTTGCGCGATAAACGGCATATTCAGCAAATCTGGTTGGCCGAATCGCAGCAACAACGCTGCCACCGGCAACACGGCGATAGGGAGCTGCAACGCCCTACCCAGCCGCTGGAAAAAACCTAAAATATTCATCTTATTCCCCCTACGAGACGCCGATATGGCTTCTTTGAAGCCGTTTTTTATTGTGCTGCAAACGTTAAAAACGTGATGTTCTGTAATCGAACGGTGAGATCATCTTCTGCAGAGTGTGTGGAAAATTAATTCGCCTCGCAAATTAAACGGGTGTTTTTTGTGATTATAATCACTAAATATCGTAATTACCCCCACCATCCACTGGCTAACACGGAAAACTTATTTTATGATTCAAAAAATCAGGACGGATTGAACACGAACCCTGGATATCCAGGTTACGCTTAATACGATCCGCCAAATTTTGACATTGATTATTGAGGTGAAGAATGAGACTGATCCCCCTGAGTACCGCAGAACAGGTTGGCAAATGGGCCGCTCGCCATATCGTTAACCGTATTAATGCGTTCAAACCGACCGCCGATCGTCCGTTTGTCCTTGGACTGCCTACCGGCGGCACGCCGCTAACGGCGTACAAAGCGCTGGTTGAGATGCACAAAGCGGGCGAGGTCAGCTTTAAGCATGTAGTCACCTTTAATATGGACGAATATGTTGGCCTGCCGAAAGAGCACCCGGAAAGCTACCACAGCTTTATGCATCGTAACTTTTTCGATCACGTTGATATTCCAGCAGAAAACATCAATCTTCTCAACGGTAACGCACCAGATATCGATGCAGAATGCCGTCAATATGAAGAAAAAATTCGTTCTTACGGTAAAATCCATCTGTTTATGGGCGGCGTCGGCAACGACGGTCACATCGCCTTTAACGAACCGGCGTCTTCCCTGGCTTCCCGTACCCGTATCAAAACGTTAACCCATGATACTCGCGTAGCGAACTCCCGCTTCTTTGACGGCGACGTAAACCAGGTGCCGAAATACGCGCTGACGGTAGGCGTGGGCACGCTGCTGGATGCGGAAGAAGTGATGATTCTGGTGCTGGGCCATCAGAAAGCCCAGGCGCTGCAGGCGGCGGTTGAAGGCAACGTCAACCACATGTGGACTATTAGCTGCCTGCAGCTCCATCCGAAAGCGGTTGTGGTATGCGATGAGCCGTCCACAATGGAACTTAAAGTTAAAACATTGAAATATTTCAATGAATTAGAAGCAGAAAATATTAAAGGTCTGTAATGTTGTCTCCGCCCCGCCAGTCAATGCGGGGCGGTAAATTTTTGATATCGGGGGTCAGAATGTATGCTTTAACCCAGGGCCGGATCTTTACCGGTCACGAAATTCTTGATGACCATGCGCTTGTTGTCGCTAATGGCCTGATTGACCGCGTTTGTCCGATGGCCGAACTGCCGCCGGGAATAGAACAACGCTCATTGAATGGGGCCATTCTCTCCCCCGGTTTTATTGATGTGCAGCTAAACGGCTGCGGCGGCGTGCAGTTTAACGATACCGCAGAAGCCGTCAGCGTTGAAACGCTGGAAATTATGCAGAAAGCCAATGAAAAATCGGGCTGTACTAACTTTCTGCCAACGCTTATCACTACCAGCGATGAATTGATGAAACAGGGCATTCGCGTCATGCGCGAATACCTGGAAAAACATCCGCACCAGGCGCTGGGTCTCCACCTGGAAGGCCCCTGGCTTAATCTGGTAAAAAAAGGCACCCATAATCCTGATTTCGTGCGTAAACCAGACGCTGCGCTGGTCGATTTCTTGTGCGATAATGCCGACGTCATCACCAAAGTTACACTCGCGCCGGAAATGGTGCCTGCCGACGTAATCGCTAAACTGGCGAATGCGGGCATTGTGGTTTCCGCAGGCCACTCCAACGCGACGTTAAAAGAGGCAAAAGCGGGCTTCCGCGCCGGGATTACCTTTGCGACTCATCTGTTTAACGCGATGCCGTACATTACAGGGCGTGAGCCGGGCCTTGCTGGCGCTGTTCTGGACGAAGCGGATATTTATTGCGGCGTTATCGCCGATGGTCTGCATGTCGACTACGCCAACATTCGCAATGCCAAACGCCTTAAAGGCGACAAACTTTGTCTGGTGACAGACGCCACCGCACCGGCGGGGGCCAATATTGAGCAGTTCATTTTCGCAGGTAAAACAATATACTACCGCAATGGACTGTGTGTGGATGAAAACGGTACGTTGAGCGGTTCGTCCTTAACCATGATTGAAGGCGTACGCAACCTGGTCGCGCATTGCGGCATCGCGCTGGATGAAGTGCTGCGCATGGCAACGCTCTATCCGGCTCGCGCTATCGGCGTTGATAAGCATCTCGGTAGCATTGCGCCGGGTAAAGTCGCCAACCTGACCGCGTTCACCCACGATTTTAAAATTATCAAGACCATCGTTAATGGTGACGAGGTCGTTGACTTGAGTAAGTGAGAATATGACACCAGGCGGACAAGCTCAGATAGGTAACGTTGATCTCGTAAAACAGCTTAACAGCGCGGCCGTTTACCGCCTGATTGACCAGCATGGTCCTATCTCGCGCATACAAATTGCCGAGCAAAGCCAGCTTGCTCCCGCCAGCGTAACGAAAATTACGCGTCAACTCATTGAACGCGGGCTGATCAAAGAAGTCGATCAGCAGGCCTCTACCGGAGGCCGCCGCGCTATCTCTATCGTCACGGAAACCCGTAACTTCCATGCCATTGGCGTTCGCCTGGGCCGTCATGACACCACTTTAACGCTCTACGATCTGAGCAGTAAAGTGGTCGCTGAGGAGCATTATCCGCTACCGGAGCGCACCCAGGAGACGCTGGAACATGCGCTGCTCAACACCATCGCCGTCTTTATTGATAGCTGTCAGCGTAAAATTCGTGAATTGATCGCTATCTCGGTGATCCTGCCAGGGCTTGTCGATCCGGAAAGCGGCGTGATTCGTTACATGCCGCACATTCAGGTTGAAAACTGGGGACTGGTCGAAGCGCTGGAAAAACGGTTTCACGTTACCTGTTTCGTGGGACACGATATCCGTAGCCTGGCGCTGGCGGAACACTACTTCGGCGCCAGTCAGGATTGCGAGGACTCGATTCTGGTGCGCGTTCATCGTGGTACAGGCGCCGGGATTATCTCCAACGGACGCATCTTCATTGGCCGTAACGGCAACGTCGGCGAAATTGGGCATATTCAGGTGGAGCCGTTGGGCGAGCGCTGCCACTGCGGTAATTTCGGCTGTCTGGAAACCATTGCCGCCAATGTGGCGATTGAACAACGGGTGCTGAATTTACTTAAACAAGGGTATCAAAGCCGTGTTCCGCTTGACGACTGCACGATTAAAACCATCTGTAAGGCGGCAAACCGGGGCGACAGCCTGGCCTCGGAAGTCATTGAGCATGTTGGTCGCCATTTGGGCAAAACGATCGCCATTGCTATCAACCTGTTTAATCCGCAAAAAATCGTCATTGCCGGCGAGATCATTGAAGCCGATAAAGTCCTGTTGCCCGCTATCGAAAGCTGTATCAATACGCAGGCGTTAAAGGCATTTCGCAAAAATTTGCCGGTGGTACGCTCCACGCTGGATCACCGTTCTGCCATCGGCGCTTTTGCCTTAGTTAAACGCGCCATGCTCAACGGAACATTGCTGCAACGTTTGCTGGAAAGTTGATGCGCTCTTATAGTATCGGATTATTCACAAATTCCCTGGGTAGTTCATGACCATCAAGAATGTAATCTGCGATATCGACGGCGTGCTGATGCACGACAACGTAGCCGTACCCGGTGCGGCGGAATTTCTGACGGGGATTCTGGAAAAAGGTCTGCCGCTGGTGCTGCTGACCAATTACCCGTCGCAAACCGGCCAGGATCTGGCGAACCGTTTTGCTACCGCTGGCGTTAACGTGCCGGACAGCGTGTTTTATACTTCAGCAATGGCGACAGCCGATTTTCTGCGCCGTCAGGAAGGTAAGAAAGCGTATGTCGTGGGCGAAGGCGCGCTTATTCACGAGCTCTATAAAGCGGGTTTTACCATTACCGATGTGAACCCTGATTTTGTCATCGTTGGAGAGACCCGCTCCTACAACTGGGACATGATGCATAAAGCGGCATTTTTCGTCGCCAATGGCGCGCGCTTTATCGCCACCAACCCGGATACTCACGGTCGCGGTTTTTACCCGGCCTGCGGCGCGCTGTGCGCAGGCATTGAAAAAATCTCCGGCCGGAAGCCGTTTTATGTCGGCAAACCCAGCCCGTGGATCATCCGCGCGGCGTTAAACAAAATGCAGGCGCACTCGGAAGAGACCGTTATTGTCGGCGATAACCTGCGCACCGACATTCTGGCGGGGTTCCAGGCCGGTCTGGAGACCATTCTGGTACTTTCTGGCGTATCAACGATCAATGATATTGACAGTATGCCATTCCGCCCAAGCTGGATTTACCCTTCCGTCGCCGAGATCGACGTTATCTAAACCTGTCCCCTGCCCGATGACGCGCCGCTTTCAGGCCTACGGTTCGAACAACATTGTAGGTCTGATAAGCGAAACGCCATCAGGAAAAACATAATTCAATTAATCCACGATAAAACTGAAGATCCATCAATAAATCCGCGCAATATGTAATCATTTTTCACTAATCAACAATGACGATTGCATTTTTCATTTTTCAGACCGTAATCCCCTTGCGCCTTCCACGCCTTTGCGGCATTTTTTAGTCAAGCAAACACAAAAAGTACGACGCAACAGATTAACGGAGAAGGCTATGTGTTCTATTTTCGGCATATTCGATATCAAAACAGATGCAGCGGAACTGCGTAAAAAAGCCCTTGAACTGTCACGCCTGATGCGCCATCGCGGCCCGGACTGGTCCGGCATCTACGCTTGCGATAACGCGATTCTCGCACATGAACGTTTGTCGATTGTTGATGTTAACGCCGGCGCCCAGCCCCTGTATAACGCCAGAAAAACCCACGTGCTGGCGGTGAACGGTGAAATTTATAACCATCAGACATTACGCGCGGAGTATGGCGATCGTTACGCGTTCCAGACAGGCTCCGACTGCGAAGTTATCCTCGCGCTATATCAGGAAAAAGGGCCGGATTTCCTTGACGATTTACAGGGGATGTTCGCCTTCGCCCTGTATGACAGCGAAAAAGACGCTTATCTGATTGGTCGTGACCATATCGGTATTATTCCACTCTACATGGGCTATGACGAATTCGGCAACTTCTACGTAGCGTCAGAAATGAAAGCGCTGACCCCGGTCTGCCGCACCATTAAAGAGTTCCCGGCGGGCAGCTACCTGTGGAGCAAAGACGGCGAAATTCGTCAGTACTATCAGCGCGACTGGTTTGAGTTCGATGCGGTAAAAGACAACGTCACCGACAAAAATGAGCTGCGCCAGGCGCTGGAAGAATCCGTGAAAAGCCACCTGATGTCCGACGTCCCTTACGGCGTGCTGCTCTCCGGCGGTCTGGACTCGTCGATTATCTCGGCTATCACCAAAAAATTCGCCGCCCGTCGCGTCGAAGATCAGGAGCGCTCCGAAGCCTGGTGGCCACAGTTGCACTCTTTTGCGGTCGGTCTGCAAGGTTCACCTGACCTGAAGGCGGCCCAGGAAGTGGCTAACCACCTCGGCACCGTGCATCATGAAATTCACTTCACCGTGCAGGAAGGCCTTGATGCCATTCGTGATGTTATCTATCACATTGAAACCTATGACGTGACCACTATCCGCGCCTCAACGCCGATGTATCTGATGTCGCGTAAGATCAAAGCGATGGGCATCAAAATGGTGCTCTCCGGCGAAGGTTCCGATGAGGTGTTTGGCGGCTACCTGTACTTCCATAAAGCGCCGAACGCCAAAGAGTTACATGAAGAGACGGTCCGTAAGCTACAGGCGCTGCATATGTATGACTGCGCCCGCGCCAACAAAGCGATGTCAGCCTGGGGCGTGGAAGCGCGCGTACCGTTCCTGGATAAAAAATTCCTCGACGTGGCGATGCGTATCAACCCACAGGATAAAATGTGCGGTAACGGCAAGATGGAAAAACACGTGCTGCGCGAGTGCTTCGAGTCTTATCTGCCAGCAAGCGTCGCGTGGCGTCAGAAAGAGCAGTTCTCTGACGGCGTAGGCTACAGCTGGATTGATACACTGAAAGAGGTGGCGGCGAAACAGATTTCCGATCAACAACTGGAAACCGCCCGCTTCCGCTTTCCATACAACACGCCGTCGTCTAAAGAGGCGTACTTGTACCGGGAAATTTTTGAAGAGCTGTTCCCGGTGCCAAGCGCGGCGGAATGCGTACCCGGCGGCCCGTCCGTCGCCTGTTCTTCCGCCAAAGCCATTGAGTGGGATGAAGCATTCAAAACGATGGATGACCCGTCAGGCCGCGCGGTCGGCGTGCATCAGTCGGCGTACCAGTAAATTAACGATGACGAAAGAGCCCTTAGGGGCTCTTTTTTTATAGCAAACCACTTTCGGAAAAACGATTAATAACCAATAATTGCCGAATATTGCGCCACGCTGTTCGCAACCTAACCAAACAGACACTTTCCGACGTTTTTCGATGAAAAAGAGGTTGACGCTTCAAGGCTCAATACGCATAATGCGCCCCGCAACGCCGATAAGGTAACGCGAAAAAAGATGGCTACGTAGCTCAGTTGGTTAGAGCACATCACTCATAATGATGGGGTCACAGGTTCGAATCCCGTCGTAGCCACCATCTTTTTTGCGGGAGTGGCGAAATTGGTAGACGCACCAGATTTAGGTTCTGGCGCCGCAAGGTGTGCGAGTTCAAGTCTCGCCTCCCGCACCATTCACCGATAAGCGTTGTACGGATGGGGTATCGCCAAGCGGTAAGGCACCGGTTTTTGATACCGGCATTCCCTGGTTCGAATCCAGGTACCCCAGCCATCGAAGAAATCATCTGGCTACGTAGCTCAGTTGGTTAGAGCACATCACTCATAATGATGGGGTCACAGGTTCGAATCCCGTCGTAGCCACCATATTCAGAACGCGTCGAGGTATTCGACCGGTTCGAAAATAATTTGTTGGGGTATCGCCAAGCGGTAAGGCACCGGATTCTGATTCCGGCATTCCGAGGTTCGAATCCTCGTACCCCAGCCACCTTTAAAAAGCTCGCTTCGGCGAGCTTTTTGCTTTTCTGCGTTTATCAATTCCGAAAGAGGTTTCCCCCTCAATGCCCTGCTATCAGTAAAACGCTATGCTAAAGCCTTACAGGGATCGTTCGGTAACCTCACAATGAATTACCAGTTTTGTTGGTATCTCTTCTTGCGGCCATTAACATTTTTTATGGTCGTCTTGCTCTGCGCTTTCACCTTCATTGATATCACGGCCAGCGCCGCCTGGTTGATTATTTTGGGTCTGGTTTACCCCGTGGCAGTGTCAATGAGGCTACATATACTGCACCAGAAAAAGGCGGTCATGCTACGCCAGAATAGTGCGGAATGGATAGTGTATCTGCCAGGGATCCCTGTGCAAGAAAAACAAAGCGCGCTGATTAATGTCGCGTTTTCCTCGAAAACGGCGCTGCGTGGATTCTATATTCGCGCCCTGTCCAGCAAAGTCATTCTTCACATCATCACTTTTTATATTCTGTGGTTTGATGTCCAACATGCAACACTGACGTGGTATCGGATTCTCGCCGCATTAATCACTCTGGCGATTCTTGTAAAATCAATGAGTTCCACATTACTGATGCTACATAAAGTAGTACGTTGCCAATACAACGTATGCATAATTGAAATGGCATCACCTTGGTATGAAATTGATTTTAAAGGGAGATTAGGTTTATGTGCTTTATTTGCAGTAAAGTAAGATGTCAATACGCTTACCCGACCTGCAATTGAGCGTTTTTACAAACCGGGTAAGGCATTCAGCGGGTTACAACCCCAACGCATACTTCAGCGCCTGACGTTTTAGCACGCCTGCGCGCTGCGCCGCCATCAACCCCATATTGCGTAAAATACGCAGCGGCGGCAATTCATTGCTGAACCCGGCATAAAACAGATCCATTCCACTTTGCATCATAAAATTATCTGCCATGCGCCGCGTCTGATAGCGTTTCAACACCGAATGGCTGGCCCAGGACTCGCCATAGCTACGGGCACTCGCCAGCACATCAATCAACGCATCAACATCCCGATACCCCAGGTTGACGCCCTGCCCGGCCAGCGGATGAATGGTATGCGCCGCGTCGCCTACCAGCGCCAGCCCCGGTTGTACATACTGCAACGCGTGACGACGGGTTAGCGGAAACGCGCCCGCCGCGACAGGCATCACCGCCCCCAGACGCGCCGGAAAGTGCTGGTTAATTTCCACCTGCAATTGCGTCATCGATAAACTCTGTAGCTGGCGAATACGCGCCGGAGCGTCATACCACACCAGCGACGCCCAATCGTCGAACAGCGGCAAAAAGGCACGCGGCCCCGTTGGCGTAAACTGCTGCCAGGTGCTGTCGCCTGGCGCATTTTCACACTTGACGGTGATAAGCATACACGACTGTGCATATTGCCAGGCATGAATGCCAATTCCCGCCATTTGCCGAACCTGCGAATTCGCGCCGTCGGCGCCAATCACTAACTTCGGCGTTACCCATTCGCCGTCGGCCAGTTCCAGCGCATAACCATCGCGGCGGCAGTGCAATGCCGCCAGTGAAGCCGGAACGCGCAGCGTCACGCCGGGGTGCGCTTCCAGCGCCTGCCACAGCGCCTGTTGCAGGACGTTGTTCTCTACCATATAGCCTAACAGCGGCAGCTTGAGTTCAGCGGCGTCGAACACCACATGGGCGTTTTCCCACTCCCAGGTCTCCAGTCGCCGATAAGGATGGCTACGCATCCCCTGCACCGCCTCCCAAACGCCCAGTCCCTTGAGCAGCGCCACGGATGCCGCGCTAATGGCCGAAATCCGCACGTCAGGCTGGCTGTCAGCCACAAACGGCGCAGGCGCGGCATGTTCTATTACCATCACCGTAAATCCTTGCTGCGCCAGACCCAGCGCCAGCGCGCCGCCGACCATTCCCCCGCCGACAATGGCAATTTCCGTTGGTTGATTTGTCATGGTCATTCATCCTGTTACGTTTTAGACAAGTTTACAGGATTTTTTACCCATTAGGGCTGACGTCAGTCATACTGGTCACAACCGCGCCAAAGCATTACACTATGCGCCCTGCTTTTCAGCCACTATTTCGCAAGAGCAAGTCGATGACTAAAAAACTCCATATTAAAACCTGGGGCTGTCAGATGAACGAGTACGATTCATCGAAGATGGCCGATCTGCTGGACGCCACCCACGGCTATCAACTGACCGACGTGGCGGAAGAGGCGGATGTGCTGCTGTTGAATACCTGCTCAATCCGCGAGAAGGCTCAGGAAAAAGTCTTCCATCAATTAGGTCGCTGGAGACTGTTAAAAGAGAAAAATCCCGATCTGATTATCGGCGTCGGCGGCTGCGTGGCTTCCCAGGAAGGCGAGCACATTCGTCAACGCGCCCATTACGTCGACATTATTTTTGGCCCGCAAACCTTACACCGCCTGCCGGAGATGATTAACTCCGTGCGTGGCGACCGCAGCCCGGTGGTCGATATCAGCTTCCCGGAAATCGAGAAGTTCGACCGTTTGCCGGAACCGCGCGCAGAAGGCCCGACCGCTTTCGTTTCTATCATGGAAGGCTGCAATAAATATTGTACTTACTGCGTGGTACCGTATACCCGCGGTGAAGAAGTCAGCCGTCCCTCAGACGATATCCTGTTCGAAATCGCCCAGCTAGCGGCGCAGGGCGTGCGTGAGGTCAACCTGCTGGGCCAGAACGTTAACGCCTGGCGCGGAGAAAACTACGACGGCACCACTGGCACCTTTGCCGATCTGCTGCGTCTGGTTGCCGCCATCGACGGCATTGACCGTATTCGCTTTACCACCAGCCATCCGATTGAGTTCACCGACGATATTATCGAGGTGTACCGCGATACGCCGGAACTGGTCAGTTTCCTGCATCTGCCGGTACAGAGCGGGTCCGATCGCGTGTTGAATCTGATGGGGCGCACCCACACTGCGCTGGAATATAAAGCAATCATCCGTAAACTGCGCGCGGCGCGGCCGGACATTCAGATAAGCTCTGACTTTATCGTCGGTTTCCCTGGCGAAACTACCGATGATTTCGAAAAAACCATGAAGCTTATCGCTGACGTCAACTTTGATATGAGCTACAGCTTTATCTTCTCTGCGCGTCCGGGAACGCCGGCTGCCGATATGGTTGATGACGTACCGGAAGAAGAGAAAAAGCAGCGTCTGTATATTCTGCAAGAGCGTATCAATCAGCAGGCGATGGCATGGAGCCGCCGTATGCTCGGCACGACACAGCGCATTCTGGTGGAAGGCACGTCACGTAAAAACATTATGGAACTGTCTGGCCGTACCGAAAACAATCGGGTGGTGAACTTTGAAGGCTCGCCGGAGATGATTGGTAAGTTTGTCGATGTGGAAATTACTGACGTCTATCCGAACTCCCTGCGCGGAAAAGTGGTGCGTACCGAAGATGAAATGGGGCTGCGCGTCGCCGAAACGCCGGAGTCCGTCATTGCCCGTACCCGTAAAGAAAATGAGCTGGGCGTAGGATTCTACCAGCCTTAATCCTGCTGGAAAGGCAATAATGCCCGATGGTGCTACACCTGTCGGGCTTCCTGGTCATGGCCTGTCGCCCGACGGGCCTTGCAATTTTCTCTCTTCATCCCCATCTTCATTGCAATGCTTGCGCCTTTTCCCTATGGCGTGAATAATTTCCTTAGATGCCGGTAAATGTTCAGCGTCCGGCGATACAGACACAAGAGGAACAGTTTGAATATAGACACTCGCGAAATTACCCTTGAGCCTGCAGACAACGCCCGTCTGTTGAGCCTTTGCGGGCCGTTTGATGACAATATTAAACAGCTCGAACGTCGTCTCGGTATTGAAATCAACCGCCGTGACAATCACTTTAAACTGACCGGTCGTCCGATTTGCGTGACCGCGGCGACAGATATTTTGCGAAGTCTGTATGTCGATACCGCACCGATGCGCGGCCAGACTCAGGATATCGAACCGGAACAAATTCATCTGGCGATCAAAGAAGCGCGGGTGCTGGAACAGAGCGCGGAAAGCGTGCCTGACTATGGCAAAGCGATTAATATCAAAACCAAGCGCGGCGTGATTAAACCGCGTACCCCGAACCAGGCGCAGTACATCGCCAATATTCTCGATCATGATATTACCTTTGGCGTCGGCCCAGCGGGTACCGGTAAAACTTATCTTGCGGTCGCCGCTGCGGTAGACGCCCTGGAGCGCCAGGAGATTCGCCGTATTCTACTGACCCGTCCGGCGGTGGAAGCGGGCGAAAAACTCGGCTTTCTGCCAGGCGATTTAAGTCAGAAAGTGGACCCGTACCTGCGTCCGCTGTATGACGCGCTGTTCGAAATGCTCGGCTTTGAAAAAGTCGAGAAGCTGATTGAACGCAATGTGATTGAAGTCGCGCCGCTGGCCTATATGCGCGGACGCACATTAAACGACGCCTTTATCATTCTGGATGAAAGCCAGAACACCACTATCGAACAGATGAAGATGTTCCTGACGCGTATCGGCTTTAACTCGAAAGCGGTGATCACCGGCGACGTGACGCAGATTGACCTGCCACGCAACACCAAATCCGGCTTGCGTCATGCTATTGAAGTGCTGGCGGAAGTCGATGAAATCAGCTTTAACTTCTTCCACAGCGAAGACGTGGTGCGCCATCCGGTCGTTGCCCGCATTGTTAACGCCTATGAAGCCTGGGAAGAGGCCGAACAAAAACGCAAAGCGGCGTTGGCGGCGGAGCGTAAGCGTGAAGCCCAGGAGCAGGAACAGAAATGAGCCAGGTGATCCTCGATTTACAGTTGGCCTGTGAAAACCACGCGGGCCTGCCGGATGAAGCTCAGTTTCAACGCTGGCTGGACGGCGTTATTCCGCAGTTTCAGGAAGAGGCGGAAGTCACAATCCGTCTGGTGGATGAGGCCGAAAGCCACGACCTTAATTTGACGTACCGCGGGAAAGATAAACCCACTAATGTTCTCTCCTTCCCGTTTGAAGCGCCTCCCGGCATTGAAATGCCGCTACTGGGCGATCTGATTATTTGCCGTCAGGTCGTGGAGCAGGAAGCGCAGGAACAGAGCAAGCCGCTGGAGGCGCACTGGGCGCACATGGTCGTGCACGGTAGCCTGCATTTGCTGGGTTACGATCATATCGACGATGACGAAGCGGAAGAGATGGAGTCTCTCGAAACGGAGATTATGCTTGCTATGGG
Source organism: Salmonella sp. 741265073_HBA (assembly GCF_046569105.1). NCBI lineage: Bacteria > Pseudomonadati > Pseudomonadota > Gammaproteobacteria > Enterobacterales > Enterobacteriaceae > Salmonella > Salmonella sp. 741265073_HBA. The sequence goes on along the minus strand of NZ_JBKFRY010000002.1, from coordinate 400,618 downwards.
CTATGAGGATCCGTACATTGCCGAGAAGATTGCAGAATAGTAGCTTGCCGGATGGCGACGCTTGCGCCTTATCCGGCCTACATTCATGCCTTTTGTAGGCCTGATAAGCGTAGCGCCATCAGGCAAAACATGCCGTCACAGCTGAGTATACGCATGACGAGCTTTGTATTAACTAACATGAGAACCCATACGACGCCATGAGCGACGACAATTCACACAGTAGTGACACAGTAAACAGTAAAAAGGGATTTTTTTCCCTGCTACTCAGCCAGCTTTTCCACGGTGAACCTAAAAACCGTGATGAGTTGCTGGCGCTGATCCGTGATTCCGGGCAGAACGAGCTTATCGATGAAGATACGCGCGATATGCTCGAAGGCGTAATGGACATCGCCGACCAGCGCGTTCGCGATATTATGATCCCGCGCTCCCAGATGATTACCCTGAAACGCAACCAGACGCTGGACGAATGTCTCGATGTTATCATCGAGTCCGCCCACTCGCGTTTTCCGGTGATCAGCGAAGATAAAGATCACATTGAAGGGATTCTGATGGCCAAAGATTTGCTGCCGTTTATGCGCAGCGATGCCGAAGCCTTCAGCATGGACAAAGTGTTACGCCCCGCGGTTGTCGTACCGGAAAGCAAACGGGTTGACCGTATGCTCAAGGAGTTCCGCTCCCAGCGCTACCATATGGCCATCGTTATCGATGAGTTTGGCGGCGTTTCCGGCCTTGTGACTATCGAAGACATCCTCGAACTGATTGTCGGTGAAATTGAAGATGAGTATGACGAAGAAGACGATATCGACTTCCGTCAGCTTAGCCGCCATACCTGGACGATTCGCGCGCTGGCGTCGATTGAAGACTTCAATGACGCTTTCGGCACCCACTTCAGCGATGAAGAAGTCGATACCATCGGCGGACTGGTGATGCAGGCGTTCGGCCATTTACCGGCCCGCGGCGAAACCATCGACATTGATGGTTACCAGTTCAAAGTGGCGATGGCCGATAGTCGTCGTATTATTCAGGTGCATGTCAGGATCCCGGATGACTCGCCCCAGCCAAAACTGGACGAATAACAGCAATAGTGGACTAAAAATGGCATTTGCCTCGTTAATTGAACGCCAGCGTATTCGCCTGCTGCTGGCGTTATTATTCGGCGCCTGCGGAACACTGGCTTTCTCTCCGTATGACGTCTGGCCCGCAGCGATAGTGTCGCTTATCGGGCTGCAGGCCTTAACGTTTAATCGCCGCCCGCTCCAGTCTGCCGCCATCGGCTATTGCTGGGGACTCGGACTTTTCGGTAGCGGGATTAACTGGGTTTATGTCAGTATCGCGCAGTTTGGCGGCATGCCGGGCCCGGTTAACGTTTTTCTGGTGGTGCTGCTTGCAGCTTATCTCTCGCTGTATACCGGACTGTTTGCCGGGATTTTGTCGCGCCTGTGGCCAAAAACCAACTGGCTGCGCGTCGCTATCGCCGCGCCTGCAATATGGCAAATCACCGAATTTTTACGCGGCTGGGTGCTGACCGGCTTCCCCTGGCTGCAATTTGGCTATAGTCAGGTCGACGGCCCGCTAAAAGGCCTGGCGCCGGTAATGGGCGTCGAAGCGATCAACTTCCTGCTGATGATGGTCAGCGGCCTGTTAGCGCTGGCACTGGCGACGCGGAACTGGCGTCCGCTGGCTGTCGCCGTGATTCTGTTTGCTTTGCCATTTCCGCTACGTTATATCCAGTGGTTTACGCTGGAACCGGCCAAAGCGACCCAGGTATCGCTGGTGCAGGGCGATATTCCGCAGTCGCTGAAGTGGGACGAAAACCAGCTACTGAATACGCTAAAAATTTATCTCAACGAAACCCGCCCAGAGTTAGGCAAATCACAGATTATTATCTGGCCTGAGTCGGCGATTCCGGATCTCGAAATCAATCAGCAGCCCTTCCTTCGTTCGCTGGACGAAATGTTACGCGAAAAAAATAGCACGCTGATCACCGGTATTGTCGATGCGCGTCTCAATAAACAGAATCGATACGACACCTACAATACGATTATTACGTTGGGCAAAGATAATCCATACAGTTATGATTCGCCCAATCGCTACAATAAAAATCACCTTGTACCCTTTGGCGAGTTCGTTCCGCTGGAGTCTATCCTGCGTCCGCTGGCGCCGTTCTTCGATCTGCCCATGTCCTCCTTTAGCCGCGGCCCTTATATCCAGCCGCAGTTACATGCGCACGACTATAAGCTGACGGCGGCAATATGTTATGAAATTATTCTTGGCGAACAGGTGCGAGATAACTTCCGCCCGGACACCGACTATCTGCTGACGATTTCTAACGACGCCTGGTTTGGTAAGTCCATTGGCCCGTGGCAACATTTCCAGATGGCGCGGATGCGTTCGCTGGAGCTGGCGCGTCCGTTACTGCGCAGTACTAATAACGGTATTACGGCGGTGATTGGCCCGCAGGGCGAAGTTCAGGCGATGATCCCGCAGTTCACACGCCAGGTACTGACCACCCACGTTACGCCAACCACGGGGTTAACTCCCTATGCCCGTACCGGCAACTGGCCGCTATGGGTACTGACCGCGCTGTTTGCTTTTGGCGCAGTAGTGATGAGTCTGCGACAACGACGGAAATAATCTCTCCCCAGGCCGGATAGCGCTTCATTTATCCGGCCTGAAAATTCTCCTTTATCCCCCATTCTGGCACGTCTATTGCTTTGTTAAACATGGCAAACCTGTTCTGGCTGCTTGTGCAACCTGGTCGCACCAAAATCGATCATCGGTAGCACCTGAACGGTGCAATGTAGGATTTTTGCCTCTCAACGGTGCGGCGCACTTCGCAAAAATAAACAATATCGCAGCAAAATATTTACAACAAGCCACACTAAATGTTAACAAACACACATAACACTGCACGCGCAAGTTGCAGGCAATAACAACATCACAATAGCTATCAATGCGTCGACGGCGCAGATGATAAAGGAGTTGGATATGCAATTACGTAAGCTAACCACAGCAATGCTGGTCATGGGACTGTCTGCGGGCCTTGCGCACGCAGAAGATGGCGCGCCTGCCGCTGGTAGCACCCTGGACAAGATCGCTAAAAATGGCGTGATCGTCGTCGGGCATCGCGAATCTTCTGTGCCCTTTTCTTATTACGACAACCAGCAGAAAGTGGTCGGCTATTCCCAGGACTACTCCAACGCCATTGTGGAAGCGGTAAAAAAGAAACTTAACAAGCCGGATCTGCAGGTGAAGCTGATCCCGATCACCTCGCAAAACCGTATTCCGCTGTTGCAAAACGGAACCTTCGATTTTGAATGTGGTTCAACGACTAACAACCTTGAGCGCCAGAAACAGGCCGCCTTCTCCGATACGATTTTCGTCGTCGGGACGCGACTGCTGACTAAAAAAGGCGGCGATATTAAAGATTTCCCGGATCTGAAAGGCAAAGCGGTCGTCGTCACCTCCGGGACGACCTCTGAAATTCTGCTGCATAAGCTTAACGAAGAGCAAAAGATGGGGATGCGTATTATTAGCGCGAAAGACCACGGTGACTCGTTCCGCACCCTGGAAAGCGGCCGCGCCGTCGCTTTTATGATGGATGACGCGCTGCTGGCCGGTGAGCGCGCCAAAGCCAAGAAACCGGATAACTGGGAGATTGTCGGTAAACCGCAGTCCCAGGAAGCCTACGGCTGTATGCTGCGTAAAAACGACCCTGAGTTTAAAAAGCTGATGGACGATACCATCGCCCAGGCGCAAACCTCCGGCGAAGCGGAAAAGTGGTTTGATAAGTGGTTTAAAAATCCGATCCCACCGAAAAACCTGAACATGAATTTCGAGTTGTCTGACGAGATGAAAGCCCTGTTCAAAGCACCGAATGATAAAGCGCTTAACTAACTAAAACTAAATGGGACGGGACTCCTGTCCTCTCGATTGTCGCTCAGCACGGACAGACTATAAGCCTGATGGTCGTTCCCCCTCGGGCCTGAAACCGCAAATCGCCGGGCAACAATCTTCGAGGGTAGCGCTGCTACCCTTTTTTTTCGGAGTAGATGTATGTCAATAGACTGGAACTGGGGTATTTTTTTACAGGAAGCCCCCTTCGGCAATACCACCTATCTCGGCTGGCTATGGAGTGGTTTTCAGGTCACCGTAGCCCTTTCGATTACCGCCTGGATTATCGCTTTCCTGGTAGGATCTATTTTCGGCATTTTACGTACCGTTCCCAACCGTTTCCTCTCCGGACTGGGCACGTTGTACGTAGAACTGTTCCGTAACGTGCCGCTGATCGTGCAATTCTTCACCTGGTACCTGGTGGTGCCTGAACTGTTGCCGGAAGATCTTGGCATGTGGTTTAAGGCGGAACTCGATCCCAATATTCAGTTTTTCCTCTCCTCAATGATCTGTCTGGGACTGTTTACCGCCGCCCGCGTTTGCGAACAGGTGCGCGCCGCGATTCAGTCTCTGCCTCGCGGGCAGAAGAACGCGGCGCTGGCGATGGGGCTAACGCTGCCGCAGGCTTATCGCTATGTCCTGCTACCGAATGCCTATCGCGTTATCGTGCCGCCAATGACGTCAGAGATGATGAACCTGGTGAAAAACTCGGCTATTGCCTCAACCATCGGCCTGGTGGATATGGCGGCGCAGGCAGGCAAACTGCTGGATTACTCGGCGCACGCCTGGGAATCCTTCACCGCCATTACGCTGGCCTATGTGCTGATTAACGCCGTTATCATGCTGGTCATGAGCCTGGTTGAACGCAAAGTCCGCCTGCCGGGCAACGTGGGGAGCAAATAATGTACGAATTTGACTGGAGTTCGATTATCCCCTCACTGCCTTACCTGCTGGCCGGGTTGGTCATCACGCTGAAGATCACCGTCACCGCCGTTGTCGTGGGAATAGTCTGGGGAACCATTCTGGCCGTCATGCGCCTCTCAAGCTTTGCCCCTATTGCCTGGTTTGCTAAAGCGTATGTTAACGTTTTCCGTTCCATCCCGTTGGTCATGGTCTTGCTGTGGTTTTATCTGATTGTCCCCGGCTTTCTGCAAAACGTGCTGGGACTATCGCCGAAAACCGATATCCGCCTGATCTCCGCGATGGTGGCATTCTCCATGTTTGAAGCGGCCTACTATTCCGAGATTATTCGCGCCGGTATTCAAAGTATTTCCCGCGGGCAGTCCAGCGCCGCGCTGGCACTGGGGATGACCCACTGGCAGTCGATGAAGCTCATTATTCTGCCGCAGGCGTTTCGGGCGATGGTGCCGCTGTTGCTTACACAGGGCATCGTGCTATTTCAGGACACCTCTTTAGTTTATGTACTCAGCCTGGCGGACTTCTTCCGCACCGCGTCGACTATCGGCGAGCGTGACGGTACTCAGGTCGAAATGATTCTGTTCGCCGGCGCCGTTTATTTTGTTATCAGCCTGAGCGCGTCGTTGCTGGTCAGCTATTTGAAGAAAAGGACAGTTTAATGATTACCCTGAAAAATGTTTCAAAATGGTATGGTCACTTTCAGGTGCTGACCGATTGTTCAACAGAAGTGAAAAAAGGTGAGGTGGTGGTAGTCTGCGGGCCATCGGGTTCCGGTAAATCCACGCTAATTAAGACCGTCAACGGTCTGGAACCGGTGCAAAAAGGCGAAATTACCGTTAACGGCATTATTGTGAACGACAAAAAAACCGATCTGGCGAAACTGCGTTCCCGCGTGGGCATGGTATTCCAGCACTTCGAGCTGTTTCCCCACCTGTCGATCATCGAAAACCTGACGCTGGCGCAGGTGAAAGTGCTGAAACGCGATAAAGCCGCCGCCCGCGATAAAGGCCTGAAGCTGCTGGAGCGTGTTGGTCTGTCTGCACATGCCAACAAGTTCCCGGCGCAACTCTCCGGCGGTCAGCAGCAGCGTGTCGCCATCGCCCGTGCGCTATGTATGGACCCCATTGCCATGTTATTCGATGAACCGACTTCCGCGCTCGATCCGGAAATGATCAACGAGGTACTGGACGTGATGGTCGAACTGGCGAACGAAGGGATGACCATGATGGTGGTGACGCACGAAATGGGCTTTGCCCGTAAAGTGGCTAACCGGGTGATCTTTATGGATGAAGGTAAAATCGTCGAAGATTCGCCAAAAGAGGAGTTCTTCGCTAACCCCAGTTCCGATCGCGCAAAAGACTTCCTTGCGAAAATCCTGCACTAATCTTCCCGGCGCGCACGTCAGAGTGCGCGCTATCTCACGCTTTACCGCTTCGCTTCTCGAAACGTATCCAGCCGGGCGTTAACCTTGTCACAAAGTACCGCTTACAAGGAGCCACAATGGCACTGCCCATTATTATTGATTGCGATCCGGGTCATGATGACGCGATCGCCCTCGTTCTCGCCCTCGCCTCCCCTGAACTGGAAGTGAAAGCGATCACCTCTTCCGCCGGCAACCAGACGCCGGAGAAGACCCTGCGCAACGTGCTGCGGATGCTGACACTGCTCAAACGCCCGGATATTCCGGTGGCGGGCGGCGCGGTGAAACCTCTCATGCGCGAATTGATTATCGCCGATAACGTTCACGGCGAAAGCGGCCTCGACGGCCCGGCGCTGCCCGAGCCGTCATTCGCCCCGCAAAGCGGCACTGCCGTTGAGCTGATGGCAAAAACACTGCGCGAGAGCTCACAGCCAGTCACCATCGTCTCCACTGGCCCACAGACCAACGTGGCGCTGCTGCTGAATAGCCATCCGGAACTGCATACGAAAATCGCCCGCATTGTGATCATGGGCGGCGCGATGGCGCTGGGTAACTGGACGCCCGCCGCGGAATTTAATATTTACGTCGACCCGGAAGCGGCAGAAATTGTCTTCCAGTCAGGCATTCCGGTGGTGATGGCCGGGCTGGACGTTACCCATAAGGCGCAGATTCACGCTGCCGATATCGAACGCTTTCGCGCCATTGGCAACCCGATTTCCACCATCGTCGCCGAACTGCTGGACTTCTTTATGGAGTACCACAAAGACGAAAAATGGGGATTTGTCGGCGCGCCGCTGCATGACCCATGCACCATCGCCTGGCTGCTGAAACCCGAGATTTTCACCACCGTTGAGCGTTGGGTTGGCGTGGAAACCCAGGGGAAATACACCCAGGGGATGACGGTGGTGGATTATTATTTCCTGACGGGGAATAAGCCGAATGCGACGGTGATGGTCGATGTAGACCGCCAGGGATTTGTCGATTTACTGGCGGAACGGCTGAAGTTTTACGCGTAATATTTGCCGGATGGCAGCTTCGCCATATCCGGCCTACGTGAACGATTTTTGGTAGGCCGGATAAGACGCACCAGCGCTCTTCCACTCACGGCTCAAACGGTCTTCTCTGAAACTGGTCATGACCGCATTTCGGGCAGCGCGGCAACACATCCGGCGTGTAAACCGCCAGATGATAGTGGCACTTCTCGCACACCAGATTCCCCAATCCCACCACTTCGCCGCTGTGATACACGCCGTGGTGATTCAAATCCTGGAAGACTTCACGCCACTCCAGCTGGGTTTTATCGGTAATATCCGCCAGTTCCTGCCAGAGACTCTCTTTAATCACCCGCAAGAAGACGCTATCTTCCTGGCTCTCTTCGTAGCTCATGGCGAACTCTTCCAGATCGCGTCTGACAGCGCGCGTCAGTTCGTCCACCTCGGTTCGCGTTAACTCCCCTGTTTGCATCACGCGCTGGCGCGCCTGCTCCACCAGCGCATCAATGTCGCGCTCGCCATTGCGTAAACGCTCGCTTAATGAGGCCACCAGTTCACGGTAATATTGAGCAACCTTGTTCATCACTTCACCTCTTGGATCGTTAACTGCCTATAATGATAGACGTTATTTGCGTTACGCTTTGCAAGGCTGCCCACAGAGTCTGTAAATTCTTGTCAGGCCGACTCACGTATCCAGCGCGTCAACGAGGTACGATCGACATTTAACCGTTTCGCCACTAACGATTTATTATCCCTTTCCGCCTCTAATAATTTTCTCAAAATACGCAGGCGAATCGTTTTATAATCGCCAGCCAGCATCTGGCAGTCGTGGCAGGTACTTGGCTCGCGTCGGCTCCCCTCTTCCAGATCGTCCAGCAAGAGGCGGCCCTCATCCAGCGTTGCCGGGGAGTGATCAATAGAGAGCACCAGCCGTTCGATAATATTGCTTAACTGCCTGACGTTTCCGGGCCAGGCGAAGCGCTGAAGCTCTTGCCACAGCGCCGGGGTTAACGTTAGTGCCGGGCGTTTATAATGCTGGCTGAAACTGGTAAGCAGCGACAGGCCGATGGCTTTGATATCCTCCGGACGTTTGCGTAACGGGATGGTGGTCACTTTTAATACGTTAAGCCGATAATAAAGATCTTCGCGAAATGTCCCGTCCGCAATGAGCTTCGTTAACGTCTGATTGGTCGCCGCAATCACACGAATATCAACAGGTATCATCTGGTCTGAGCCCAGCCGCATAATCTGCCGCTCCTGCAATACCCGTAATAAGCGCGTCTGTAGCGGTTTATCCAGTTCGCTAATCTCATCCAGAAAAATGGTACCGTGGTGCGCTAATTCAAACAGGCCTATTTTGCCTTTCGGCGACGCGCCGGTAAATGCGCCGGCGACATAGCCAAAGAGTTCGCTCTCCAGAATCTGAGGGGCCATCGCGCCGCAGTTAATGGCGACGAACGGGCCGTTGACGCGTTGGCTGGCATTATGAATACTTTGCGCCAGCACCTCTTTTCCCGTCCCGCTTTCGCCATTAATTAAGATAGTCGCGTCCGTACCGGCATAATTTTTAATGATCGCCAGACGACGCAGCATTTCCGGGTTTTCGGTAAGCAGATCGTCGAAATGATAGCGGGCGCTCAAGCCGCGGCGAGACAGTTCCTGGCGGCGAACATGATGTTCCACCCCCTGTAAACTGGAGACGGTTTGCATCGTCAACACCACCCGGCTTAACTGTCTGGCCGCAAATACCGGATACAGATTAACCACCATCGCGCCTTGCGGCGTATCGACGACTTTCGCGCTGACGGTTTTTCCCTCACGTAATGTATGCCGTTCCTGGTGCAATACCTGTTTCAGGAAAGACGCGTCATAAATTTCACCGGAGGCGTTAACTTTAAAAAGTTGGCTCGCATATTTATTGTAATGCAGTAACGCGCCGGTATCATCAAGCGTGATAACAGCTTTATCAAACTGATCGAGAATCAGCTGCAGATGATGACGCTCCAGTAATTGGCTGCGAAAAGCCAGATATAATGAGCGGGCCTCTTCCAGAGCTTCGGTTATTGAGGCGGGGCTGGAATCAAGCAAACGGAATTGCGAGCCCAGCGGTGAAAAATAATCCTGACAAACGGTATCGCCAACAATGCAATCTAATGGCGTGGACGCTAATTGTTGCTTCAGGCAAGAAATCGTTTCTTTATCATTTCCCTGTAAGGTAAAAATTTTATAGTTAATATTTAACTGTTCCGCTACGCGCGCGCATCCTTTGATCACACTGGAAAAGCCGACAATACCGACAGTGCCTTTTTGTCCTTTAAAAGGGATAAGCGCATCAAGAATGTCGTAGCCGGACATTTTAATTTCGACTACCGGTAATTTACTGTGCTTTTTTAATATTTCCGCACAGCCGCCACGACTAATCAGTACCTGGTGCCCACGGGACTCTAATAAAGGTAGCTCATCCAGGATACGATTAAGCGTCGTTTGATGAATAGTGACGGCGTAATCCAACTGCGCGACCAGCGCCTCGGCAGCCTTTGCCAGTTGAGGGTAAGGAGAGACAAAACAGAGAGGAGATGCGGCTATATCTTTCGTCTTATTCATCACTCACCATCCTGTTGGTTTATGAACGGGCGAGACCGCCCGTCGTGATTTATTTTCCGCCGAAACGCTAACCGCCTGAGGCGGCTGGGTTCAGTTTACGATCGTAGCGTTTTTTTATCCATACGGTCAGGAAGGGGGCGCACAGAGCGGTAATAATCGTCGAGGCCGCCACCTGCGCCGCCGCCGTCGACGCCAGGTCGGTAAAATGCGGATCGAGCAGCGCGATTGCCGCTGGCGTCGCGACGGCGTTGCCAGAGGTAGTGGATACCGCCGCACCTGCCACGCCGCTGCCTCCCGTCAGACGATCGGCGAAAATATTAAAAAATCCGCCAATCGCCACCGTCATGAGTCCCAGTAAAATGCCTGAAGAACCTGCCGTGATAAGTCTTGCGAAATCAATACCGTATCCTAACCCAAAGGCAAAAAAGGGAATCGTTACCACGCTGCCCTGTTTAAGAAACTTGCGCATGTCCTCATCCAGATTGCCCAAAATCATGCCAATGATAATGGGAATAATAACCGCCACCAGATTCATAAAGGGTATCGACACCATGCCTGCCGACCCTAACGCCAGCATGGTGAAAAAGGGACCATCGTTCAACGATATTACCGCAATCGCGCCGCCGTCGGTTTCATCGCCGTACTCCCCCACCAACGCGGCATATAACCCACTGTTCGAGTTGGTCATCGCCGAAATAATCGCTAAAGCCGACAGACCTAATAACCCATCCGGGCCGCAAAATTTCCCGACCAGAATGCCAATAATCACGCCGCTGGCAAATTTCGCAAAGGTGATCGCAGCGCCTTTTTTCAACGCTTTCGGCGCGGCTTTAAACTGGATATCTGCGCCCATACAGACTAAAAACATGCCTAAAATCGCCATTGCGCCATGCGAAATAGAGGTGACAAAACCGCCTATTTCCAGCGCCTCCGGCGCAAAGGTTTTAAACAATGCGCCGATGATCAGCGGTACAACCATCATACCACCAGGAAAACGTTCCAGTGTTTTTTTAATTTTCATAGCTTATTCCCAGGAGATAACCGGACAGCTTGTGCTGCCCGATTTGGTATCAGAACGTCGGCGCGATCTTATAAATAGAGAATTCGTTATGACCTAAATCTTCTGATTTAGTCGTTTTCCCATTCGCGACGCGTAAAATTTCCTGATAAATTTCCTCGCCCATTTGCGTAATAGAAGCCTCGCCAGACATAATGGCGGACACATCAATATCAAGATTGTCCTGCATCATTTCCCACGTTGCTTTATTACCCGTAATTTTTATTACCGGCGCTATTGGGTTACCGGCAGGCGTTCCGCGACCGGTAGTAAAAATAACGATCTGCGCTCCACCCGCCACCATGCCGGAAATAGATTCAATATCCTGCCCCGGGGTATCCATAATCCACAGGCCCGGATGCGTTGGACTATCGGCATATTCCAGTACGCCCTGTAGTGGCGCATGACCCGCTTTATGCATACAGCCTAACGATTTTTCTTCAATGGTAGTCAACCCGCCTTTAATATTGCCCGGCGTCGGCTGTCCCCCGCGAATATCCTCGCCCAGCGCTTTTGCTCGCACCTCGCAGCCGACCACTAAATCAATGAGCTGTTGACCAACCTCCGGCGTCACCGCACGTTTCGCCATCACATGCTCGGCGCCAATAAATTCCGTCGTTTCAGAAAGAATTGAGCTTCCACCGCAGCGTATCAGCTTATCCGAGGCGACCCCGCAGGAAGGGTTAGACGCCAGCCCCGATGTCGTATCTGACCCGCCGCACTCCATCGCCAGCAGCAGCTCGCTAACCGGTGCTTGCTGCGGTTTTTGCATGGAGAGTTGTTGTGCATAGTCGCGGGCCAGCGAAATCCCCCTGGCCTGACATTTAAGCGTGCCGCCCTCTTCCTGAATGGTGATGCAGGAGGTCGGTTTGCCAAATGCGGTAATCTCCTCTGCGATGCGTAGCGGCTCCGCGCCTTCACAGCCTAAGCCCACAACCACAATAGCGCCGACGTTGGGATTATTCGCCACATTAATCAATGTCTTTTCCGTCAGACGCGCATCGCCTGCCACCTGGCAGCAGCCAAAATCGTTATTCACCCATGTCGCGCCTTTTACCTGCCGGGCAATATCCTGGGCAACTTTATTCGCACAAACGCTGGTAGGTAAAATCAGTACATAATTACGGATGCCAAAACGGCCGTCAGGGCGGCGGAAACCCAAAAAAGTCTCATTGCTCATAATCATTTTCCCTTGTTTTATATTATTTCCAGTCACCACGTCCGCGTTCGCTTTCCACATTGTGGACGTGCACATAGTCGCCACTTTTTATTTCCTGAGTGGCGCGGCCAATGGATTCGCCATATTTATAAACTTCGCCATGAAAAGGCACATCGCAGATGGCGAATTTGTGGCCAAATGGCACATCCTGATGTAACACAACGCTTATCTCACGTTCGCCAATGAACATTGTGGCGGTTTCGCCGGCCTTGAGCGCCGTAATAGCCGTCGCGACGCAATCCTGAGGGTGAATCACCACTGCATTTTTTTTCACGATTAACTCCTTTGCTTTAGTCCTGTCTTCCCTAATCAAAAGGCGTGCCATTTTTTAACTGCATGGTTTATATGACTTTATTTTTATGGGCCAATCTGGCGGTGACAGGAACTGCGGTAATTTGCCTCAGTCGTGTCGCATTTTGCGTCACCTCCTCATGAACGCCTGGCGCGACAAATGTTCTACCCCCTGTTTTGACGTGCGTGTTTGGGCTATGCTATGCGGATCTAAACACCACCTCTAAAGCTACATTTGTAGCTGTATCGAAAACAGGACTACTGGCTGCCATGCAAGAGCAATACCGCCCGGAAGAGATAGAATCCAAAGTACAGCTTCACTGGGATGAGAAGCGCACATTTGAAGTGACCGAAGACGAGAGCAAAGAGAAGTATTACTGCCTGTCGATGCTTCCCTATCCTTCTGGCCGACTACACATGGGCCACGTACGTAACTACACCATCGGCGACGTGGTTGCCCGCTACCAGCGTATGCTGGGCAAAAACGTGCTGCAGCCAATCGGCTGGGACGCCTTCGGCCTGCCGGCGGAAGGCGCGGCGGTAAAGAACAACACCGCGCCGGCGCCGTGGACGTACGACAACATCGCGTACATGAAAAACCAGCTCAAAACGCTGGGTTTTGGTTATGACTGGAGCCGTGAAATCGCGACCTGCACCCCGGAATACTACCGTTGGGAACAGAAGTTCTTCACCGAGCTGTATAAAAAAGGCCTGGTGTACAAGAAGACTTCTGCCGTTAACTGGTGCCCGAACGATCAGACCGTTCTCGCCAACGAACAGGTGATCGACGGCTGCTGCTGGCGCTGCGACACCAAAGTTGAGCGTAAAGAGATCCCACAGTGGTTTATCAAAATCACCGCTTACGCAGACGAGCTGTTGCGCGATCTGGATAAGCTGGACCACTGGCCTGATACCGTAAAAACGATGCAACGCAACTGGATTGGCCGCTCTGAAGGCGTGGAAATCACCTTCGATGTGAAGGGTTACGATAACACCCTGACCGTCTATACCACCCGTCCGGATACCTTTATGGGCGCCACTTACCTGGCGGTGGCCGCCGGTCATCCGCTGGCGCAAAAAGCGGCGGCGAACAACGCCGAGCTGGCGGCGTTCATCGACGAATGCCGTAACACCAAAGTGGCCGAAGCCGAAATGGCGACCATGGAGAAAAAAGGCGTCGACACCGGCTATAAAGCGATTCATCCGTTAACTGGCGAAGAGATCCCGGTCTGGGCGGCAAACTTTGTCCTGATGGAGTACGGCACTGGCGCGGTGATGGCCGTTCCGGGTCACGATCAGCGCGACTACGAATTTGCCTCCAAATACGGTTTGACCATCAAGCCGGTGATTCTGGCCGCCGACGGTTCCGAGCCGGATCTTTCCGAACAGGCGCTGACCGAAAAAGGCGTGCTGTTTAACTCCGGCGAGTTCGACGGTCTGGCCTTTGAAGCGGCGTTTAACGCCATTGCCGATAAACTGGCGGAAAAAGGCGTCGGCGAACGTAAAGTGAACTATCGTCTGCGTGACTGGGGCGTTTCCCGTCAGCGTTACTGGGGCGCGCCGATCCCGATGGTCACCCTGGAAGATGGCACCGTGCTGCCGACGCCGGAAGATCAACTGCCGGTTATTTTGCCGGAAGATGTCGTCATGGACGGCATCACCAGCCCGATCAAGGCCGATCCTGAGTGGGCGAAAACTACCGTTAACGGTATGCCGGCGCTGCGTGAAACCGACACCTTCGACACCTTTATGGAATCGTCATGGTACTACGCGCGTTACACCTGCCCGCAGTATCAGGAAGGAATGCTGGATTCGAAAGCGGCAAACTACTGGCTGCCAGTCGACATCTACATCGGCGGTATTGAACATGCCATCATGCACCTGCTCTACTTCCGCTTCTTCCATAAGCTGATGCGCGATGCGGGCATGGTCACCTCTGACGAGCCGGCTAAGCAGTTGCTGTGTCAGGGCATGGTGCTGGCGGATGCGTTCTATTATGTCGGCGAGAACGGCGAACGTAACTGGGTTTCGCCAGTTGACGCTATCGTCGAGCGCGATGAAAAAGGCCGCATCGTCAAAGCAAAAGACGCAGCGGGTCATGAGCTGGTCTACACTGGCATGAGTAAAATGTCCAAGTCGAAAAATAACGGTATCGACCCGCAGGTAATGGTTGAACGTTATGGCGCGGACACGGTACGCCTGTTTATGATGTTCGCTTCTCCGGCGGATATGACTCTGGAATGGCAGGAGTCCGGCGTAGAAGGCGCAAACCGCTTTATTAAACGCGTCTGGAAGCTGGTTTACGAACACACCGCTAAAGGTCCTGTCGCGGCGCTGAACGTCGATGCGCTGAGCGAAGATCAAAAAGCGCTGCGTCGCGATGTGCATAAAACCATTGCCAAAGTGACCGATGATATCGGCCGCCGTCAGACGTTCAACACCGCCATTGCGGCGATCATGGAGTTGATGAACAAACTGGCGAAAGCCCCGCAGGAAGGCGAACAAGACCGCGCACTGCTTCAGGAAGCGCTGCAGGCCGTCGTGCGTATGCTTAACCCGTTCACCCCGCACGTCTGCTTTACCTTGTGGCAGGAACTGGGTGGCGAAGGCGATATCGACAACGCGCCGTGGCCGGTTGCCGACGAGCAGGCAATGGTGGAAAACACCACGCTGGTTGTCGTGCAGGTTAACGGTAAAGTTCGCGGTAAGATCACCGTTGCGGTGGATGCCACCGAAGAACAGGTGCGTGAACGTGCAGGCCAGGAACATCTGGTGGCAAAATATCTTGATGGTGTTACCGTGCGTAAAGTGATTTACGTTCCGGGTAAACTCCTCAATCTGGTTGTTGGCTAAGCGCGGGAGGAAGCGTGCGATATCTGGTAACACTGTTGTTATCTCTGGCGGTGCTGGTCACCGCCGGATGCGGCTGGCATCTGCGTAGCACTACGCAGGTTCCGGCTTCAATGAAAACGATGATCCTCGATTCCGGCGATCCGAACGGTCCGCTAAGTCGTGCGGTACGTAATCAGTTACGGCTGAATAACGTAAACCTGCTTGATAAAGACACAACGCGCAAAGACGTTCCGTCTCTGCGGCTTGGAACGGTGACTATTTCGCAGGATACGGCGTCAGTGTTCCAGGACGGCCAGACGGCGGAATATCAGATGGTGATGACCGTCAATGCCTCGGTATTGATTCCGGGCCATGACATCTATCCTATCAGCACGAAAGTGTACCGTTCGTTCTTCGATAACCCGCAGATGGCGTTGGCGAAGGATAACGAGCAGGCCATGATCGTTCAGGAGATGTACGACAAAGCCGCTGAACAGCTGATTCGTAAGCTGACCAGCGTCCGCGCGGCGGATATTCAGGCGACGAAAGAGGAGGCTACCGCCGACAATGAGACGGCGGCGCCCGCCTCTACGCCAGCACGCGTCTCCACTACGCTGAGTAACTAATGATCAGGTTGTATCCTGAACAACTCCGCGCGCAGCTCAACGAAGGGCTGCGTGCGGCATATTTATTATTGGGCAACGATCCGCTGCTGCTGCAGGAAAGTCAGGACGCTATTCGTCTGGCGGCTGCGTCGCAAGGCTTCGAAGAGCACCACGCTTTTACTCTCGATCCCAGTACAGACTGGGGATCGCTTTTCTCACTCTGCCAGGCGATGAGCCTGTTCGCCAGCCGTCAAACGCTGGTGCTGCAACTGCCGGAAAACGGGCCTAACGCGGCAATGAATGAGCAACTCGCCACGCTGAGCGAGCTGCTGCATGACGACCTGTTATTAATAGTACGCGGAAACAAGCTCACCAAAGCGCAGGAAAACGCCGCCTGGTATACCGCACTGGCAGACCGTAGCGTTCAGGTCAGTTGTCAGACGCCGGAGCAGGCGCAGCTTCCCCGCTGGGTGGCCGCCAGAGCGAAAGCACAGAATTTGCAACTGGATGACGCCGCGAACCAACTGCTGTGCTATTGCTATGAGGGCAATCTGTTGGCGCTGGCACAGGCGCTGGAACGACTGTCGCTGCTCTGGCCTGACGGTAAGTTAACGCTTCCTCGCGTGGAGCAGGCCGTCAATGACGCCGCCCACTTTACCCCTTTCCACTGGGTGGATGCGTTACTGATGGGGAAAAGCAAACGCGCGCTGCATATCCTGCAACAGCTACGCCTTGAAGGCAGCGAACCGGTTATTCTGCTGCGGACCCTCCAGCGAGAGCTGCTGCTACTGGTCAATCTCAAACGTCAGTCCGCGCATACGCCGTTACGCGCGCTGTTTGATAAACACCGGGTCTGGCAAAACCGTCGCCCCATGATCGGCGACGCGTTGCAGCGTCTCCATCCTGCACAGCTTCGCCAGGCCGTGCAGTTACTGACGCGTACAGAAATTACGCTCAAACAGGATTATGGTCAGTCAGTATGGGCAGATCTTGAAGGGCTGTCGCTCCTGCTCTGCCATAAGGCGCTGGCAGACGTATTTATTGATGGGTGATATGAAATCGTTACAGGCTTTATTCGGCGGCACCTTTGATCCGGTGCATTATGGACATCTTAAACCTGTTGAAACGCTGGCGAATCTGATCGGCTTATCGCGGGTGATTATTATGCCTAACAATGTGCCGCCGCATCGCCCCCAGCCGGAAGCCTCCAGCGCGCAGCGTAAATATATGCTGGAGCTGGCTATCGCCGATAAGCCGCTTTTTACGCTGGATGAACGCGAGCTACAGCGAAACGCGCCCTCTTACACTGCGCAAACGCTGAAAGCATGGCGCGAAGAACAGGGCCCCGAAGCGCCGCTGGCGTTTATTATCGGCCAGGATTCGCTGCTTAACTTCCCCTCCTGGCATGATTACGACACCATCCTCGATAACACTCACCTGATCGTTTGTCGTCGTCCGGGCTATCCCCTTGAAATGACGCAGGCGCAACACCAGCAGTGGCTGGAACAGCATCTGACCCATACGCCGGACGATCTGCACCAGTTGCCAGCCGGTAAAATTTACCTGGCGGAAACGCCCTGGCTTAATATCTCCGCAACCCTCATCCGCGAACGTCTGGAAAAAGGCGAGTCCTGCGACGATCTGTTGCCGGAAAACGTGCTGAACTACATCAATCAGCAGGGGTTATACCGGTAAGCACATTGCGCAGCGCCGACAACAGACGCCCGTTTTGCGCAGCGCTGCGTATCGCCACACGATAATAGCGGCTGTCCAGCCCCGGGTAGTTAGCGCAGCTACGGATTAAAATCCGCTGCGTCAGCAACCGTCGCTGCAGATCAATATCCTCTCGCTCACAGCGTAACAACAGATAGTTTGCCCGCCCGGGATAAACCGTCAGCAGGGGGAGCTGACAAAGCGCCTGATAAAACCGGGCGCCCTCCTCCCGTAACCAATGCCAGGTCGCCTGTTGCCAGGCGCTATCCTGTAACGCTACCTCACCGGCAAGCGCCGCCAGCGCGTTAACCGACCACGGCATTTGTTGGCGACGCATCCGCGCCATCGCCGCGTCATCGCTATTGACGAGATATCCCAACCGCAGGCCGGGAATGGCATAAAATTTGGTCAGCGAACGCAGCACCCAGATATGCGGATTATCTTTAAGAGCAGGAATAAAGCCCGTCTCATGCGGAATAAAATCGATAAACGCTTCATCCAGGATCAGGTTAATGTTCAGCGATTTGCAGCGTTCGGCAATGGCCTGTAATAACTGCCGCTCCGGCAGCAGGCCGGTAGGATTATTGGGCGTACACAGAAACAGGCAGTCCAGATCGGGCGTCAACGCCTCAAGAATGGCATCGGTAAGCTGCCAGCCATCCGCTTCGCGTAGAGACCAGCGACGAATTTCACAGCCACTTTGCGCCAGCGCCCGGCCATACTCCGCGAAACCTGGCGTGACAATCATTGCACGACGCGGTTTAAGACCGCTCGCCACGGTAAAGATTGACTCCGTCTCGCCATTTCCCGCCAGTATCCACGATGCCGGCACCTGATGATGACGCGCCAGCGCCTGGTGCAAATGAAAATAATCGGCGTCCGGGTAGCGCTCAATGCAGTCCAGTTTGTCGATAAGCGCGCGTTTCACGCTGACAGGCATACCCAGCGGATTAATGTTTGCGCTAAAATCCAGTAACTGGTCAGGTGAGATGCCCAACACCGTCGCGGCTTCCCGAATATTACCGCCATGCGCGCTGTTGAATAACGCCATTATGCCTCCGGCCAAAAAACGCTATTTTAGTGAAAAAAACGTTGCGCAATCAGGGGCATTATCATGTTTTGCGCATTTAACCTCATGAGGAATACCATGCGATTGTGGCTGGTGCGTCATGGCGAAACCGAGGCCAATGTCGCCGGGTTGTATAGCGGACATGCTCCCACGCCGTTAACGGAAAAAGGGATTGGCCAGGCGAAAACGCTACATACTTTATTGCGCCACGCGCCATTTGACCGGGTGTTATGCAGCGAGCTGGAGCGCGCGCGCCATACCGCCCGGCTCGTACTGGAGGGCCGGGATGTGCCGCAACACATCTTACCTGAGCTTAATGAGATGTACTTCGGCGACTGGGAAATGCGCCATCACCGCGACCTCACCCATGAAGATGCCGAAAGCTATGCCGCCTGGTGTACGGACTGGCAGAATGCGGTTCCGACCAATGGCGAGGGTTTTCAGGCTTTTACCCGGCGCGTAGAGCGCTTTATCTCGCGACTCGACGCGTTCAGCGATTGCCAGAACCTGCTGATCGTCAGCCATCAGGGCGTACTCAGCCTGTTGATTGCCCGTCTGCTCGCAATGCCCGCAGCCTCGCTATGGCATTTCCGGGTAGAACAGGGATGCTGGAGCGCAATCGACATATGCGAAGGGTTCGCCACCCTGAAAGTATTAAATAGTCGTGCCGTCTGGCGGCCTGAGTGATGAATTTTCCGTTTTTTCTCGCCGCAGCGGTTTCGCCCATTGACAGCCCCCGACAGGCTGTTATTCTCCGCAGCCAGGCTTTTTTCACCTTGCAGAGCTTTGCAGAAATTGTTTTACAAAAATGGCGATGCTTTCTGTGACGTGGGATGGGATGATAATCTGGTTTTAAACGCCGATCCGGCGACATAAGTCCCGGTATCGCCGCTAATTCAGGTATACTACACGGCGTCCCGCCGGAAGGTTAGCGTTAACTCGCAACGCCTTACCGGTCCAGCCTGTTGGCCTTTTTCTATCGTTATAACGCAATTATTCACCCAGGGGGAAAACTTGCAGGGTAAAGCACTCCAGGATTTTGTTATCGACAAAATTGATGACCTGAAAGGTCAGGACATCATCGCCTTAGATGTTCAGGGTAAATCCAGTATCACCGACTGTATGATTATTTGTACCGGCACCTCCAGCCGTCACGTTATGTCTATTGCCGACCACGTGGTGCAGTCGTCGCGCGCGGCCGGTATGCTGCCATTGGGCGTCGAAGGCGAAAATGCGGCTGACTGGATTGTCGTCGATCTGGGCGATGTGATTGTGCATGTCATGCAGGAAGAAAGTCGCCGCCTGTATGAACTGGAAAAACTCTGGAGTTAATGCGTGAAGCTGCAACTTGTCGCTGTCGGCACGAAGATGCCCGACTGGGTTCAAACGGGATTTACGGAATATCTGCGTCGTTTTCCGAAAGATATGCCCTTTGAGCTGATCGAAATCCCTGCGGGCAAACGCGGCAAGAACGCGGATATCAAACGCATTCTCGACAAAGAGGGCGAGCAGATGCTGGCCGCCGCCGGTAAGAATCGCATTGTTACCCTGGATATTCCAGGCAAGCCGTGGGATACGCCGCAGTTAGCCAATGAGCTGGAGCGCTGGAAACAGGACGGGCGCGACGTCAGTTTGCTGATTGGCGGCCCGGAAGGATTATCTCCCGCCTGCAAAGCGGCAGCGGAACAGAGCTGGTCGCTCTCGGCGTTAACGCTCCCTCACCCGCTGGTTCGGGTTCTGGTCGCGGAGAGTTTGTACCGGGCGTGGAGCATCACAACCAACCACCCTTATCACCGTGAGTGATCGTGAAGTCTTGAGAAGATTAAGCAGCGGATGAAACGACAAAATTCTTTTCGTGACTATACGGCTGAGTCCGCACTGTTTGTGCGTCGGGCGCTGGTCGCCTTTTTGGGTATTTTGCTGCTGACCGGCGTACTGATCGCCAATTTGTATAATCTGCAAATCCTTCGTTTTACCGATTACCAGACCCGCTCGAACGAAAACCGTATCAAGCTGGTGCCAATTGCGCCAAGCCGCGGGATAATCTACGACCGCAACGGCATTCCCCTTGCGCTGAACCGCACTATCTATCAGATTGAAATGATGCCGGAAAAGGTGGATAACGTTCAGCAAACGCTGGATGCGCTACGCAGTGTGGTCGATTTAAACGACGACGATATCGCCGCCTTTAAAAAAGAGCGCGCCCGATCCCATCGCTTTACTTCTATTCCGGTGAAAACAAACCTGACGGAAGTTCAGGTCGCGCGCTTTGCTGTCAACCAGTACCGTTTTCCGGGCGTCGAAGTCAAAGGCTATAAACGCCGCTATTATCCATACGGATCGGCGCTGACCCACGTTATCGGCTACGTATCGAAAATCAATGATAAAGACGTCGAGCGTCTCGACAGAGAAAACAAACTGGCAAACTACGCCGCCACCCATGACATCGGCAAGCTGGGCATTGAGCGCTACTATGAAGATATTCTGCATGGGCAAACCGGTTATGAAGAGGTTGAAGTCAACAACCGCGGCCGCGTCATTCGCCAGCTCAAAGAGGTGCCGCCGCAGGCCGGACACGATATCTACCTGACGCTGGATCTCAAGCTCCAGCAGTATATTGAAACGCTGCTGGCAGGCAGTCGCGCGGCGGTGATTGTCACCGATCCGCGTACCGGCGGCGTGCTATCGCTGGTCTCCATGCCAAGTTACGACCCTAACCTTTTCGTGGATGGCATCTCCAGCAAAGATTACTCCGGGCTGCTTAACGACCCGAACACGCCATTAGTGAACCGCGCGACTCAGGGTGTCTACCCACCCGCTTCTACCGTTAAGCCTTACGTCGCCGTATCGGCGTTAAGCGCTGGCGTCATCACCCGTAACACCAGTCTTTTCGACCCTGGCTGGTGGCAGTTGCCGGGGTCTGAGAAACGCTACCGCGACTGGAAAAAATGGGGCCACGGGCATCTGAATATCACCAAATCCCTTGAAGAGTCGGCAGATACCTTCTTCTATCAGGTGGCCTATGACATGGGGATCGATCGCCTGTCAGAATGGATGGGTAAGTTCGGCTATGGTCACTATACGGGAATTGATCTCGCAGAAGAGCGCTCTGGTAATATGCCGACCCGCGAGTGGAAACAGAAACGCTTTAAAAAACCGTGGTATCAGGGCGATACGATTCCGGTGGGCATCGGCCAGGGTTACTGGACGGCAACGCCGATTCAGATGAGTAAGGCGCTGATGATCCTTATTAACGACGGTGTAGTTAAAGTCCCGCACCTGTTAATGAGCACCGCGGAAAACGGTAAACAGGTGCCGTGGGTACAGCCGCATGAGCCGCCGGTGGGCGATATTCACTCCGGCTACTGGGAAATTGCGAAAGATGGCATGTATGGCGTCGCCAACCGCCCTAACGGCACGGCGCATAAATATTTTGCCAGCGCGCCCTATAAAATCGCGGCGAAGTCGGGCACCGCGCAGGTCTTTGGCCTGAAGGCCAACGAAACGTACAATGCGCATAAAATCGCCGAGCGCCTGCGCGACCATAAATTGATGACCGCCTTTGCGCCGTATAACAATCCCCAGGTCGCCGTCGCGATCATCCTTGAAAACGGCGGCGCAGGCCCGGCAGTAGGCACGATCATGCGCCAAATCCTTGATCACATTATGCTGGGCGACAACAACACCCATTTGCCTGCGGAAAACCCGGTGGTTGCAGCGGCGGAGGACCAATAATCATGACGGATAATCCGAACAAAAAAACCTTCTGGGATAAAATTCATATCGATCCCACGATGCTACTCATTCTGCTGGCGTTACTGGTTTACAGCGCATTGGTCATCTGGAGCGCCAGCGGCCAGGACATCGGCATGATGGAGCGTAAAATCGGTCAGATTGCGATGGGGCTGGTGGTTATGGTGGTGATGGCGCAGATCCCGCCGCGCGTGTATGAAGGCTGGGCGCCCTATCTCTATATCATTTGTATCATTCTGCTGGTCGCCGTTGATGCCTTCGGCGCAATATCCAAAGGCGCGCAGCGCTGGCTCGATCTGGGAATCGTTCGCTTTCAGCCTTCGGAAATAGCCAAAATCGCCGTGCCGCTGATGGTCGCCCGCTTTATTAACCGTGACGTCTGTCCGCCCTCGCTGAAAAATACCGCCATCGCCCTGGTATTAATCTTTATGCCTACCCTGCTGGTTGCCGCCCAGCCGGACCTGGGGACGTCTATTCTGGTCGCCCTTTCCGGTCTCTTTGTCCTATTTTTGTCTGGTCTGAGCTGGCGCTTAATTGGGGTCGCCATTGTATTGATCGCTGCATTTATTCCTATTTTGTGGTTTTTCCTGATGCACGATTACCAACGCCAGCGCGTCATGATGCTCCTTGATCCGGAGACCGATCCGCTGGGCGCGGGCTATCATATTATTCAGTCTAAAATCGCCATTGGCTCAGGCGGCCTGCGCGGCAAAGGCTGGCTCCACGGCACCCAGTCGCAGCTGGAGTTTTTACCCGAACGCCATACCGACTTTATCTTCGCGGTACTGGCGGAAGAGCTCGGTCTGGTGGGCATCCTGATTCTGCTCGCGCTCTATATTTTGCTAATAATGCGCGGTCTGTGGATTGCCGCCAGAGCGCAAACTACATTTGGTCGCGTGATGGCTGGCGGATTAATGTTAATATTATTCGTTTATGTCTTCGTAAATATTGGTATGGTGAGCGGTATTCTGCCTGTGGTTGGAGTACCTTTACCCCTGGTCAGCTACGGGGGCTCCGCACTGATTGTGCTGATGGCCGGGTTCGGGATTGTGATGTCGATCCACACCCACAGAAAAATGTTGTCGAAAAGCGTATAAGGGGTGCGCAATGCGTAAGCAGTTGCCTGTAATCTGCGTCGCGGCAGGGATAGTACTACTCGCGGCATGTACTAATGACGGCGGTCAGCAGCAAACCACCGTCGCGCCGCAACCTGCGGTATGTAATGGTCCGACTGTGGAAATCAGCGGAGCGGAACCGCGTTATGAACCTCTGAATCCGACCGCAAACCAGGATTATCAGCGTGACGGTAAAAGTTATAAAATCGTTCAGGACCCGTCCCGCTTTAGCCAGGCTGGCCTGGCCGCTATTTATGATGCGGAACCCGGCAGTAATTTAACCGCCTCCGGGGAGATGTTCGATCCGATGCAGCTTACCGCCGCCCATCCGACACTGCCTATCCCCAGCTATGCGCGAATCACCAACCTGGCCAACGGTCGCATGATCGTCGTGCGTATTAACGATCGCGGCCCCTATGGCACCGATCGGGTCATCTCCCTGTCCCGCGCGGCGGCGGATCGTCTGAATACCTCGAATAATACTAAAGTACGGATTGACCCTATTATCGTGGCGCCGGATGGTTCGCTCTCCGGCCCGGGGATGGCCTGTACGACGGTGGCGAAACAGACCTACGCTCTGCCCCCGCGCCCTGATTTAAGCGGCGGAATGGGAAGCGCCTCTTCAGCGCCTGCGCAACCGCAAGGCGACGTTCTTCCGGTCAGTAATTCCACGTTGAAAAGTGACGATACCACCGGTGCGCCGGTGAGCAGCAGCGGCTTCCTCGGCGCGCCGACCACGCTGGCGCCTGGCGTGCTGGAGGGTAATGAACCGACGCCGGCGCCACAGCCAGCGCCGGTTTCCGCGCCGGTGACGGCTCCAGCGACTGCGACGCCGGTGAGCGCGCCTGCCGCCACGGCCCCGGTATCTGCCCCGGTGAGCGCGCCTGTCGCCGCGGCGAGCGGCCGTTTCGTCGTCCAGGTCGGCGCCGTCAGCGATCAAACGCGTGCGCAGCAATACCAACAGCGTTTAAGCCAGCAGTTCAGCGTACCAGGACGCGTAATACAAAACGGCGCGGTCTGGCGTATTCAACTGGGGCCTTTTGCCAGTAAAGCCGAAGCCAGCGCGTTACAGCAACGTTTGCAAACAGAAGCACAATTACAGTCCTTTATCGCCAGCGCGCAGTAACCGATCGCAGGTATCTGTACTGTCAATTTCTGTAAATGACATTAACAAAGTCACGCGGAAAGTCAGATGCCTGCCAGTTATGCTTTTGCTATAGTAGGGCTCTTTTTTTAATTTCATCACGGACGTCGTAGTTCAGACCATGAAGACCACTTTTTCCGCTCGTTTTATGCAGCGCATGGCGCTCACCACGGCGCTTTGTGCCGCGTTTATCTCAACCGCACATGCCGATGACCTGAATATCAAAACTATGATCCCGGGTGTTCCGCAGATCGATGCGGAATCCTACATCCTGATCGACTACAACTCCGGTAAAGTTCTGGCGGAACAAAACGCCGACGAACGTCGCGACCCGGCGAGTCTGACGAAGATGATGACCAGTTACGTCATCGGACAGGCAATGAAAGCGGGTAAATTTAAAGAAACCGACCTGGTTACCGTCGGTAATGACGCCTGGGCCACCGGCAATCCGGTATTTAAAGGCTCCTCGCTGATGTTCCTCAAGCCGGGAATGCAGGTACCGGTCTCTCAGTTGATACGCGGCATCAATCTGCAATCCGGCAATGACGCCTGTGTGGCAATGGCTGATTTCGCCGCCGGTAGCCAGGATGCTTTCGTCGGGCTGATGAATAGCTATGTGAACGCGTTGGGGCTGAAAAATACCCACTTCCAGACCGTACACGGCCTGGACGCCGACGGACAATACAGTTCAGCTCGCGATATGGCGCTGATTGGTCAGGCGTTAATTCGCGATGTGCCTAACGAATATGCCGTTTATAAAGAAAAAGAGTTCACCTTTAACGGCATTCGCCAGTTAAACCGTAACGGTCTGCTGTGGGATAACAGCCTGAATGTGGACGGCATCAAAACCGGCCATACCAGCAAAGCGGGCTATAATCTGGTCGCTTCCGCAACCGAAGGCCAGATGCGATTGATTTCCGCCGTGATGGGCGGACGGACCTATAAAGGCCGTGAAACAGAAAGCAAAAAACTGCTGACGTGGGGCTTCCGTTTCTTTGAAACCGTTAATCCGCTGAAGGCTGGTAAAGAGTTCGCCTCTGAACCCGCCTGGTTTGGTAATACCGATCGCGCCTCGCTGGGCGTCGATAAAGACGTTTACCTGACGATCCCTCGTGGTCGCATGAAAGATTTGAAAGCGAGCTATGTACTGAATACCGCAGAACTGCACGCGCCGCTGCAGAAAAACCAGGTGGTCGGCACCATCAACTTCCAGCTGGACGGTAAAACCATCGAGCAGCGTCCGCTGGTCGTACTGCAAGAGATCCCGGAAGGGAACTTCTTCGGTAAAATCATTGATTACATTAAATTAATGTTCCATCACTGGTTTGGATAAAAATTGAACGCTTGAAAGTGTGATTTTCGTCCCCATATACTATGCATCAGTAAAACTCCCGCCCTGTGGCGGGAGTTGTTATTTTTTTTACGTAATGCCGGAGCTGACATGAAAACCAAACTTAACGAACTGCTTGAATTCCCTACGCCATTTACTTACAAAGTAATGGGGCAGGCGTTACCTGAGCTGGTTGATCAGGTGGTTGAAGTGGTACAGCGCCATGCGCCTGGTGATTACTCTCCGACGGTAAAACCGAGCAGCAAAGGCAACTACCACTCGGTCTCTATCACCATTAATGCCACCCATATTGAACAGGTTGAAACGCTGTACGAAGAACTGGGCAATATTGATATCGTGCGAATGGTATTGTAATACATCCAGACGGTTACCCGGTCTTATCCGGGTAACTCCCCGCCTCCCCCGCTGTGATATACTTTCCTCTCTTTTTTCATTCTCTACGGAGATGCCGTTTTGTATCAGGATAAAATCCTTGTCCGCCAGCTCGGCCTTCAGCCCTATAAAGCTATCTCTCAGGCCATGCATAACTTTACCGATATGCGCGATGAAAACAGCCATGATGAAATCTGGTTGGTTGAGCATTACCCGGTGTTTACCCAGGGCCAGGCCGGTAAAGCGGAACATATATTGATGCCTGGCGATATTCCCGTTGTGCAGAGCGATCGTGGAGGACAGGTGACCTATCATGGTCCGGGCCAACAGGTAATGTACGTTTTACTTAACCTGAAACGACGTAAACTGGGCGTGCGTGATTTAGTCACCCTACTTGAACAGACCGTGGTGAATACGCTGGCTGAAATTGGTATTGAGGCGCATCCGCGCGCCGATGCGCCGGGCGTCTATGTGGGTGAAAAGAAAATCTGCTCGCTGGGTTTACGTATCCGTCGCGGCTGCTCATTCCACGGTTTAGCGCTAAACGTTAACATGGATCTTTCTCCTTTCCTACGTATCAACCCGTGTGGTTATGCCGGCATGGAAATGGCCAAAATAACACAGTGGAAAGAAGACGCTACCACGGATAATATTGCGCCCCGCTTGCTGGCGAATATTTTAGCTCTGCTAAATAATCCATCGTATGAATATATTGCTGCTTAATGCGTAAAATATAATGGCCCAAGAAATTTATGGGTCATTAATCATATATGATTTGAATGCTTTACTTCTCCCCCCGCTTTCTATATTTTCGTTATATCCCTGCTGTAGCCGCCAGGCGGCATGGCCTCTTCAGTCCTCATGATGAGGAATTTTCCGTGAACAAAATCCCGGCCTTGCTGTTACTTATCTTATTGAAATGACTTAAAATACATTCATAAGAGTAATTTTAAAACCAACTCATAAATGCAAAATATACTATTTCATCTATTATTCATAATACGAATGAATTCGGAGCCAGAGCGTGAGTGATAATAATCAGGCAGAAAGACAACCGGCCGATCAACATCTACAAGACAAACCGCAAATTTTCAGAACACTGAGAAATATTGACCTCAATCTGTTGACGATTTTCGAGGCCGTATATGTCCATAAAGGGATCGTCAATGCAGCGAAAATTCTTAACCTGACGCCGTCAGCCATCAGCCAGTCCATTCAAAAATTACGGACTATATTTCCCGATCCGCTGTTTATTCGCAAAGGCCAGGGCGTAACGCCCACGACGTATGCTACGCATCTGCACGAATACATCAGCCAGGGGCTGGAATCTATTCTTGGCGCCCTGGATCTTACGGGCAGCTACGATAAGCAGCGTACCATTACAATTGGCACGACGCCTTCGGTCGGCGCGCTAGTGATGCCGATTATTTACCAGGCCATCAGGCCGCGTTATCCTCAGCTTTTGCTGCGCAACATTCCGGTAGACGATGCCGAAAGCCAGCTTAGTCAGTTTCAGACCGATCTCATTATCAATACCCATAGCTATAACAACCGGAGCATCCAGCATCACGTCCTGTTTAGCGATACGCTTGAGATTGTCTGCCGCCAGCATCACCCATGTCTGGCGAACGCCATTACTGAAGAGAGACTGAACAGCGCGGATCACACCTTTCTGATGCTGGAGGGACAACATCTTTCCCTACTGCGCCAGCGACTGCAGGAGACATTTCCCGATCAGCAAATCAGTTTTAGCAGCTACAATATTTTTACCATTGCCTCGCTGATCGCCAGCAGCGATCTGCTGGGACTGATGCCCGCCCGCTTCTACGACTTATTTAGCCGTTGCTGGCCGCTTGAACGCCTTCCCTACGCGCCGGTGAATAGTGAACAGGTCGAGTTCTCGCTGCATTACAATAAACTGAGTCTGCGCGATCCGGTGCTGGAGAACGTCATTGATATCATTCGTGAGGCGTTCTGACAAAAATGTTGCATCCAGGTCACGGAAGATATGGGCAAACAGCACAAAACAACAACTATTTTACATTTTGCCGGGCTGTCAGGCTGCTTTATGGCCCTTATCAATGATATACTGCGTGTCACAAATTCAAAAATAGTTGATAAATACAACTTTCCCTTGAATTGAAACGCTTTCCTTCGTTATTCGCAACTGGAACACGCACGCTATGAGTAAACCCATTGTGATGGAACGCGGTGTAAAATACCGCGATGCCGATAAGATGGCTCTTATCCCGGTTAAAAATGTGGTCACAGAGCGCGACGCTCTACTACGTAAACCGGAATGGATGAAAATAAAACTTCCGGCGGATTCTACCCGTATCCAGGGCATCAAAGCCGCAATGCGCAAAAATGGCCTGCATTCTGTCTGCGAGGAAGCGTCTTGCCCAAACCTGGCTGAATGTTTCAACCACGGTACCGCTACGTTTATGATCCTTGGCGCCATTTGCACTCGCCGCTGTCCGTTCTGTGATGTCGCCCATGGCCGCCCCGTTGCGCCGGATGCGGAAGAGCCGCAGAAACTGGCGCAAACGATCGCCGACATGGCGCTACGCTATGTGGTCATCACCTCTGTCGACCGTGACGATCTGCGTGACGGCGGCGCCCAGCATTTTGCTGACTGCATCACCGCTATCCGTGCCAAAAGCCCGGAGATAAAAATAGAAACCCTGGTGCCAGACTTCCGTGGACGTATGGATCGCGCGCTGGATATTCTTAACGCGACGCCGCCGGATGTGTTTAACCACAACCTGGAAAACGTGCCGCGTATTTACCGCCAGGTTCGTCCGGGCGCCGATTACAACTGGTCGCTGAAATTACTGGAACGCTTCAAAGAAGCGCACCCGGAAATTCCGACAAAATCGGGTCTGATGGTGGGCTTAGGCGAAACCAATGCGGAAATCATTGAGGTTATGCGCGACTTACGCCGTCATGGCGTCACCATGCTGACGCTTGGTCAGTATCTACAGCCAAGCCGCCATCACCTGCCGGTACAGCGTTATGTCAGCCCGGAAGAGTTTGACGAGATGAAAGCGGAAGCCCTGGCGATGGGCTTTACCCATGCCGCCTGTGGCCCCTTTGTACGTTCTTCGTACCATGCTGATCTCCAGGCCAAAGGCATGGAAGTGAAATGATCGTGTAATAGACGCTTACATTTCAGGCAAAAAAAACCGGCAACTTGCCGGTTTTTTTACTCTGCGGAGCAAGCGCATCGCGCTATTACTCTTTGTGCGAGAGTTTTTCAGCCTGAACGCTACCGTCGACGTCTTTCTTAACGCCCGCGTCTTCATCGTTCATTGCTTTCTTGAATCCTTTAATCGCCGTGCCCAGGTCTCCGCCCAGCGTACGTAACTTCTTGGTACCAAACAGCAGAACAACCAGTGCGGCAACCACCAGCAGTTTGGTAATACTAATCTCACCCATAGATACCTTCTTCACTAAAAACAGGCTGCGTAACGCGCCGGATTAACCTGAGAATATTAACGGTCTTTCGACGCGCGCACACAATAGCAATCTGTAACAAGGTGAATCAAGCTTTGCGTAAAAAAACATCATAATAATTGCGGTGGCGCAAATCGTCGTTGCTGCAAAAGAGGAAGTTGCTCCCGCACCTGGTCTATTCGTTCTCTGAATATTTCCGCGACGATCAGCGCCGGACGATCGGCTGCCGCGGCTATCGTTACCCCCAACGGATCGATAATACGACTTTGACCAATATTACGATTACCACACTCCCCGGCCGCAATCATATAGCAGGTGGTATCCAGCGCTCTCGCCGCCAGCAGCGTCGACCACTGCTGCTCTTTCAACGGGCCGCGAACCCAGCCCGTCGGCAGCGCCAATACGTCAGCCCCCTGTAAAGCCAGCGCTAACGCCATGTCAGGAAAGCGCAGGTCATAACAGGTCATAAGCCCCACCTTAACCCCCTCCACGTCCAGCACAGGCGCGATAACGGTTCCGGCATCAATACTTTGGGATTCTTGCATCGAAAACGCATCATAGAGATGCAGCTTCGCGTAACGCGCGACAATGTGACCTGCCCGTAGTGCCACCAGCATATTAACCGCCCGTCCAGGCGTTGACGGGACAAGGATAGTGAATATCGTCGTCATATTATTATGAGCGCTTTCTTCCTGAAGCCGCGTCATAAACGCGCCATCCAGCGGCTGCGCGGCGCGAATCGGCAGGTCAAGGTCGATGTCATCTCGCGCTAATATCCCCTCAGGCAGCACCAGAAGCGATACGCCGCGGTCCGCCGCCTGAGCCATTAACGAAACGCAAACTTGCGCATTCTTTTCCCATACAGAACTCACCACAAACTGCCCGGCTGCAACGAACATATCCCCTCCCACACCTCTGTCAGGACTCGCCAATTATGCGTGTTCGGCGTTACACTCCTCCTGTATAGCAATTAAATAAAGGATTCGGCAGTGTTACAGCTTCTTTTAGCAGTTTTTATTGGCGGTGGAACGGGGAGCGTAGCCCGGTGGATGCTAAGTATGCGTTTTAATCCGCTTCATCAGGCGATTCCCATCGGTACGCTAACAGCAAATTTGCTTGGCGCGTTTATTATCGGCATGGGGTTCGCCTGGTTTAACCGCATGACACATATCGATCCGATGTGGAAAGTGCTCATTACGACCGGCTTTTGCGGCGGCCTGACGACCTTTTCTACTTTTTCTGCTGAAGTGGTATTCTTGCTGCAAGAGGGGCGCTTTGGCTGGGCGCTGCTGAATGTGCTGATTAACCTGTTGGGTTCGTTTGCCATGACAGCGCTGGCATTCTGGCTATTTTCCGCCGCAGCGGCGCGTTAAGCGCAAAAAAAAAACCCGCCGAAAGGGCGGGTTTTGAAATCTTGCTGTCGGACGTATGCTTACAGAGCAGTTACGTTTGCAGCGGAAGGGCCTTTGGCACCGTTAGTGATTTCGAACTCTACGCGCTGACCTTCAGCCAGAGTTTTAAAACCATTGGTCTGGATTGCAGAGAAGTGTACGAACACGTCTTTGCTGCCATCTTCCGGAGTAATGAAACCGAATCCTTTGGATTCATTAAACCACTTAACGTTACCTTTAATCTTAGACATCAAAATTACCTTTACATGAAAAATAGACACAAATGCTGTGTCGGATACCAGTACAACAATTGTGATGCATTTTGTCCAGTCGAACTTTGCGAAAAAGTGATAAATATCGCGTTAATTTTTAGCTAACCCTGTCTACTTATTGTTTTTTAAGGCTTTTTTATTCACAACTGAAGCATGCCCTTCCCCGTCAAAACTGGAAACGCATCCAGGCGAAATAGACGTTTCCGTTGTTATACGAACCCGGAATGTAGGTCATCTGAAAGGTAGCGGGACCATAGCCTATAGACGCTAAAGGCAACAGCACAGGGATGGGAATATAATTCCAGTTGTCGCGCGCGGTAACGCCCGCGGTAAAGCCCAGTCCCAGACGAAAATTATCGTCTTCCAGCGGTCGCCAGGTTTTTTCCCAGCCATAACCGCCTATGGGTTCCCATTTGTTAAATGAATCTTTAAAGGCCATCATATAGAGGCCATGCCAGTTGCCTTTGTCGTCCCAGCGCGACTGGCCAAAACCAACGCCCCACGGCCGCTCGTTATAGCGATCCGTTTTCTCTTTATCGTAGGCAAAGCGCGCATGCCAGGTAATGGCGGGGACATACAAATCATAATGCTCAGGCTGTCGCCACGTTTCTGCGACGTTATCGGTAAACGTGTTGAACCACCCTTTATCCGCAGCAGAGACCGGAGGAATAGCCAACCATGGCATAACAAGGAGAGCGATAATAAAAAAATGCTTTCTGATGATCATCACAACATACATACCGTTCAAAAATTCGACCGTGATAATAACAACATTAACCTGAATAAAATCTTAACAAAGTGCGAGCAAAATAACCTGAGAGATTATCGGGTTAACGGCGTTTGATTTAACACTCAGAACCGTCGCGCGCTCCTTACTAAGTTTTCACAAAAAACACAAAACAAAGCACAACAAACAAAACAATAAAATAACAATAAATTAACACTTATAGCGCTACAGAAAATTCGTATAAGCATATTTCATCTTTAGTGATGACATAAAAAAATAACCGCGCCGTGATTTTAATCAGTAAGGCGCCATCCTTTATTCGGTACATTTTTATACCACTTTTGTGGCTCTTATTTTTACTCTGGGTGTCGATAAGACAGGGGAAACAATGCTAACAGTTATAGAGCTCCTTATCGGAGTCGTCGTTATTGTGGGTGTAGCGCGCTACATCATTAAGGGATATTCCGCCACTGGCGTTTTATTTGTCGGCGGTCTGGTTCTGCTTATTATCAGCGCACTGATGGGGCATAAGGTATTACCTGCCAGCGAAACCAGTACCGGCTATACCGCAACAGATATTGTTGAATACATCAAAATTTTGCTCATGAGTCGCGGCGGCGATCTTGGCATGATGATCATGATGCTGTGCGGCTTTGCCGCTTATATGACGCATATCGGCGCGAATGATATGGTCGTGAAGCTGGCGTCGAAACCTTTACAGTATATAAACTCGCCCTACCTGTTGATGATTGCCGCCTATTTTGTCGCCTGCCTGATGTCGCTGGCCGTCTCTTCCGCGACGGGGCTTGGCGTACTGCTCATGGCTACTCTCTTCCCTGTGATGGTCAACGTCGGCATTAGCCGCGGCGCGGCGGCGGCTATTTGCGCCTCTCCGGCCGCCATCATCCTCTCGCCAACATCTGGCGATGTGGTTTTAGCCGCAAAAGCGGCGGAGATGCCGTTAATCGATTTCGCGTTCAAAACCACGCTGCCGATTTCCATCGCCGCAATTATCGGTATGGCGATTGCGCACTTTTTCTGGCAACGCTATCTGGATAAAAAAGAGAACATTTCACATGAGATGCTGGACGTGGCGGAGATTACCACCACGGCCCCGGCGTTTTATGCCCTTTTGCCGTTCACGCCCATTATCGGCGTACTGATTTTTGACGGTAAATGGGGGCCGCAGTTGCACATTATTACCATCCTGGTGATCTGTATGCTGCTGGCCGCCGTGCTGGAATTCGTGCGCGGCTTCAACACGCAAAATGTGTTTTCCGGCCTGGAAGTGGCTTATCGCGGCATGGCGGATGCGTTTGCCGGCGTCGTGATGCTGCTGGTCGCGGCGGGCGTTTTCGCCCAGGGGCTGAGCACCATTGGCTTTATCCAAAGCCTGATCTCGATTGCCACTTCTTTTGGCTCCGCCAGCATTATTCTGATGCTGGTCTTAGTGATTTTAACCATGCTGGCTGCGATGACCACCGGTTCAGGCAATGCGCCTTTTTACGCCTTTGTTGAGATGATCCCTAAACTGGCGCACTCCTCCGGCATCAACCCAGCCTATTTATCCATCCCAATGCTGCAAGCCTCAAACCTGGGGCGCACGATTTCGCCGGTCTCCGGCGTCGTGGTCGCTGTCGCCGGGATGGCTAAAATATCACCGTTTGAAGTGGTGAAGCGCACGTCCGTTCCGGTCATCGTCGGTCTGTTGATCGTCATTATCGCCACGGAAATTATGGTGCCAGGCGCCTCTTCCGCCGTTACCGGCGGCTGATAGCCGGTAAGCCGGGGCGAGGGAAAACATCGCCCCGGCATCTTAAACCAGGCTTAGCCGCCGTGGTAAATACGCTGCGGCCTGCCCACTTTGCCATGAATAATCTCTGCGACAATCAGGTGCTGACTCGCGCAATATTCCAGGTAGCGTCGGGATGTGGTGCGGCTTATTGTTAAGGCCTGCGCGACCGTTTCAGCCGTGTGGCGTACGGTTGGATCGGCAAACAGCTTCATCACCGCATTAAGGGTTAAGGCATCAATACCGGTCGGCAAATCCCCTTTCGGTTCGCCGCGCGCATAGGCGTTGAACATTTCATCTATCTGCTTCTGGCTTGCGCTATCCGCGCTCGCCAGCATACGTCTGCGCTGTTGATAGCGGGTCAGCGTCTGTCCCAAACGTTCATAAGCAATAGGTTTGACCAGATAATCAAACGCGCCGCTACGTACCGCTTCCGCTACCGTCTCCATGTCACTGGCGGCGGTCGTAAACACGACGCCGCCGGGATAGCGCGACTGCATTAATTCATGCAGCAGCGTAATCCCCTTCCCATCCGGCAGATAATTATCCAACAGAATTAATCCAGGTTTGAACCGGTCAATCATCATTCTCGCCTGCGCCAGATTGCCCGCCAGCCATATCTGCTTAAAGCCAGGAATATGGCGGATATATTCTGCGTGCATCTCCGCCAGCAGCGTTTCATCCTCAACGATCAATAGGGTTAATGGTTCTGTCATCGTTTTTTTTCACTTTCGGAAGGAATAAAGAAAATAAGGTGCCACAAGGATCATTGTCTTCCAGCGTAATGACCCCGCCACAGCGCCCCACATAACTTGCAATCAGATATAACCCGATACCATGCTCACCGGGTTCGTCGGTTCGGGTACTTACGCCCTGCTCAAAAATTTTTTCCCGCAGCGCTTCAGGAACGCCGCAGCCCTGGTCGGCGACCTCTATCACCACCTCGTCGCCCTCGTCGCTCAGGAAAAGTTCGATGGTATTGTCGCCTTCCTGTGTACGCAAACTCGCTTCAAACGCGTTATCCAGCAGATTCCCGACGATGGCGGCGAACTCCGTGCTATCCAGCCCCTCCGGCAGTTGATGTAGCTGGCTGCCGGGAACAATCACCATCTTGAGCCCCAGTTCACGCGCGCGCTGAACTTTGCCAAACAGCAAACCGGCCACCTGACGATCGGCGAAGGCGCCGCGTAAACTATCAATAAGTTGCTGCTGCGCCTGCGACTCACCCTGCACCATCTCTCTGACCCGATCATACTCCTTCATTTGCAGCAGGCCGTTCAGAGTCGACATCCAGTTCAGGTGCTCATGGCGTAGCGTGCGCAGGCTCTCAACATACTGTTTAATCTGGGTTAGCTGCGCGTTCAACGTCGCGATTTCATCTTTGCTGCGAAAACTAATAATAGCGCCCAGCAACTCCTCGCCGGAACGGATAGCTTCACGATTGGCGATGACGCTCAGGCCATTGAAGTTGGCCATCACGTCCTGGCGTCTTTCTGCGATCTGGCAGGTAAAAAAGTCTGCCGGATTGACGACTTCCGCTATCAGCTTGCCCAGCCACTGACGCCCCGGCGACGGCAGCCCCAACATTTTTCTCGCATTGCGATTAATCGCGGTGATATGTCCCTCCGGATCAACGGCGATCAGCCCTTCATAAACCGAGCTAAACAACGCCTCCTGCTGGCGTACCACGCGCGCAATCTGTTTCGGCTCCATGCCCAGCATTTGTCGGCGGATATGCGCGGCGAAAAACCAGGAAAGCAGCATTAATACCACCAGCAACAGGACAAAAACCCCCGCCATCGGTAATAAGAAGTCCAGCCGCCAGGAGTCGATTTTACTGACCAGATAGCCAATTGAAACAACGCCGATCACGTTGCCTTCGTTGTCAAAGATAGGCGTTTTGGCGCGCATCGCCATCCCTATTGAGCCCTTACCGGTAATGAAATAACTTTCTCCTCTTTCCAACGCGCCGGGTTTCGTAAACTGCATGGGATAGCCGATTTTTTCCGGATTCGGATGGTAAAGCCGGATCGAGTGGCGATCGCCTATCACCACATAGTCAAAATCCGTCCCGCGCTGCAGTTTATTCGCAATTATCGCCAGGCGTTTATAGTCCCGGTTTTTTACGGCGGCGATAATGCTGTCGTTAGAAGCAATAATTTTTGCCTGATTCATCGCCATATCACGAACATGGGACGCCAGATAATCTTCGAAACTGGCAGACAAATATTGTGCTAACGCTGCCACGATGAAAACAGAAACCACCAGAATGAGCAGAAAAATACGTAACGGAAACGCGAGTTGCCGAAAAAAAGGAAACAGCTTTTTATTTTTCTGATAGGACATTAAGGTTCCTTATGGGTATTTCTCTGCAGATTTATCGCAAATGTAATAAAAATGTTTTGAGCATCTTGAAGCCTATAAAAACCAATCGTTACAGATTCCCCACATTAAATCAATTAAACAACTAAAACCCACCGCCGGAATGGCGATTAAATTAATTAAAAAACTTAAAACCATAAAACACTTAAAAACCATCTAACGCTTTGTGAAATAAATCAAAATTTACCACCAAAATACTCCTTACGATGTATACGTCAGTGAGAAAAAATAAATAACTCGTCATAAAAACACTCCCACTCTGACTGAAAAGAAAAAGTTATCAAGTTGCAACACAGCGCAACATATACAGAAAAGTGGCAACAAGCATATCACCAGGATATTTCTTACTATGTTTGGCAATAATGTATTCACTCGGGTAAAACGCTCTGAAAATAAAAAAATGGCGGAGATCGCTCACTTTCTCAAAGAGAATGATTTAAGCGTCGATACCACTGTAGAGGTGTTTATTACCGTCAGCCGTGATGACCGTCTTATTGCCTGCGGCGGTATTGCTGGAAATATCATTAAATGCGTGGCCATTAGCGAATCAGTACGCGGCGAAGGCTTAGCGTTAACGCTAGCGACGGAATTGATTAATCTCGCCTGGGAACGGCACTGCACCCATCTTTTTATTTATACCAAAACGGAATACGAAGCGCTGTTTAAACAGTGCAGCTTTTCGACGATAGCCAGCGTCCCCGGCGTGATGGTCTTAATGGAAAATAGCGCGACCCGGTTGAAACGGTATGCGGAATCGCTGGCGACATTACGTCACGAGGGAAAGAAAATTGGCTGTATTGTGATGAACGCCAATCCTTTCACGAACGGCCATCGCTATCTGATCCAACAGGCGGCTGCGCAGTGCGACTGGCTGCATCTGTTCCTGGTCAAAGAAGATACGTCACGCTTTCCCTATGAAGACCGACTCGATCTGGTTCTTAAAGGGACCACCGATATCCCGCGCTTAACCGTTCACCGCGGCTCCGAATACATTATTTCTCGGGCGACGTTCCCCTGCTATTTCATTAAAGAGCAGAGCGTTATTAATCACTGTTATACCGAAATCGACCTGAAGATTTTCCGCCAGTATCTGGCGCCCGCGCTTGGCATCACACACCGCTTTGTCGGTACGGAACCATTTTGTACCGTTACCGCCCAGTATAACCTTGATATGCGTTTCTGGCTGGAGACGCCAACGCTTCCCGCCCCACCCATTACGCTGGTGGAAATAGAGCGGATTTGCTTCCAGGAGACGCCGATATCCGCCTCCTGGGTACGCAAGCTGCTGGTTAAACACGATCTCACGGCTATCGCGCCGCTGGTTCCCGACGCCACCCTGCGCTATTTGCAGGGCATGGTCGAACGCCATCCGGGCAGCGCGGCAGCCCGTCAAAAGTCCCCCGTATTAGCAACAGGTGAAAAATGAAAATAAACCAGCTAGCCGTCGCAGGCACGCTTGAGTCCGGCGATGTGATGATACGCATTGCGCCGCTCGATACGCAGGATATTGACCTGCAAATCAGCAGTAGCGTTGAAAAACAGTTTGGCGAGGCCATTCGCGCCACCATCCTGGAGGTGCTTTCTCGCTACGACGTGCGCGGCGTACAACTGAACGTTGATGATAAAGGCGCTCTGGACTGCATTTTGCGCGCCCGACTGGAAACGCTACTGGCGCGCGCCAGCGGTATTGCCGCTCTGCCCTGGGAGGACCGCCAATGATTTCCGCCTCTCTGCAACAACGTAAAACCCGCACCCGCCGCAGTATGTTATTCGTACCGGGCGCCAACGCGGCGATGGTGAGCAATTCGTTTATCTACCCGGCCGACGCGCTGATGTTCGACCTGGAAGACTCCGTTGCATTACGCGAAAAAGACGCGGCGCGCCGTCTGGTATATCACGCGCTGCAACACCCGCTTTACCGTGACGTCGAAACCATCGTCCGCGTGAATGCGCTGGATTCCGAATGGGGCGTCAACGATCTGGAAGCGGTCGTGCGCGGCGGCGCGGACGTGGTGCGTTTACCGAAAACCGACACCGCGCAGGACGTCATTGATATCGAAAACGAAATTCTGCGCATTGAAAACGCCTGCGGTCGCGAACCGGGCAGTACCGGCCTGTTAGCCGCCGTGGAATCGCCGCTGGGTATTACCCGCGCGGTAGAAATCGCCCACGCCTCTGAACGGTTGATCGGGATTGCGCTGGGCGCGGAAGACTATGTTCGCAACCTGCGCACCGAACGCTCTCCGGAAGGCACCGAACTGCTGTTCGCCCGCTGCGCCATTTTGCAGGCTGCGCGTTCCGCCGGCATTCAGGCCTTCGATACCGTCTATTCCGACGCCAACAACGAAGCCGGTTTCCTGCAAGAAGCCGCCCACATTAAACAGTTGGGCTTTGACGGTAAGTCCCTGATCAACCCCCGCCAGATCGAACTGCTGCACAACCTTTATGCGCCAACGCGTAAAGAGGTCGCCCATGCGCGTCTGGTCGTTGAAGCCGCAGAAGCCGCCGCCCGCGAAGGACTCGGCGTCGTTTCCCTTAACGGCAAGATGGTCGACAGCCCGGTGATTGAACGCGCCCGTCTGGTGCTCTCCCGTGCAGAACTTTCCGGTATTCGCGAAGAATAAGGCAAAAAAATGACGCAGAAAAATGAATCTCAACGCCAGGATCGCGTAGCAGCCTGGAGCCGTCACGCTGAAAGCGAACTAAGCGCTTACCAAAGTGCGGCAAAATTGGATCTACAAGCGCAAAAACCGCGCGACCACAAACTGTGCGCCAGCCTGGAAGAGGCCATCCGCCGTTCCGGTTTACGCGACGGCATGACACTCTCTTTTCACCACGCGTTTCGCGGCGGCGATCTGACGATTAACCTGGTGATGGAAACCATCGCGAAGATGGGCTTCAAAAACCTGACCCTGGCCTCCAGCTCGCTGAGCGACTGCCACGCGCCGCTGGTTGAACACATTCGTAACGGGGTGGTCAGCCGCATCTACACGTCAGGCCTGCGCGGCCCGCTGGCGGAAGAAATTTCTCGCGGCCTGCTGGCTGAGCCGGTTCAGATTCACTCCCACGGCGGTCGTGTGCATCTGGTACAAAGCGGCGAACTCAATATTGATGTTGCGTTTCTTGGCGTGCCCTCCTGCGATGAATTCGGTAATGCTAACGGTTATACCGGCAAAGCCTGTTGCGGTTCACTGGGCTACGCGATGGTGGATGCCGACAGCGCGAAGCAGGTCGTGATGCTGACGGAGCAACTGCTGCCGTATCCGCATAACCCAGCAAGCATCGCTCAGGATCAGGTTGATCTGATCGTGCAAATCGAAGAAGTCGGTGATGCAAACAAAATCGGCGCTGGCGCGACCCGCATGACCACTAATCCGCGTGAACTGCTGATCGCCCGCAGCGCGGCGGAAGTCATTGCTCACTCCGGCTACTTCAACGAAGGTTTCTCCCTGCAAACCGGCACTGGCGGCGCATCGCTGGCGGTCACCCGCTTCCTGGAAGACAAAATGCGTAGCCGCAACATTGTGGCTAATTTCGCGCTGGGCGGTATCACCGCCACCATGGTCGACCTGCATGAAAAGGGCTTAATCCGCAAACTGCTTGACGTGCAGAGCTTCGATCGTAACGCTGCGCAATCTTTGGCCCGCAACCCGAACCATATCGAAATCAGCGCTAACCAGTACGCCAACTGGGGCTCTAAAGGCGCTTCCGTCGACCGTCTGGACGTGGTGGTGCTGAGCGCGCTGGAAGTAGACACCCACTTCAATGTTAACGTGCTGACCGGCTCCGACGGCGTTCTACGCGGCGCGTCCGGCGGCCACTGCGATACCGCCGTCGCGGCGGCGCTGTCCATCATCGTCGCGCCGCTGGTGCGCGGTCGCATCCCAACGCTGGTTGATAACGTCACCACCTGCGTCACACCGGGCTCCAGCGTTGACATTCTGGTCACCGATCACGGTATCGCCGTCAATCCGGCGCGTCCGGAGCTGGCTGAACGCCTGAAAGCAGCGGGAATGAAAGTGGTATCGATTGAGTGGCTGCGCGAACGCGCGCAACTGCTTACCGGTCAGCCCCGCCCTATCGAATTCACCGACCGCGTGATTGCTGTCGTGCGTTATCGCGACGGTTCAGTGATCGATGTGGTGCATCAGGTGAAGGAATAAGCCATGCGCCTGTTTCCTGAACTCGCCACCTGTCACGACGTTTCTATTCCTGAGCTGCTCGCCAGCCGGGATGAGAGACAAGCAAGACAGCGCGCCTGGCTAACGCGCCACGCCACTCCGCTGGTCTCCTTTACCGTGGTGGCGCCAGGCCCGATAAAAGACAGCGCGTTAACCCGCCGGATCTTTAATCACGGCGTGACTGCCCTGCACACGCTGGCAGAAGAGTATGGCTGGACCATCCGGGAGCAGGCTGCACTGGCTTCCGCCAGCGGGCCGGAAGGGCTGCTGGCGATTGACGCGCCCGCTCAGGCGCTCAAACAGGCGACCATCGCGCTGGAACAGCGTTATCCACTGGGGCGCCTGTGGGATATCGATGTCCTGACGGCGGAAGGCGAAATACTCTCCCGCCGCCATTTCGCGCTTCCCGCTCGCCGCTGTCTGCTGTGCGGGCAAAGCGCGGCTGAATGCGCGCGGGGTAAAACCCACGCGCTGACTGATTTACTGATTCATATGGAGGCGCTGCTGCATGATGCCGATTCCCGCCAACCCGACTAACGCCTCCATTCAGCCTCAGTCGCTGTACGACGCCTGGGCCGATTTGGCCTGGCGCGCCATGCTGACCGAGGTAAATTTATCGCCAAAACCCGGTCTGGTAGACCGACTAAACTGCGGCGCGCACAAAGATATGGCGCTGGCGGATTTTCACCGCAGCGCGGAGGCGATTCGACACTGGCTGCCGCGCTTTATGGAATATGGCGCCAGCTGCACGCGCCTGCCGCCAGAGTCGGTTCTGGCGGGCCTGCGTCCATTGGGGATGGCCTGTGAAGCAGCGATGTTTCGCGCAACGGCGGGCGTCAATACCCATAAAGGCAGCATTTTCTCGCTGGGGTTACTGTGCGCCGCCATTGGCCGCCTGTATCAGCTACGCCAGCCGATCGCCGCAGAAACACTCTGCGCTACCGCCGCCGATTTTTGCCGCGGCCTGACAACGCGCGAACTGCGCCAGAACAACCTACAGCTTACCGCAGGTCAGCGGCTGTATCAGCAACTGGGATTAACCGGCGCGCGCGGTGAAGCGGAAGCGGGCTATCCGCTGGTCATCCGCCACGCGTTGCCGCACTACCGCGCATTGCTGGCGCAGGGGCGCGATCCGGAACTGGCGCTGCTTGATACCTTACTGCTGCTGATGTCGCTTAACGGCGATACCAACGTCGCGTCGCGCGGCGGGGCGGACGGTCTGCGCTGGTTACAGCAGCAGGCAGCGTTCTTATTACAGCAGGGCGGCATACGGACGCCTGACGATCTCGTTTATCTCCACCGGTTCGATCAGCAATGCATTGAACGCAATCTCAGCCCAGGCGGTAGCGCCGATCTGCTGATCGTGACCTGGTTTTTAGCGCAAATTTCGCAAGTTAATCATTAACACAATTATAGAAAATATCCTTTCCGGAGAGTCATTTATGTCTTTATCCAAAGATAATATATGGAAGTTGTTGGCCCCATTAGTGGTGATGGGCGTCATGTTGCTAATTCCTGTTCCAGATGGTATGCCGCCACAGGCCTGGCACTATTTTGCGGTTTTTGTCGCGATGATTGTCGGTATGATCCTGGAGCCGATCCCGGCGACAGCGATCAGTTTTATCGCCGTAACCATTTGCGTTATCGGCAGCAATTACCTGCTATTTGACGCTTCGGAACTGGCCGATCCGGCGTTTAACGCCAGTAAACAGGCACTGAAATGGGGGCTTGCCGGTTTCTCCAGCACCACGGTCTGGCTGGTTTTCGGCGCGTTTATTTTCGCGCTGGGCTATGAAGTGACCGGACTGGGGCGCCGCATTGCGCTGTTTTTGGTAAAATTCATGGGTAAACGCACGCTGACGCTCGGCTATGCGATTGTCATTATCGATATTTTGCTGGCGCCGTTTACTCCCTCCAATACGGCTCGTACCGGCGGTACTGTCTTCCCGGTCATCAAGAACCTGCCGCCGCTGTTTAAATCGTTTCCAAACGATCCTTCCGCACGCCGCATCGGCGGTTATTTGATGTGGATGATGGTGATCAGTACCAGCCTGAGCTCTTCGATGTTTGTCACTGGCGCGGCGCCAAACGTGTTAGGTCTGGAGTTCGTCAGCAAGATCGCCGGCGTCCAGATTAGCTGGCTGCAGTGGTTTCTCAGCTTTCTGCCGGTAGGGATTATTTTACTGATCGTTGCGCCGTGGCTCTCCTATGTGCTTTATAAACCTGAAGTGACCCACAGTGCAGAAGTCGCGGCCTGGGCTGGCGGCGAGTTAAAAAACATGGGGCGTCTGTCCCGCAAAGAGTGGACGCTGATTGGCCTGGTGCTGCTTAGCTTAGGATTGTGGGTTTTTGGTGGAAAAATCATCAACGCCACTGCCGTGGGTCTGCTGGCCGTCTCGCTGATGCTGGCGCTGCATGTTGTGCCGTGGAAAGACATTACGCGCTACAACAGCGCCTGGAACACCCTGGTGAACCTCGCTACGCTGGTGGTCATGGCCAATGGCTTAACCCGCTCCGGCTTTATTGACTGGTTCGCCAATACCATGAGTACGCATCTGGAAGGTTTCTCGCCGGATGCAACCGTCATTGTACTGGTACTGGTGTTCTATTTCGCGCACT
This sequence comes from Salmonella sp. 741265073_HBA, assembly GCF_046569105.1. Classification (NCBI taxonomy): domain Bacteria; kingdom Pseudomonadati; phylum Pseudomonadota; class Gammaproteobacteria; order Enterobacterales; family Enterobacteriaceae; genus Salmonella; species Salmonella sp. 741265073_HBA. Next base: position 357,449 of record NZ_JBKFRY010000002.1, on the reverse strand, counting down.
ACCTGTTCGCCAGCCTTTCCGCTCACACCGCGACCATGCTGCCGGTCATTCTGGCGGTGGGTAAAGGCATTCCGGGCGTTCCGATGGAACAACTTTGTATTCTGCTGGTGCTGTCTATCGGTATCATGGGCTGTCTGACGCCGTATGCCACCGGCCCTGGTGTGATTATCTACGGCTGCGGTTACGTGAAATCCAAAGACTACTGGCGGCTTGGCGCAATCTTTGGCGTTATCTATATCGCAATGCTGTTGCTGGTGGGCTGGCCGATTCTGGCAATGTGGAATTAAACATTACGCCAACGTAGGTTAAAAATGATGCCGTTCAGGTTCACCTGAGCGGCATTTTTTATGATTAAATGGGTAACATTCATAATGTGTATAAATTATCGAATTCACCATGAACACAATATGGCATTACAGCCCGCTGCTGGCTGCCCTCTTAACCCCGATTTTTGCCGCCAACGCCGACGAACTTCAGGCGCAACAGTACGGTGATTTCACTGACTATGTGCTGGCGCTTTCCTGGCAAACCGGTTTTTGTCAAAGCCAGCATGAACGCCGCCATCGGGAGCCCGATGAGTGCCGTCTGCAAAAAGAGCCAGCCAACAAAGCAGACTTTCTGACCGTCCACGGCCTGTGGCCTGGATTACCCAAATCTATCGCCGCACGCGGCGTTGACCAGAGACGCTGGCAGCGCTTTGGTTGTGCGACGCGGCCAATCCCGAATCTGCCTGAAGTCAAGGCCAGCCGGAAATGCTCCGCCCCCGCCCCCGGACTTTCGCCTGACATCGCGGCAGCGCTTAAGGAAGTGATGCCCGGCGCGGGGGGGAATTCCTGTCTGGAGCGCTACGAATATGCCAAACATGGCGCCTGTTTCGGGTTTGATCCCAATGCCTATTTCGGCACCATGATACGGCTGGATAAGGCGATAAAAGACAGCGCGCTGGGGCAGTTTCTGGCGGATAATTACGGCAAGACCGTTAGCCGCGCTGAGTTTGATAGCGTCGTCGCACAAATGTGGGGCCAGGATAATGTCAAAGCCGTTAAAGTAAACTGCCATGGCAATCCCGCCTATTTAACAGAGATTCAGTTTTCACTAAAGGCGTCGATGATTAACGCCCCGCTCTCCTCTGCCTCATTTCAGCCGCAGCCGCATCCCGGCAACTGCGGGAAACAGTTTATTATCGATAAAGCCGGTTATTGACGAAGCAGAGGTTTAAAACCGTAGCCACATTTGAGAACACGCCCGAATGTAGACTAAAATTCACTCAAGGCTATGACGTTTGAGGATTTACCCGAATGTGAACTAAATCACTTCAAAGACGGGGGAAGTCTCAGTATCATCATGAGAGTTAAACCCTCGCCGCCAGACGGTGAGGGTTTTCTTTTGGGACCATTTACCTGCACTACTCGCAGTATCGATGACATGGAGTAAGAAATGTCCAGACCCACTATTATCATTAACGACCTTGACGCCGAACGTATTGATCGTCTTCTGGAACAGCCTGCGTATGCGGATCTGCCGATTGCCGACGCGCTCAACGCCGAACTGGATCGCGCGCAAATGTGTTCGCCACAAGAGATGCCGAACGATGTCGTCACCATGAACAGCCGCGTTAAATTCCGCAATTTGAGCGATGGTGAAACACGCGTGCGGACGCTGGTGTACCCCGCCAATATGACGGACAGCAGTACCCAGCTTTCGGTAATGGCGCCCGTCGGAGCGGCGTTGCTGGGACTGCGCGTCGGCGACACCATTCACTGGGAACTGCCGGGCGGCACCTCCACCCATCTCGAAGTGCTGGAACTCGAATATCAGCCTGAAGCCGCGGGCGACTTCCTGCGTTAAACCATCTGCATAAGCGTTAATGCGTTTACACAGAGGATGCCTGCGCATCCTCTTTCCGTTAGCCCTTTCATTGCTGCCTGTTTCAGACAACGCCGCCTGGCATCGGGTTGATTACTCCCGTCGCCTGTTTCTGCGCCGCTTGTGCCGACGTCGCTCCCGGCACCAGGATAACCTTCCGGCACTCTTCTTCGCGTTTTTCGAAAATTTCGTAGCCGCGCGCCGCCTCTTCAAACGGCATATAGTGCGTGACAATCTCCTCCGGCTTCAGCAACCCTTTTTCAATAAGCGGTAATAATTCCCCCAGCCACGCGTGAACATGGGTTTGACCCATTTTAAAAGTTAGCCCCTTATCAAAGGCGTCGCCGAATAAAAAGCCGTGAATAAAACCGGCATACACGCCGGGCACGCTGACCACGCCGCCGCGTCTGACCGCCGCGATACATTGTCGCAGCGCTTTGCCGCTGCTGCCTTCCAGTTTAAGGTTCGTCAGCACCGTCTCCGTCATGCTGCCTTTCGCTTCAAAGCCTACGGCATCAATTACCGCGTCCACGCCGCGGTGGCCTGCCGTCTGCTCGATGATTTTTTCCGCCGGATCGTTCTCATCATCGAAGTTGATCGGTATCGCGCCGTAACGTTCTTCGGCGAAACGCAGGCGCCAGGCGTGGTGATCAACGACGAAGATCTGCTCCGCGCCCAGCAGTCGCGCACAGGCGATAGTCAGTAATCCTACCGGCCCTGCGCCAAAAACCGCCACGCTGGAACCTTGCTGAATCTGGGCATTTTTTGCCGCCTGCCAGGCGGTAGGCAAAATATCAGAAAGAAACAGCGCCTTATCGTCAGATAACAGCGGCGGCACCTTAAATGGACCGACATTACCTTTTGGCACGCGAACATATTCGGCCTGTCCGCCGGGAACGCCGCCATACAGATGGCTATACCCAAACAGCGCCGCCGGTGGCGGGATCTGTTTTTTATTCATCGCCGCGCCGTGTCCGTCGTTAGTGTTTTCACACGCTGAATACTGCTGTAGCCGACAGAAAAAGCAGTCACCACAGGCAATGACAAACGGGATAACGACCCGATCCCCTTTCCGAATATTCTTTACATCATGTCCGGTTTCCACCACCTCGCCCATAAACTCATGGCCGAAAATATCGCCATGTTTTACCTGTGGGATCTTGCCGCGATAGAGATGCAAATCAGATCCGCAAATCGCGGTGGCGGTAACACGCAAAATGATATCGTCAGGCTGCTCAATGCCGGGATCGGGTACGTTTTCAACCTTTACGTGATGTGGACCGTGATACGTCAATGCTTTCATGCAGCCTCCGGGGTAACGGTGAATGTTGCGTTCGACTATAAAAGGGTAGCTATCCCGGAGAGACTGCCGGCAAAACAGGCGGCTTTAGGATTTTTCCTGGAAAATACACGATTTTTTAGCGCCAGGTTGTCGCAATATTTAAAATTGCCAGACAAATAGCAGAAAGAAACATTATTATATGCTTGAATAAATTCAGTATTGATTAACAGGGAGTAACGGGTATGTATAAGACAATCATTATGCCGGTTGATGTTTTTGAAATGGAACTTAGCGATAAAGCTATTCGCCACGCTGAGTTTCTGGCGCAACAGGATGGCGTCATTCATCTGTTGCATGTACTGCCTGGGTCCGCGAGCATGAGTCTGCACCGCTTTGCCGCCGACGTGCGTCGCTTTGAAGAACATTTACAGCATGAGGCGGAAACGCGTCTGCAAACGATGGTGGGACACTTCAGTATCGATCCTTCACGAATTAAAACACATGTTCGCTTTGGTAGCGTGCGCGATGTCGTCAATGAGATGGGTGAAGAACTGAATGCGGATGTCGTGGTAATCGGTTCGCGTAATCCGTCCATCACGACACACCTGTTGGGGTCTAACGCCTCAAGCGTGGTGCGCCATGCAACGCTGCCGGTATTGGTTGTGCGTTAACCCTGGTGGCTAAAAACTGACACGCCCTGCCAGGTCGCGCCTGGCAGGGCTTTTTACTGCATCATCGTTAGTACAAATGCCCGATATTCACAATAGTACTCACCGTGTCGCCAAAAAAGACCAGCCGACTCAGAAATACGCCAACGAATAACAAGACGAACAGGCGTTTCGGGCGCGAATCACCGTGACGGCTGGCGACAAAAGCGAGCGCAAGGCAAACCAGGCTTGCCAGATAAAACGGGGAAGCCAGCCATGAACGCGCCGTCATCTGCATGACCGTTCCCCCGCTTAACCACACCAGCGGCGCCGCGATAAGTACCGCGATACACACCACAATTCCCTGGCGTAACGCAGGAACGGCAGGCCTGAGTTTTAACAGCGGAATCGCCGCGCAACCCATGACCCATACCGTAATAAAAAATAACAGCATGGTAAACCCATTAGCGATAGCTACCATCGCTGGCGCGGCGTAGGTCATCCCCTGCACCGCCACCAGTAACACGCCGAACACGGAGGCGATAAGAGCCATCGCTTTATGTCCCTTTGCCAGGAACGTTACGCCGACCGCTGCGCCAAACAACGTGGCGCCAAGGATTTCCCGGCTTAACCAGGCATGTCGCAGGTTAATCAGCGCATTATAAGCGCGATCGGGATGCGCCAGATGCAGAATCGCGGCAATAGACGCCAGTGCCAGCACCAGCCCAGTGACCAACCAATAGAAACGCTGGCCTTCCACTTCACCACGCAGCGTACGCCATGTCAGTACCAAAGCCATCCCGACAGACATCTGGCTTAATACCGTAAAAAACACCAGCGGCAGTTCATATTTTTCCATTACTTGTCCTCCGGCTGCTTAGGCTGGCGCGCCAGAATAAAGCGCGTTCCTGGATTGAGCTGTGGCATATGCGGGAACCCTGGCGGATACTGCACCGCATTATCGGGCACAGGATCGGCATCCAAATCGATAATCGACAAGGCGCCCACCGGACAGGCGTTTACGCACGCCGGATTCATACCGATATCAAGACGCTCGTAGCACATACTGCATTTTTCCGCTTTACGCGTCTCTTCATTAAAACGCGGCGCGCCATAAGGACAGTTACGAATACAGTTTTTACAGCCGATGCAGCGCTCAGGGTTATGCACCACCACGCCATCTTCACGTTTGGTATAGGCTTCGACCGGACAGGCGGCGACGCAGGCCGGGTGTTCGCAGTGGTTACAGGCCAGCGAGTAAAACGCCCGCTCTTCATGTGGATAGATGTCTCTATCCAACGGATAAACGTAGCGCCAGAAGCGATCCGGCTCCAGTTGGTTAAAGCTTTTACACGCCATAGCACAGCCGCGGCAGCCGATGCACTTATCGCTATTCACTAAAAACGCACGTCTCATGCTACGGATTCCCCTTTACCGATCAATACAACGTCAGCAAACTGACTGTGGATAGCGGCGCCCGGCGCGCCAGTTTTCATCAGCCCCATATCAGCAGGCGTATCGGCCACGACGTTTTGCACGTTGTACTGCCGTTTCGGGAACCACGCTTCATACATCACCAGAAAATCTTCCGGCACGTTGGTGGTGACTTTTGCCCGCAGCTCAACTTCACCGGTGCCATTGAAAACTTTGACCAGATCGTTCTCGCTGATGCCTTTTTTCTGTGCGGAAGAAGGATGGATATAAACGAACGGTTCCGGGTAGAACACCTGCATCCAGTCCAGGTTGATAAACTGCGAGTGCAGGCCAAACTGCACGTGCGGCGTAAACAGATGGAACGGCAGTTTGCTCTCGGCTTCCGGTTTGTATTCCGGCAGCGCGGTGTGGCCGTTTTTCTCCGCCAGTTCAGATTTAAATTCATACTTGCCTGACGGCGTTTTGAACTTGCGATCGTACCAGGCGGCTGAACTTGGCAGAATCGCTTTTTTCGGCCCGTCCAGCAGATCGTCCCAGGAAGAGATGCCGAACATTTTCGCCATACCGTCGTTGAACTCCTGATCCAGCCAGCGCTTGTGATCGAACTCTTGCGGGAAGGTACAGGAACCCGGCGCCATCTTATTAATGGTGCGCGACAGCATGGTCGCGATTTCAAGGTCGCATTTTGCTTCATACATCGGCTTAATCGCCGGCTGATTAATGGAAAGCCAGTAGTGCCAGTAAGAAGCATCCACGTTCCACTCTTCAAACGCGGTGGTAACGGGCAGCACGATATCAGCGTGTTGCACCGTTTCGTTGAAGAACTGATCGGCGCAGACCACCATTTCCAGTTTTTCAAACGCTTTTTTCATCTTGCTGCGATCGAAATCCTGGGCAAACGGGTTTTTACAGGCGACCCACAGCATACGAACCGGCGGATCGTTGGCCTCCAGAATCCCCTGCGCCGTCTGGTTAATATTCAGGGAGCGATCGGAGTACTGCACGGCGTCGCTGCCAGCGGCAGCCCCGAATTCACTGGTGGTGCCCGCCGCTCCCGGTATACCAATAGCGCCCACCGGCGGCTTCTGCAGCATGGCGTTATAGTTAAAGCCCCAGGTATGCAGATGACCATAACGCGCGCCGCCGCCTTCGACACCGATGTTGCCGGACATAGCGACAAAGGCATCGATAGCGCGAACGTTGGCGCCGCCGTTGACATGACGCTGCATCCCGTAACCAATCCAGACCGTGGCCGGCTTAACCGCCGTAAACTCTTCCGCCAGCTGGCGAATGACATCCGCAGACAGGCCGCAGATTTCTGCCGCCCATTCCACGGTGACGTTATTGCGCAGATAGGCTTCAAATTCCGGATAGCCGTGAGCATCATTGTTGACAAAATCCTGATCCACCAGGCCTTTATCCACCAGATGACGCGCCATCCCCAGCGCCAGCGCGCCGTCTGAGCCAGGCCGCACGCGCAGGTAGAGATCGGCTTTGGCGGCAGTCTGCGACAGCAGCGGGTCGATAACCACGACCTTCGCCCCTTTCTCGCGCGCCTGATAGATGTACTTCATGCTGTGCATTGAGCACCAGGCCGGGTTGGCGCCCCAGATAATGATGTATTTCGCTTTCACCATATCTTCCGGGTCGTTACACCACATGTCGCCCATGTCGTAGTTTTGCGCGTCGATGCCGGCAGGCCAGCACGGCGTACCGGCAAAACGGGTGGTGTAGCCAAGCGAGGACATCATCCCTTCAACGGCATAGTTCAGCACGCCAAACTTACCGGAATATTTGGTCAGCGCCAGACCGAGCATAGAACCGTCTTTTTTCTTAATCTCCAGCATTTTGGCGGCAATGCGCTGCATCGCCTCTTCCCATGAGATGCGACGCCAGTTGCCGCTACCGCGAACATCCTGCGCCATGGGATATTTAATACGATCGGGGCTATAAACCCGGCGCGGATAGCTTAACCCTTTGACGCAAGGGGTACCGTGAGTAAATGTTGATTCCGGCGCGCCTTCCACGAAAGTAATGACCCCGTCCTTTACCCACGTCTTGAGGCTACAGGTGTCATAGCAGTTACGCGGACACGCGTTACGATAAATTTTGTACGTTTTAGGGTTAAAGGGAACAGGCGGCTGCGCAAGCGCGCATCGGGAGGTCAGTAATCCTCCGGGTAAAGCCGCAACGGCGCCCAGTGCCACTATCCCCTTTAAAAAAGAACGTCTGTTCAGATGTCCTGTCTCATTACTCATATTGATACTCTCGTTTTAATTCATCAAGCCAATAAAATAAGATGTCCGCCACCGTATATAACGTGGTCGTTTGTGCATGAGTTTTTATTTTTTCGATATATAATGGCACCCACTTTGTTAAATAGTTATTGATATATTGAGTGAGAGTAGATCGGTATTGTGACGTTTGCCGGGTATTAGCCAGTAATAGCGTGGTCAATTCCAGCACGCAGGAAATATGATCGTCAGGAATATTGCTCTCCTGATTAACCGATAATCCCAACGCTGCCATAAACTCCCGTATCTCCAGCGTCGCCTTTCCCATCACCAGCGCATCCTCTTCCAGATACACTGAAGCGAAAGGCGCAGCCAGCAGCTTGCCAGGACCGACGAATAGCGCATTAAAGTCATACTCCGCCTCCAGCCACGCCCGATCGGTAAGGTTTACCGCAGCAGTGGGATTTAATCTCACGTAGGCAGATTTCAGTGAACGACTATCATGAGAATTAAAAAAATCACGCAATGTAAGCCCTGTTTTTTCTAATTCCGTCAGTGATTCATAGATTGAATCCATGAATAAATAACCTCACATACAAATGCAATATAAATCAAGAAAAAAGAATGGGCATGTTAACGGAAGCGCTTAATCTTTCTTTGATAAAAAAACAGAAAAATTCCCGTTAAATCCGTAGAAGACTTTTTTATTGTTTCAAAGTTTAAAAACAGAAGACCGTTGAAATAAAAAACCGTCTGTTATTAACAGACGGTTTCAGAGTATTGATAATGAAGAACGTGTTTTACCCGGCGGCGTTCCCCAGGCATAAACACCGCAGGCCCGAATAGCTTACACTATCGGGCCATTTACGATGGCCAGTTAACTGACCTTGCAGGTGTGCTTACTTCTTTTTATGCGATTTTGGTGCGAATCAGATAATCAAAGGCGCTCAACGAGGCTTTCGCCCCTTCGCCTGTGGCGATGATAATCTGTTTGTAAGGAACGGTGGTACAATCGCCTGCGGCGAAGACGCCCTTAACGCTGGTTTCACATTTGGCGTCAATAATGATCTCGCCCATGCGGTTACGCTCAAGCGCGCCTTCCAGCCAGTGGGTATTCGGCAACAGACCAATCTGCACAAAAATGCCTGCCAACGCGACGCTATGAATATCGCCGCTGACACGGTCACGATACTCCAGCCCCACCACTTTCGAACCGTCGCCCTTCACTTCTGTCGTTTGCGCATTCAAAATGATATCGACATTTTTCAGGCTACGCACTTTGTCCTGTAGCACCTGATCCGCCTTCATCTCCGGCGCAAACTCCAGCAACGTAACGTGTTCTACAATACCTGCCAGATCGATAGCCGCTTCAACGCCGGAGTTGCCGCCGCCGATGACCGCCACACGCTTCCCTTTAAATAATGGACCGTCGCAGTGCGGACAATAGGTGACGCCTTTGGTGCGATACTGATCCTCGCCCGGCACATTCATATTGCGCCATTTCGCGCCGGTGGCGATGATGATACTGCGCGCTTTCAATACTGCGCCGGACGCCGTTTCAATCTGATGCAAGCCGCCTTCTGTTGCGGCCGGAACCAGTTTACTTGCGCTCTGGCTGTCGATAACGTCAACGTCGTAATCGCTGACATGCGCTTTCAGCGCGCCCGCCAGTTTCTGGCCTTCGGTTTTCGGCACCGAGATATAGTTTTCGATATCTACGGTATCCAGCACCTGACCGCCGAAGCACTCGCCCATCAGACCGGTACGGATGCCTTTGCGCGCCGAGTAGACCGCCGCCGCCGCGCCCGCCGGGCCGGAGCCGACAATCAGTACGTCATACGCATCGCGTTTGTTCAGCGCTTCCGCCGCGCGTTTTTCTGCGCCAGTATCCACTTTAGCGACAATCTCGGTCAGAGTCATACGTCCCTGGCCGAACTCTTTACCGTTAACAAATACCGCCGGAACACCCATCACGTTACGTTCGGTGATTTCGTTCTGGAAGGTACCGCCATCAATTGCCGTATGTTTAATACGCGGGTTCAGCACCGCCATCAGGTTCAGCGCCTGCACTACGTCCGGGCAGTTATGGCAGGAGAGTGAATAATAAGTTTCGAATTCAAAATCGCCGTCAATATCGTGAATCTGCTCCAGCAGCGACTGCGCTTCTTTTGACGGATGACCGCCGGTCCACAGCAGCGCCAAAACCAGCGAGGTAAATTCGTGGCCCAGCGGAGAACCGGCAAAGCGCGGCCCTTGCTGAGAACCTGGATTCGTAATCAGGAAAGACGGCTTGCGCACCGGCAGAGTATTGTCTTCTTTAAACGTGACTTTGTCGGACAGCTCGGCGATTTCAGCCAGCAGTTCCTTGATTTCCGCCGATTTAGCGCTGTCATCCAGCGTGGCAATCAGCTCAACAGGTTTGGTCAGTTTCTCAAGGTAAGCCCTGAGCTGGGTTTTCATATTTGTGTCGAGCATTCTTCTTCCCTCTCTGAAAACATCATCATGCAAGCCGACTTCGCGGGACTGCATTAATGCAACTTGCGTCATGGTGCTGAAATGAAATGGGCGCGGGTGCGCCCATGACTGAAACAATTTCCAAAGTATTTCACGTCAGAGTAAGACGGCTAGCCTGAGAATCCCCGGGAGCTTACTGAAGTAAGTGACCGGGGTGAGCAGGCGACGCCAACGCAGCTATGGCGTGAAAGGCGACGGAAATTTAGATTTTACCGACCAGGTCTAAGGATGGAGCCAGAGTCGCTTCACCTTCTTTCCATTTTGCCGGGCATACTTCGCCTGGGTGAGCGGCAACGTACTGTGCTGCTTTAATTTTACGCAGCAGGTCAGACGCGTCACGGCCGATACCTTCAGCGGTAACTTCGATCGCCTGGATGATACCCTGCGGGTCAACAACAAAGGTCGCACGGTCTGCCAGACCTTCATCTTCACGCATGTTGTCGAAGTTACGGGTCAGGGCGCCAGTCGGGTCGCCGATCATCGCATATTTGATTTTTGCGATAGTTTCAGAGCTGCTGTGCCATGCTTTGTGCGTGAAGTGAGTATCGGTTGAGACGGAATAAACGTCTACGCCCAGCTTCTGCAGTTCTTCGTAATGGTCGGCAACGTCACCCAGTTCAGTCGGGCAAACAAAGGTAAAATCGGCCGGGTAGAAGAAGAAGACGCTCCAACGGCCTTCGGTATCTTTCTCGGTGACTTCAATGAATTCACCGTTTTTGAACGCCTGGTTTTTGAAAGGTTTGATTTTGGTGTTAATTAAGGACATCTATACTTCCTCCGTGTTTTCGTTGAGGAGTAAGTTAACGAAATTTTGCTGATTCGGCTAATGCGTTTCCATTATCAAATCAATAAGCGTTAACTAACAACCCGATTCGGGCGACATTGTGAACACTGCGCCCTGTCAGCCATCTAAAGTAAAAAGGCCGCCTGACAGGCGGCCCCATTACCTGAACTACCCGCAGGTAACTTCAGAGCCAGTACGACTCGTCTTGCAAATTACAGACGTATTGTCTGCAACTTGAAATCCGTAGCGTATATGCTGGCTAAGTGTTGCGCTCTACATTACCTTAACAAAGGCTGTAACAGCGAAAAGGATTACATCACCCCAGCATAGAAAGGGCAATCCCGGCACGCCAGCTCTTACCTATGTCTGTGATAGGCATCATCATTAATACTCTTTTCGCTTTGATCTTAAAAGGAAAAAATATGATTAAACGTACATTGCTGCTTGCTATGCTGCCCATTCTCGCCCACGCGGAAGAACTGCCTGCGCCGGTTAAAGCCATTGAAAAACAGGGTATAACTATCCTGAAATCCTTCGAGGCGCCGGGGGGCATGAAGGGCTATCTCGGAAAGTATCAGGATATGGGCGTCACGATTTACCTGACGCCGGACGGTAAACACGCCATCTCCGGCTATATGTATAATGAAAAAGGTGAAAATCTTAGCAACGCCCTGATAGAAAAAGAGATCTATGCGCCGGCCGGACGAGAAATGTGGCAGAAAATGGAAAAGGCGTCATGGATACTCGACGGTAAAAAAGACGCGCCGGTGGTGCTGTATGTCTTCGCCGACCCTTTCTGCCCCTATTGTAAGCAGTTTTGGCAGCAAGCTCGCCCGTGGGTCGAATCCGGCAAGGTACAATTACGTACGTTACTGGTCGGGGTGATTAAACCGGAAAGCCCGGCCACAGCCGCAGCGATTTTAGCCGCGAAAGACCCGGCGAAAACCTGGCATGACTATGAAGCCTCCGCAGGAAAGATGAAGCTGGAGGTTCCGGCGTCCATCCCCCCGGCGCAGATGAAAGTCATTAATCAGAATGAGCAGTTAATGGACGATCTTGGTGCTAACGCGACGCCAGCAATTTATTACATGAATAAAGATAAGACGTTGCAACAGGTTGTGGGTTTACCGGAAAAAGCGCAACTGGACGCCATGATGGGGCAGCCTTAACGCATAAATTAGCAAGGCAGGAGCTTAACCGTACCACGCCCGATAGCGCTGTGTTTGTCGGGCCAACCTCCTCCTGGCATTAACGCGACGCCAGACCAGCATGTCATCCGGCACAGCCTTTTAGACTAACGGCGTGATTATATAAGTGTCAGTTATGACAGCCTTTACTGTAATTATTTACTCGCTAAAATATTCATAACTGTGGTATTTTAGTTTAAATAAACTCTACATTAAGTTTAATAAACATAATTCTGGTAAATTATTGAGATTAAGTCATAATCATGGAAGATACCATGATTATGCCGGGAAGATACTATGGCTAACCTTTACGACCTTAAAAAATTTGACCTTAACTTGTTGGTTATATTTGAATGTATTTATCAACATTTAAGCATTAGCAAAGCAGCAGAAACACTCTATATTACACCTTCTGCCGTAAGCCAGTCATTGCAACGCCTGCGCACGCAATTCAATGATCCTTTATTTATTCGTTCAGGCAAAGGAATTACGCCTACCGTAACAGGCATTAATTTACATTATCATTTAGAAAATAACCTTAACAGCCTGGAACAAACTATTAATATAATGAATCAGTCCAGTCTGAAGAAAAAGTTTATTATCTATAGCCCACAGCTGTTGATCACCCAATATGTGATGAAATTAGTTGAATATATCCGTAAAGATTCACAAGTTGAAATTGAACATCACGATATTTTGACCACTGACGAACAGCCTGAAGATCTTCTTGCCTACCGCAAAGCAGATATTGTGGTTTCAATGGCCCCACTCAATAATCGTTCTATTGTTTGTACTCACTTTAATAAGGTAGAATGTATCCTGGCTTGCAGTGAAAACCATCCCCGGCTAGGTGAAACCGCAACTATCGACGAAATTCTACAAGAGTCATTTACGCAATTCATCGCCCGGGAAAACGATATAAAAGAGCATCATTCAGTTATCCATAATGTACTGGGGGAAAGAATAATTGGTTTCAGAAGCAAATCGCTGATAACCATCGCCAACGCCATCAGCGCCACGGAGCTTATTGGTTTTTTACCACAATCACTTGTTGACTATTACTCATCTACTATCAAACTTAAAAAAATCACCATACCTTTTACCATTGCTCCCATACAACTCTATCTTATGTATAATAGAGCTTCGATGAATAATAGCGGATTTACTGAGCTCATTGAGCAAATAACAAAAAAACATTGATAAGAAGGCCAAATAACGGATATTAACATAAATTTAATGTATATATTTATGGAATATATTTATTTGGCAAATATAATAAATCATTGCAAGTTCATCTAATCCGCTTATCCTTTATGTTAATTATTTCGAATATACTGTAGTTAACACATTGGAGACTATCCAGAGATGTCGGTTTATAAAGTTCCGCTTGAGCAAAATGTTCTGGAAGCGGCTCAAGAGCGTATAATGTGGACCCTGGAAACCTTACCCCGGGTCTGCGTCTCATTTTCTGGTGGTAAAGATTCAGGACTTATGCTGCACCTGACGGCAACGTTGGCGCGCAAAATGAATAAAAAGATCCACGTTCTCTTCATTGACTGGGAAGCGCAATTCTCCTGTACCATCGCCTATATTGAATCATTACGTGAATACTACGCGGACGTTATTGAGCGTTTTTATTGGGTCGCATTACCCTTAACCACACAAAATTCCCTTTCACAATACCAGCCGGAGTGGCAGTGTTGGCAGCCGGGTGCCGACTGGGTACGACAACCGCCAGAAGATGCGATTACCGATCCGGCCTTTTTTTCCTTTTATCAACACGGCATGACCTTTGAACAGTTCGTTCGCGATTTTGCCGACTGGTTTTCAGAAAAGCGTCCTGCCGCTATGCTGGTCGGTATTCGTTCCGATGAATCCTATAACCGGTTTGTCGCTATCGCTAACTCGCATAAGCTGCGCTTTGCCGACGATAAGCCCTGGACCACGTTAGCCCCCAAGGGGCACACCTGGTATATCTACCCCATCTATGACTGGAAAACCGCAGATATCTGGACCTGGTTCGCCAAAACAGGTAAACCCTGTAACCCTTTGTATAATTTGATGTATCAGGCTGGCGTACCGGCCCGTTACATGCGTATTTGTGAACCGTTCGGCCCGGAACAACGGCAGGGGTTATGGCTGTATCATGTTATCGAACCTGAGCGCTGGGCGGCCATGTGCGCCAGAGTCAGCGGCGTGCTCAGCGGAGGAATATACGCCGGGCAGGACAGCCATTTTTACGGCCACCGGAAAATTTTAAAACCCGATCACCTTAACTGGGAAGAGTATGCGCTGCTCCTGCTACACAGTATGCCTGAAGTCACTGCTGAACATTACCGTAATAAAATCGCCGTTTATTTGCAGTGGTATAAGAAAAAAGGCATGAACACCATCCCACAGACGCAGCAGGGCGATATTGGATCGCGGGATATTCCGTCGTGGCGACGGATCTGCAAAGTTTTACTGAACAATGATTACTGGTGCCGGGCGCTGTCATTCAGTCCGACAAAACCTAAGAATTACCAGCGTTATAACGAACGTATGAAAGCTAAACGCCAGGAATGGGGGATCTTATGCAACACCGACTCACAGCCGAAATAACTCACTTTCTCTCTGAACTGTCTGAAGAGGAGAGGATCGCCGCCATTAATGAATTTAGAATGGCGATACATAGCGTTAGTCCTTTTCGCGATGAGCCTGTCGATTGTGTCCTGTGGGTGAAAAACAATCATATTTCGCCTAATGACTACAACCCGAATAACGTTGCGCCGCCCGAGAAAAAACTGCTGCTTAAATCGATTGAACAAGATGGATTTACTCAGCCGATAGTGGTGGTAAAGGCCGATGCCGAGGAGTACGAGATTGTGGACGGTTTTCACCGTCATGAGCTGGGCAAAGGAAAAGCGGCCCTGAAAAGGCGTCTGAAAGGCTACCTGCCGATAACGTGTCTGGACAGAGAACGTCACGAACGCATGGCGGCAACCATTCGGCATAACCGCGCGCGCGGGCGCCACCAGATCCACGCCATGTCAGAAATCGTGCGCGAACTTTCTCTGCTAGGCTGGGACGAGAGCAAAATCGGCCAGGAGTTAGGTATGGACGCCGATGAAGTCCTGCGCCTGAAACAGATCAACGGCCTGCAGGAGCTTTTTGCAGACCGTCGATTCTCCAGAGCGTGGACGGTTAAATAACTACAGTTTACACAGGCGCTCTGCGGCGGCCAGCAGCGTTGATTCCTGTTTAGCGAAACATAAACGTATAAGCTGATGCGGGAAAGGGGCGGCGCAAAAGACAGAAAGCGGAATAGCGGCGACACCGACTTCTTCGGTTAGCCACTGACAAAACTCAACGTCATTTAGCGTCGACACTGCGCTGTAATCGATTAACAGAAAATAGGTACCTTCACAGGGCAGCACTTTTAATCGGCTTTGCGCCAGCGCGTTAACCAGCACATCGCGTTTTTTCCGGTAAAAATCGGGTAACGCGCGATAGTGTTCCGGCGCGGCGCGCAGCATATCCGCCAACGCCAGTTGCGCCGGCGTATTGACGCAAAACGTCAGGTACTGATGAACTTTGCGTATTTCGGCGCTAATGGCCGCAGGCGCAACGCAGTAACCAATCTTCCATCCTGTCATATGAAAGGTTTTACCAAACGATGAAACGGCAACCGCCCGCTCTCGTAACTGAGGGTGCGCCAATACGCTGGCATGGCCTTCGACGGCAAAACAAATATGTTCGTACACTTCATCGCTTAATACATAAATTTCCCGCTCGCCGATAGCCTGCCACAGCGCCTCGATATCCTCCTGACGCCAGACGGTAGCGGTGGGATTATGCGGCGTATTGAGGATCACCAGCCGCGTGCGCTCGCTAAGCAACGCCGAAAACGCCTGCCAGTCGACGCGAAAATGCGGCGGCGTAAGCGCTATGCGTTTTAACACGCCGCCGGAAAGCGCCACGGCCGGGGCATAGCTGTCATAACTGGGATCGAAACAGATAACCTCATCCCCTGCCCGCACCAGCGCGGTAATCGCCGCATACAGCGCTTCTGTCGCGCCCGCCGTGACGGTGATATCACTGACGTCATCGGGTCGATAACCATATATTTCCGCCGTTTTATCGGCTATGGCCTCCCTCAGCGCCTGCGCGCCCGTCATCGGCGCATATTGATTCGCGCCCTGCGCGACATGATAAGCCAACCGCTCGTGCAAATAAGAAGGACCATCAAAATCAGGGAAGCCTTGCGATAAATTTATTGCCTGATGTTTCTGCGCCAGCGCGCTCATTTGCGTAAAAATCGTGGTGCCAAGATTGGGCAATTTGCTTTTTGGAATCAGTGGGTTATTTCTCATTATCTTCATACCCGCCAGTGATGTGGTTATTGACACACTATCACAGGGTGTTAGTATTTGGCAATCAAGACGTTTAGATGTCTAAATATAATAACAACGGTGAGAAGACCCTAAGGACAACACAACATGAACCACACTGAAATCCGCGTCGTTACTGGCCCGGCGAATTATTTTTCCCATGCCGGAAGCCTCGGAAGACTGACAGACTTTTTCACGCCGGAACAGCTTTCCCACGCCGTTTGGGTGTACGGCGAACGCGCGATTGCCGCCGCCCGTCCTTACCTGCCGGAAGCGTTTGAACGTGCTGGCGCAAAACATCTGCAGTTTACCGGCCATTGTAGCGAACGCCATGTTGCCCAACTGGCGCACGCCTGCAACGACGATCGTCAGGTGGTGATAGGCGTCGGCGGCGGCGCGCTGCTTGATACCGCCAAAGCGCTCGCCCGCCGTCTGGCGCTGCCGTTTGTCGCTATCCCGACCATCGCGGCGACCTGCGCCGCCTGGACACCGCTTTCCGTCTGGTATAACGACGCGGGACAGGCGTTACAGTTCGAAATTTTTGATGATGCCAATTTTCTGGTGCTGGTCGAACCGCGCATTATTCTGCAGGCGCCCGATGACTATCTGTTAGCTGGCATTGGCGATACGCTGGCAAAATGGTATGAAGCCGTTGTGCTTGCGCCGCAGCCTGAAACGTTGCCTTTGACCGTAAGACTGGGCATTAACAGCGCGTGCGCTATTCGCGATCTCCTGCTGACCAGCAGCGAACAAGCATTAGCGGATAAACAGCAGCGTCGGCTGACCCAGGCATTTTGCGACGTGGTGGATGCGATTATCGCTGGCGGCGGTATGGTCGGCGGCCTCGGGGAACGCTATACCCGTGTCGCCGCCGCCCATGCGGTACACAACGGTCTGACCGTCCTGCCGCAAACGGAAAAATTCCTGCACGGAACGAAAGTGGCTTATGGCATTCTGGTGCAAAGCACGCTACTGGGACAAGATGACGTGCTGGCGCAATTGATTGCAGCGTACCGGCGATTTCATCTGCCGGCCCGGCTTAGCGAACTGGAGGTGGATATTCATAACACCGCCGAGATCGATAGGGTAATCGCGCATACCCTGCGCCCGGTCGAATCCATCCACTATTTACCGGTGACGTTAACGCCAGACACCCTGCGTGCGGCGTTTGAAAAAGTTGAATTTTTCAGAATATAGCATGGTGACGTTGCGCTTATCAGGCCTGGCAACACTCAGCAGCAACGCGCGCCGCCTTTTCCACCATAGCGCGCATCTTGCCGCTCGCGGAAAAATTCTTCATAGGTCATCGGCGTCTGATCCGGATGCGTTATGCGCATATGCTCAACATAGTTGTCGTAGTCTGGCACGCCAATCATCATTTTTGCGGCCTGTCCCAGATATTTTCCGGCTTTTGAAAGCGTATCGAACATCGTTGTCACCTGTCATTCAAATGCCCTCTCCTTATTCTGGAGAGGGCTATTGATGAAAAAAGATTAGTGCGCGCCTTTCGCCTGCGTCACGATCTCATCCACATTTTCCGGCATCGGCTCATACGGCGTTTCATTCGCCGTCGGTTTATCAATCTTCAGAGCGGCCAGCGCCGTCTTAATAGAGAAGACCGCCAGCACCACGACCACCACCATAAAGAAGATGGTTAGCCCGGCATCCAGACGATTATTGAATACCAACTGCGCGAGCTGCGATTCGGTGTACTGCGGCGGAATATTGCCGCTGTCGATCATCGCCTGGAACTTATTGGCAATGGCCAGGAAGCCGATTTTCGCATCCGGACTAAACGCTTTCTGCCAGCCCGCCGTCAGCGTACAAATCAGCAGCCAGGCCGTTGGCACCAGCGCGACCCACGCATAACGCTGACGCTTCATTTTGAACAGTACCACGGCGCAAAGCATCAGCGCCATCCCCGCCAGCATCTGGTTAGCGATGCCAAACAGCGGCCACAGGGTGTTAATACCGCCCAACGGATCGACTACCCCCTGATGGAGGAAATACCCCCACGCCAGCACGCACAATGCCGTAGCAAGCAGGTTCGCTGGCAGCGAATCGGTACGTTTCAGTCCTGGCGACACTACGCCCAACAGATCCTGCAACATAAAGCGCGCCGCACGGGTACCCGCATCCACCGCCGTCAGAATAAACAGCGCTTCAAACAGAATGGCGAAGTGATACCAGAACGCCACATCCATCATGCCGCCCAACGCGCCATGTAAAATGTAGGCCATCCCTACCGCCAGCGTTGGCGCACCGCCTGCGCGGGAGATAATAGATTGTTCGCCGACTTCATTGGCAATCTGGTGTAACGTATCCGGCGTGATAGCGAAACCCCAACTGCTGACCACCTGCGCAGCAGAAGCCACGACATCCGCTGTCCCCGCTGGCGCCAGTACCGCCATCGGGCTATTCATCGCAAAGTAAACGCCCGGATCGATAATACAGGCGGAGACCAGCGCCATAATGGCGACGAAAGATTCCATTAACATCCCGCCGTAGCCGATAAAGCAGGCCTGGCCTTCGTTGGCCAACATCTTCGGCGTCGTGCCGGAGGAGATGAGCGCATGGAAACCGGAGACCGCGCCGCAGGCGATGGTAATAAACAGGAACGGGAACAGGTCGCCCGTCCAGACCGGTCCGGTACCATCAACAAATTTGGTCAGCGCCGGCATAGTCAGCGTCGGACGCATGATCAGAATCCCGACCGCCAGACCGACAATCGTACCAATTTTCAGGAAGGTAGAGAGGTAATCACGCGGCGCGAGCAGCAGCCAGACCGGCAGTACCGCCGCGACAAAACCATAACCCACCAGCATCCAGGTAAGCTGCACACCAGTAAAATCAAAGTACGGCGCCCAGGTTGGGCTTGCCGCCACCCATCCGCCGGAAATAATAGCGAAAATAAGGAATACCAGCCCAATGACCGACACCTCGCCGATGCGCCCCGGACGCAGATAACGCAGGTAGATGCCCATAAAAATCGCCAGTGGAATGGTGAACGCGACAGTGTACGTTCCCCACGGGCTATGGGTCAGCGCTTTCACCACGATCATCGCCAGGACGGCCAGAATGATCACCATGATCATAAAGCAGGCCACCAGCGCGATCACCCCTGCCGTCGCGCCCATCTCCTCTTTAACCAGCTCGCCAAGCGAACGCCCATCGCGCCGGGTCGAGACGAACAGCACCATAAAGTCCTGCACCGCTCCCGCCAGCACGACGCCCGCCAGCAGCCAGATCATCCCCGGCAGATAGCCCATCTGCGCCGCCAGTACCGGCCCGACCAGCGGACCTGCGCCAGCAATGGCCGCAAAATGGTGACCGAACAGCACTTTTTTATCGGTCGGGACATAATCCAGACCATCATTATGACGTACCGCGGGCGTCATACGCGTTGGGTCAACCGCCAGCACTTTTTTGGCGATATAGAGCCCATAAAAACGATACGCAATAAGATAGACACAGACCGACGCCACCACGATCCATAGCGCGTTGATCTGTTCCCCACGATTTAACGCAATATAGCCCAGGGCAAACGCACCCAATACTGAGAGCGCTGTCCAGACGAGGTATTTCCCTGATTTATTCATAGTTGTTGTCCGTTTGGGTGTTCCAGAGAGATGTTACATTTTGTTTCTATAACACCTTTACCGTAATTAACAACACAACAACATGATAAAACCGGATCGTTACCCATTTTTTACATTACAGTGTTAACCAGATCACTTCCTTTCTTCGTTAACGCTGCAATTGCATTTTACTTTGCCAGAACTATCCCATTACCGCCGTTCCCAGGCGACAGGTGCAGCAGCGCCTCCCCTGCTCGTCAAAGAGCGTAATTTCCCAGCTTTGATTCTGCCGCCCCAGATGCAGCGGCAGGCAAACGCCGCGTACTTTCCCCTGCGAGACGGCGCGGTGGTGGGTGGCGTTTAACTCGGTCCCGACCACGCACTGCCCGTCGCGGGTCATCAGATAACCCGCCATTGATCCTAACGTCTCCGCCAGCGCTGCCGATGCGCCGCCGTGTAGCAGACCAAACGGTTGATGAGTGCGGGCATCGACGGGCATTTCCGCCTCCAGCACTTCATCGCCCAGACGGGTGTAAACAATGCCCAGATGCGCCACCAGCGTGTTCTGACTGGTAGCGTTCAATTCATCCAGCGTTAAATGCCGTTTCCAGATCATCGTCAGGCTCCCAATGTTGAACCACCGTCCACCACGATATCCTGCAAGGTAATGTGGCTGGCCAGATCGGAGGCAAGAAACAAAATGGTATTGGCTATCTCCTGCGGACGGGCGATTTTACCGAGCGGTATGCCGAGCTTAAACTGTTCGCCAAAACCGCGAATGCGCTGCTGTTCGGCATCTTCACTCACCCATAAAGTGCGCTGCATATCGGTGTCAGTCGAACCAGGCGACACCACATTACAGCGCACCCCACAGCCCGCCAGCTCCAGCCCTACGGTTAGCGCCAGGCTTTTCAGCGCCGCTTTAGAGGCGCCGTAGGCGCTCATACCAATGCGTGGCGTATGCGCCGCATCTGAGGCTACGGTGACAATCGCCCCTCCCTGCTGACGGCGAAACTGCGCCATCGTCTGCGAAAACAGGTTAAATGCCCCGCCCACATTGACCGCAAACGTCTGCTGCCAGTCGTCGACGCTAAGCGTATCGGTCGCTCCCATACGCAAAATACCGGCGGCGTTGACCAGCACATCCAGCCGCGACGTTTTTTGCAACACACGCTGACACACCTGCGCAACCTGTGCGGCATCCGCCACATCCATGACTTCGGTAGCAAAGGGATAATTCTCTTGCGTAAATTCGCGATCGAAGCCGATCACCCGCGCCCCGGCGTCAACAAACGCCAGCGCCGTCGCGTAACCGATCCCTTTCCCCGCCCCGGTCACCCATACCGTTTTGTCTGAAAAATCAATACAGGGCATTACTCTACCCCGCGAGAAAGCAGCGCCCACCAGGCGTCAATGGTCGGGTTTTTCGCCAGCATCACGAAGTCGATATCGCCGTGTACTTTACGCCAGCGCGCCGCCAGCCCCATCATGCGTACTGAATCCAGGCCATAATCAATCAGGTTTTCATCGTCCAGCGGCTCGTCGGTCTCATCCAGCAACGGCAGAATCAACGCCCGCAGCGCCGCTTTACTGGCAGGAACCGGCGTCGGTAGCAACGACTCGGTCATGACGACGCGACCGGAACGCCCCGCCACATAGTTCAGCGCCATCAGATGCTCTTCCCGGCTGAAATCCGCCAGCGCATCCGCCACCATAAACGGCTTAATGTCGCGCATAAACGCATCGGTAGCGGTGGTCATACAGCCAATATGCGCATACACGCCGGTAATGATGAGCTGATTGCGTCCGGTATCTTTTAACATCTGTTCCAGCGGCGAGCGGTGAAACGCGCTATAACGCCACTTCACCAGCACCGTATCCGCCTCATCCGGCGTTAAGGCTTCTACCACCTTCTGCTGTTCCGGAGAGCGCGTCAGTCCCGGTCCCCACATATCATTGAGTAACGCGCGATCTTCATCGCTTTGCTCTTTCGGCTGAGCGGTGTAATAAACCGGGATATGATGTTCCTTACAGTACTGGCGCAGAGCGGCGATATTGGCAATTACCTGGTCCATCATTGGGCAGTTGCGGCCCCAAAAACTGACAAAGTAATCCTGCATATCGTGGATGAGCAGCGCCGCGCGCTCCGGCTCAAATGCCCAGTTCACTTTGTTGGTCGGGATATCCAGTGCGGTGGGCAGCGCGTAAGACTGTAGTTTCGGGATTGCCATCTCTCTTTCTCCTTCAGAGCGGTGAACGTGACGCCAACCGCTGGCGTAATTGTTTTTTATCGACTTTACCAACCGGCGTCAGCGGCAGTGACGCAACGCACTCCACGCGATCCGGTAATTTAAATTCCGCCACGCCCTGCTCTCGCAGGAAACGGCGTACCTGTACCGCTCGCAGCGGCTCTTTTACCACCAGATATGCGCAACTTTTTTCTCCCAGCAGTTCATCTTCCATGCTGACCAGCGCCGCATGGATCACCGCCGGGTGGCGCAGTAACAGGTTTTCTATCTCTTCGGCGGCTATCTTCTCGCCGCCCCGATTGATCTGATCTTTTTCACGCCCGTGAACGGTGATGTAGCCGTCTTGATCAATGGAGATCAGATCGCCGGAGCAGTAAAAACCGTTGGCGTCAAAGGCGCTGGCATTGTGTTGCGGACTGTTGAAATAGCCGCGAAAAGTATAGGGGCCGCGCGTCATCAGACGACCAATCTCGCCCGGCGGCAGTGGATTCCCGCCAGCATCCGCCACCCACACTTCGTCGTCCGGACACATGGGTCTTCCCTGGGTATTGATAATCCGTTCCGGACTATCGTCCAGCCGGGTATAGTTCACTAACCCTTCCGCCATGCCGAAGACCTGCTGCAACTGACAGCCAATTTCAGCCGGAATACGGGCGGCCAGCGTCGCAGAAAGCCGCGCGCCGCCGACCTGCAATAACCTTAATGACGCCAGCGGCGCATTGCCGCCCCACTCCTGGATAGCCTGTAGCCATAGACTGACCGCGGGCGGCACCAGCGCCGTGGCATTAATCTGGTGTTTTTCGATCAGCGGGAAACAGAGCGTGGCGCTGGGATCGGTCGCCAGCACTACCGTTCCTTTGGCGAGAAAAACGCCCAGCGCGCCCGGCGAACTCATGGCGTAGTTATGCGCGGCGGGAATCGCGCACAGAAAACGCGTCTCCTCGTTGAAACCGCAAATCTCATTGCTGCGACACACGCTGTAGTAATAGTCGTTATGGGTACGGGGAATAAGCTTTGGCGTGCCGGTAGTACCGCCGGAAAGCTGAAAGTAGGCCACTTCGTCAGCAGGTGATGGCGTGGCGGTGAAATCTTCCGCCGCCTGCCGCATCGCCGCGTCCAGGCTGTGATCGCCGTCGTCGTTGCGCAATAACACCACCCGCACAGAGCGGTGTTCAGCCACAAACGTGTTGAGAAAGTCCTCCCCGGCGAACAGCGTATGTTGGCGATCGGCAATCACCAGCGTCGGCGCGATCTGCATCGCATAGGCGTTAAGTTCGGTACGTTGATGGCTAAACAGCGCCAGAACGGGCGCTACGCCAAGCTTCAACAGGGCGAAAAAGGTGATATACAGTTCCGGTACATTCCCCAGTTGTACCAGAGCGGTTTCGCCAGGTTTGATGCCCTGACGGCGTAAACTGCAGGCCAGATTATCTGCGGCCTGGTTGAGCTGGCGATAGCTGAATGCGCGCTCGCCTTCAATGACCGCCGTCTTGTCGCTGTCAGCGTGGCGGGTCAGAATATCGGTCAACGGCACGTCTTGCCAGTAGCCTTTTTCACGATAACGGCGGGCAAATTCATCCGGCCAACGGGTGAAAGGTATACGCATCATCGTTCCTTAATGCAGTCCAAAAACGTTCAACATCGTAGAGAGCTTGACGCCGGTTTCCCGCCACTCGCCGACTGGCGAAGAGGCAGGGACAATCCCGGCGCCGGCGAACAGGCGCACCTGATTACCGTGCAATTTCGCGCAACGAATCGTTACTACCCACTCGCCGTTTCCTTCGGCGTCGCACCAGCCGACAATGCCGCCAAACAGTTCACGATCGAACGGTTCCAGTTCAGCAATCAGCTTTTTCGCGACCTGATGGGGGAAACCGCTTAACGCAGGCGTTGGATGCAGCAGACAGGCCAGCGTCAGCGCGTTTTCTCCGGCGTTGGCCTTGCCCTCAAACGGCGTACCGAGATGCCATAGCGTCGGCGTGGTGATCAACTGTGGAGAGGAAGGTAATTGCAGTTCCGTGCTGCGATCGCGCAGGATCTGCTTCATCGCCTGCGTCACCAGCTCATGTTCATGGCGATCTTTTTGTGAAGCCAGCAGTCGGTTTCCCGCCTCGCGATCCAGAACGTCATCCGGCTGCCGGCGCGCTGAGCCTGCTAACGGCAGCGAACTAAACCTATCGCCCTCTTTGCGTAGCAGCAATTCGGGGCTGGCACCCAGCAGAACGCCGCCATCCGCCAGCGGCACATGGAAGTTGTAACTAACTGGATTCTGCGCAACCAGCCGCTCCAGCAATGCTCCGCTATCCACCGCCACATCAGTGGTGATATCTATTAGCCGGGAAAGCACCACTTTATCGACGTCTGGCGTGGCGGTCAGCATAGCCGCGCGTGCGACCATCGCTTCAAAAGCATCCTGCTCCGGAATCGCCTTTCGCGCCGTCACCGTCAGTGGCTGATGGTCAGTAAAATAACGCGCCGTGCGCTGCTTTTGCTGGCGGGAAAAGGACTGCCACGCCATCGGGATAAATAGCGACGACGGCTGGCGGGTATCAAAGGGGATCGCCCCCACCAGGATAGGGTTGGCGATGCCCTGCGATTTGGCCTCGGCAAACTGCTGGCGCAATTTCTGCTGGAAAGGGCTATCCGGCGAATCGCCGGCAACCGCAGGCTCGGTATAACGGGCGAAACACCCGGAAGTGGTAAAACTGCGATACGGCGACATGAAGAAAAAGCGATCGGGAGCAAGCGTTGCCATTGTCTCCTGAGCGTCCTCGGCCAGTGACATATCCATATCATCCTCCAATGATAAAGGCTTATATACACTTCATCTTTCAAGCTGCCTCTTTGTTGGCTGCGCTCAGAAACCCCGGTCACACAGTGATCTATGCCCGCGGGGATTCTTCCCTTGCCGTTGCGATGCTTCTTGAATGATTTTGTGTATAATAATGATTATTATTTCTATTTTTAGTGCGCTAACCTAAGAGTAAAACGTCGCTCTGTCAACTCTGGTCATGAGTTAAATGGCACTAAGGCTTGCATCTCGCTGCCGCTGACATGAAAATGAGAAGCATTAACTTTATTAATAACAGGACGCTATTGTGAGACTCCCCGCCTTTTATCGTTGGCTGCTTTTAGTGGTTGGTTTATCAATTTCAGGAATATCCTTAGCCCAGGACGCCGGTTGGCCCCGGCAAATTCAGGACAGCCGCGGCGTTCATACTCTGGACCACAAACCCGCGCGTATCGTCTCTACCAGCGTGACGTTAACAGGCTCGCTGCTGGCGATTGATGCGCCCGTCGTCGCCAGCGGGGCCACTACGCCGAATAACCGCTTTGCTGACGATCAAGGGTTTATGCGTCAGTGGAGCGACGTAGCAAAGGCTCGCCATGTCGCCCGGCTGTATATCGGCGAACCGAATGCCGAAACGGTCGCCGCGCAAATGCCGGATCTCATTTTGATTAGCGCCACCGGCGGCGACTCCGCGCTGGCGCTTTACGATCAGCTCTCCGCTATCGCGCCGACGCTCGTCATCAATTATGACGATAAAAGCTGGCAGAGTTTGCTCACGCAGCTTGGCGAGATCACCGGCCAGGAGAAACAGGCCGCCGCGCGAATAGCGGAATTTGAGGCACAACTGACGACGGTTAAACAGCGAATCGCCCTGCCGCCGCAGCCGGTTAGCGCGCTGGTGTATACCCCTGCCGCGCATAGCGCCAATCTGTGGACGCCAGAATCAGCACAAGGCAAGCTATTGACGCAGTTAGGCTTTACGCTGGCGACATTGCCCCGAGGGCTGCAAACCAGCAAAAGCCAGGGTAAGCGCCACGATATCATTCAGCTTGGCGGTGAAAATCTGGCCGCCGGGTTAAACGGCCAATCTCTTTTCCTGTTTGCCGGCGACAACAAAGATGTCGCGGCCCTTTACGCCAATCCGCTGCTGGCGCACCTGCCAGCGGTGCAAAATAAGCGCGTCTATGCCCTGGGCACGGAGACGTTCCGTCTGGATTATTACAGCGCAACATTGTTGCTTAACCGGCTGGCCGCCCTGTTTTAGCCTTATCGGAGTCTTATCCGACTGACCAGACAGATTTTGTCAGTCGGATAAACGCCTCTTCATCAGCCAGCATTGCTAACCGGCGGCGTCTGGCGAAAACGACGTAGCTCGCCCAGCACTAACAACAGCAGCAAACCGATAATCACCAGCCCGAATCCACTCACGCTCGCGGAAGCGACCGGCGTCATCATTGCGCCAAGACCGCCTAACAGCGCCGCGCCGATAGCGTCTCCCGTGACGTTTTGCGCGGTCCACAGGCCATTCATTCGCCCCAGCATATTTTCCGGCGTCTGGGTTTGCAGCAGAGTGTATTGTAATAACGAACTGATGGCGCTAAGCCAGCCAAACATCGCCAGACAGATAACACCAGCGATCCAGACCGGCATGATGGCGAACAGCCCCACCGCCAGAAAAGAACCGACTGTCGAAACCAGCATAATGAGCCCCGGACGAACGCTATGCGCCAGTTGTCCGCTGGTCAGCGCGCCAATGGCCGCCCCCAGCGGAATTGCCGCATACAGCAAACCGATTTGCGCCGCCGACATCTGCCAGCTCATCGCCAGCGCCGGATAGAGGACGCGTACCGCGCTTGCCATCGTCACCAGACCGCCAAGCAGCGCAATACCGCCGATAAGCGGACTGGCGAGCAAAAAACGAAATGCCGCTAGTAATGCGATAAATGGATTTTCCCGCGGCTGCGGAGGAACAGGCAGTCGCGGCAGCGTCAGTAACGGCAATAGCGTAATAAACGTCCCGGCGGCCGCCAGCCCATAGTTCCAGGCTACACCGCCGCTGGCAAGCAATATGCCCCCCAACATCGGGGAAATAACCGATCCCAGACGTACCGTCAGCATGGTAATCGCGCCGGCCTGCATCAGATTTTCTCTTCCGACCAGCGCTGGCGTCGCCGCCAGTAACGCGGTCACGCCCAGAGACGCGAAAAAGCCGTCCCACAGGCCAAGGAGATATATCGCCAGCAATGACGGTTCCGGCAGCAACGCGTTCACGCACAGGCCAATAAAGCCAATACCGCAAGTACCGCGCGCCAGCAGAATCACCTTTTTACGTTCGTAGCGATCGGCCAGTACGCCGCCCACCATTAAGCCAATAAACATGGCGCCGCCGGTTAACGTTACCGACAGCCCTACCTGCCAGGTGGAGTGCGTCATCATTTGGATCTGTACCGGAACCGCCACGCCAAGCAGCCCCAGCGAGACAATAGAGATAAAACGGGCCAGAAATACTGCGCGAAATGCAGGGTGCGTCTTCAACAGGCTGAGATTGAGCAGCCAGGATTGTCGATTCATTACAACGCCTTAATGCGAGTTTTTTTAAATATCCATTCAATGGCTGCACATGCTAACATAACCAAATAAGATAGATAACGATAATTACTATCATTATCAGGGAAGTTACTATGTCATGCTCGTTTTCCGTGACGCGCGCGTTTGCCGTGCCCGGATTGTTGTTATTACTGAGTCTCGCCGCGGTTTTAAGCCTGGTCATTGGCGCGAAACCGCTGCCCGCCGCCGCCGTGCTGGAGGCGTTCACCGGCGTATGCCAAAGCGCCGATTGCACCATCGTCCTGGATGCGCGTTTGCCGCGTACGCTGGCCGGATTACTGGCAGGCGGCGCGTTGGGTCTCGCCGGGGCGCTCATGCAAACACTTACTCGCAACCCGCTCGCCGACCCGGGGATTCTGGGCGTTAACAACGGCGCCAGCTTCGCCATTGTACTGGGCGCGGCGCTGTTTGGTTTCTCCACGCCGCTGGAACAGCTTTTCATGGCATTTAGCGGCGCGCTTATCGCATCGCTGATTGTCGCCTTCACCGGTAGTCAGGGCGGCGGCCAGTTAAGCCCGGTCCGCCTGACACTGGCGGGCGTGGCGCTTGGCGCGGTACTGGAAGGACTGACCAGCGGCATCGCGCTGTTAAATCCAGAGGTCTATGACCAGCTTCGCTTCTGGCAGGCGGGATCGCTGGACATTCGCAGCCTGCAAACGTTGAAAGTCGCGCTTGCGCCCGTGGTTATCGCTGGGATCGTGGCGCTATTTCTGAGCCGTGCGCTGAACAGCCTGAGCCTCGGCAGCGATACCGCGACAGCGCTGGGGAGTAAAGTGGCGCGCACCCAACTTATCGGTTTACTGGCGATTACCGTCTTGTGCGGCAGCGCAACGGCGCTGGTCGGCCCTATCGCCTTTATTGGTCTGATGATGCCGCATATGGCGCGTTGGCTGGTGGGCGCAGACCACCGCTGGTCGCTGCCAGTGACGCTACTGGCAACCCCTGCTCTGCTGCTTTTTGCCGATATTATTGGTCGTCTGTTGGTGCCGGGCGAACTCCGCGTATCGGTTGTCAGTGCGTTTATCGGCGCGCCGGTACTTATCTTTCTGGTACGCCGTAAATCGAACGGAGGCGGCCTGTGATGTTTCTTTCTCGTCGGCTTATCGTAAGTTGCCTGCTTCTGGCGGCTGGCTGCTTCGCCATTGGCTTATGGAGTCTGCAAAGCGGCGCCGTGCCTCTTGAGACCGGGCAGATTATTGCCGCGCTGCTGGGCGACGCGCCGCGTAACATCACCCTTGTCGTAACCGAATGGCGACTACCGCGCGTATTAATGGCGCTGCTGATTGGCGCTGCGCTTGGCGTCAGTGGCGCGATTTTTCAGTCGTTGATGCGTAACCCGCTAGGCAGCCCTGATGTGATGGGCTTTAATACCGGCGCCTGGAGCGGCGTACTGGTCGCAATGGTCCTGTTTGGCCAGCATCTTACCGCAATCGCGCTGGCGGCAATGGCGGGCGGTATCGTCACGTCATTGATTGTCTGGCTGCTCGCCTGGCGTAACGGGATTGAAACTTTCCGGCTGATTATCATCGGTATCGGCATCCGCGCGATGTTAGTCGCCTTTAATACCTGGCTTCTGTTGCAGGCGTCGCTGGAAACGGCGCTCACCGCCGGCTTATGGAACGCCGGGTCGCTCAACGGTCTGACATGGGCAAAAACCTGGCCTTCGGCGCCGCTGATTATTGTGATGCTGACAGGCGCCGCGCTACTGGTGCGTCGTATGCGGCTGCTGGAGATGGGCGATGACAGCGCCTGCGCGCTGGGTGTTAGCGTGGAGCGGTCACGCCTGATGCTGATGCTGGTGGCGGTGTCGCTCACCGCTGCGGCAACGGCACTGGCTGGCCCCATCTCGTTTATTGCCCTTGTCGCGCCGCACATCGCCCGCCGTCTTAGCGGCACAGCGCGCTGGGGATTAACCCAGTCGGCGCTGTGCGGCGCGTTGTTACTACTGGCCGCCGATGCGTGCGCGCAGCAACTGTTTATGCCTTATCAGCTTCCAGTGGGCGTGGTCACCGTCAGCCTCGGCGGTATTTACCTTATCGTCTTGTTAATTCAGGAGTCCCGCAAAAAATGACCGAATCCGTAGCCCGTTTGCGCGGCGACCAGTTAACGCTGGGTTATGGCAGCTATACCGTCGCAAAAAACCTTAATGTTTCGATTCCGGACGGCCATTTTACCGCCATCATCGGCCCTAACGGCTGCGGCAAGTCAACGTTGCTACGCACGCTAAGCCGTCTGATGACGCCTGTTGACGGCCATGTCTGGCTGGATGGCGAACAAATACAGCGTTACGCCAGTAAAGAGGTGGCGCGGCGCATCGGATTGCTGGCGCAAAACGCCACTACGCCGGGCGATATCACCGTACAAGAGCTGGTCGCCAGAGGGCGGTATCCGCATCAGCCGTTATTTACCCGCTGGCGTAAGGAAGATGCCGATGCCGTCGCCAGTGCCATGCGTGCAACAGGTATCACCTCACTGGCGACGCAAAGCGTAGATACTCTGTCCGGCGGCCAACGCCAGCGGGCGTGGATAGCCATGGTGCTGGCGCAGGAAACGTCCATCATGCTGCTGGATGAGCCGACAACGTGGCTGGATATTAGCCATCAAATTGATTTGCTGGAATTGTTAAGCGATCTCAACCGCGAAAAAGGTTATACGCTCGCCGCCGTCCTGCACGACCTGAATCAAGCCTGCCGATACGCCACGCATTTGATTGCATTACGCGAAGGTAACATTGTCGCGCAGGGCGCGCCGAAAGAGATTGTTACCGCAGAGCTTATCGAAAAAATCTATGGGCTGCGCTGTATGATTATCGACGATCCGGTTGCCGGTACGCCGCTGGTGGTACCGCTGGGGCGGCGATAGTCGTTCACACTGATGACAAAGCCGGATAATCGCTATCCGGCTTTTCGTTTAAATCAGACTAACCGTTCATCTATCGCCAGCGCGTTTTCCATTTTACGCGAGACCATCGCGTGACGCAGTAATACGCCGCCGCAGGCCATCATACCGCCAATCAACGCCGCCAGGATAATAATGACCGCTTTACCCGGGCCATCTTTTTTCACTGGCAGAGACGGCGACAGTTGATATTTAAACGGGGTAAACTTCACGTCGCTCACATTCATTGCCGCCAGTTGTTCAACATGGTATTGACGGTTACGCAAATCACCGTTGATCTCGGCCACGTCCGTTACCCCTTTTTCAATTTCCAGTTTGCGGGAAATACCATCCGCACCGAGAGAAATAGAAAAATCCGGATCATCTTTTACCGCCTGACCATTACTGTAAACCGGTCTCTTAATGCCGGCGGCGTTGGCGATTTCCAGCGAATAATGGAGACGTTGAATATTGGCATCAAGCTGGTTTTTGAGACGCACCCGATCCATCGCCAGCTTTTCCTGCTCATAGCGGGTTTTGATTTCCAGCTGGTTACGAATATTTTCCAGCGTCTCTTTCACGACGATATCAGAGATGTACTGAATATAGCCAGCCAGCACTTTTTGCGCTTCTTCCCGCGTCGGCGCGGTAAAACTCAACGTCCACGACGTGAATAATGATGTTTCATTTTTCTTGCTGGCATTACTGTCCACTGCTTTCATTTTTTCGCTCAGCACGACAATCGCCCGGTGAAGATCCTGCTCGTCTATTTGCGCGCCTTTTAATTGATCCATGACATACGGAGAAGAACGAAGATATTCTTCCAGCAGCGAGGGCGAGCTAAACTTTTTAATAAACAGATTAAAGACGCTGGCCCGATCAACGCTCACCTCCATATCCAACACGCGCAGCGCGGTCAACGTTCTCTCCAGTCCCTGCCACTGTACCGACTCCGCCGGTGTGACAATCGCCTGGCTGGTCCATTTTTGCGGCAGCAAAAAGGACAGAAGTAACCCCACGCACGCAAAGGCGAAAACGGTAGCAAGAATACGACGTTTCGCCTGCCATAACACCTCTATAAGGCTAAACAAATCGATTTCATGACTGTTGGCGGGCGACAGTGAGTAACCTGCAAGTGACTGATGTTTTTCTTGTTTTACATTAAGAGATGGCATGCCGTATGACCTGAAAACTTTATCCAATGAAAGAACACATTCCTGTCAGAGATTCTAACAGCAAGTCAGAATTATCCGAAACACTCTTTGCGCGCCAGTGCCCGAAAAGCTAAATATTCGGAATTAAACTTGCCTGTAGCATGTATCACTTATGTTAAAAGAATTAATCGTTGCAATAAAAAACCCATAATAATTAGTAATTATTATGGGTTTCAGGATTTAATTTGTTAAAGGCAGAAACAACGCCCGTTATTTATTAATGAGCTCGCTGATGATGGGCCCGATAGTTTCAAAAGCGGAGGGAGAAATAATATCTACATGCGCGCACGGCTGGTGATAAATAGCCAAAGACGCTATCCACGGCGACCAGCTCTGTTCAGGCGATACGCCTTCCGGCACCGTTTTATCCGCCACAAAGAGCGTAGCATGTCCATCAAACGGTACGCTATGCGCCGTCGTCAGCAAACGGACGGCATCCGCATAATTGCCTTCAATGGCGGTAAATAAGGCGTCGGAGGCATTTCCCTGCTGAGCGGCGACAAACGCTGCGCGTTCACGTTCAATTTCCGCCAATACGTCCGGATTGAGGCCATTCGCCTCTTTTTCCCGCCAGTTTTGCGTTTCCGGCGGCCAGGTGTCCAGTAACCCCAAAAACGCCACGGTTTCGCCGCGCGCGCGCAACCGGGCGGCGATCCCTTGCGCCAGCGTCCCGCCCAGCGAATAGCCTAATAAATAATAAGGGCCATGCGGCTGCCGGGCGAGCAAAGTCGCCAGATGATGTTCACATACCTCATCAAGGGTGGTTGCGGTTTGCATAGGGCCAGCGGGGCGCGGCGACTGAATCCCCATAATCGACCACGACGGGCTAAGATAGCGTGATAATACGCTAAATTGCCAGGCGAACCCCGACGCCGGATGGAAACAAAATAACGTTGGACCATCGCTTTCACGCAGCGGCAACAGCGGCCCGAACCCCAGATTGCGCGAGCGTTCGTCATCATCAGTATCGAGCAGCTTACTCAACTGCGCCACGTCAGACGCCACCATCACCTGACCCGGCGTCACCTGGCGATTAAACGTCTGGCTTAGCTGCGCGGCCAGTTTCATCGCCAGCAGCGAGTGTCCGCCCAGCGCAAAGAAATCACTTTCAACGTCGTTAATCTCACAGCCCAGCAGGCGGGAAAACGCCCCTGCGACAGCAATCTCCGTTGCGGACTGCGGCGCACGCCCTTTCACGCGCGGCGTCAGGTCCGGCAACGGCAGGGCTTTGCGATCCAGCTTGCCATTAGCGCTAAGCGGCAAGCTGGCAAGTTGCAACAGCACAACCGGCACCATATGCGCGGGAAGTTTTTGGCGTAATTTTTCCTGCAGCGCCGGTAAATCCAGCGGCAAACCGGAGTGCGACACCAGATAGCCGACCAGTTGCCGGGCATCCCCGCCCGTCGCCGCCGCCTGATTAAAGACGCAGGCATGTGCTACCGCCTGTTCAACATCCGGCAGCGTTTGCATGACGCGGTCAATCTCGCCCAGTTCAATACGTTGACCCCGAATTTTGAGCTGATCGTCGCTGCGTCCCAGGTATTCTACCGCGCCGGAATCCAGCCAGCGCGCCACATCTCCGGTACGGTACATCCGTTCGCCTGGCGCAAAAGGATCGGCGATAAAACGGCTGGCGGTAAGATCCGGACGCCCCAGATAGCCCTGCGCCAGTTGGATACCGGTAAGATAGAGATCGCCAGCCACGCCCGGCGGCACCGGCTGCATATGCGCATCGAGAATACGCAAACCGGTATTCCAGACGGGATAACCAATCGGGATACTGTTGCCGTCAACAGCCGCCAGCTCATCGCCACAGGCCGGATACCAGCTCACATCCACCGCGGCCTCCGTTGGCCCGTACAGATTGTGTAGCGGCGCGTTGGTTAACGTCTCCCATTCGCGGCACAGCGCCGTCGGCAGGGCCTCGCCGCTACAGAAAACCCGCTTTAAGGAAGCGCAGCTTTTACCAGCCGACGCTGGCGTGAGCGAGGCAATAAAGGCCGCCAGCATCGACGGCACAAAATGGGTGGTCGTGACGCCGTATTGCGCAAAGAACCGCTGCATCGCGAGCGGATCGCGGTGCGCTTCCGGTTCAGCCATCACCAGTTTCGCCCCGGCGATAAACGGCCAGAAAAACTCCCATACTGAGACGTCAAAACTGCACGGCGTTTTTTGCGCTACTACATCATCCGCCGTCAACGGATAGTGATCCTGCATCCACAGCAGCCGGTTGACTATCGCCGTTTGTCCCACCATCACCCCTTTCGGCCTGCCCGTCGAGCCAGAGGTGAAAATGATGTAAGCGGTATGATGCGGTAACGACAGCCCCAGCGGAGTGGCGTCACTGACCGGTAGCGGTTGGCTATAACACAAATATTCCATCCCCGGAATATCGTGAAAGCGCGCCAGCTGCGCCTGAGTCGTAATTAACAGTTTCGGCTGCGCATCTTCCAGCATCATTCGCAGCCGATCGTCAGGATAACCGGTATCCAGCGGCAGCCAGGCGGCGCCCGCCTCGACAATGCCATGCAGCGCTAAGGTCAGGAAAACCGACCGCGGCAACGCCACCGCCACGCTATCGCCAGGCTGAACGCCGCGTTCCCGCAGCGCGTATGCCAGCGCCACAACCTGTTCACGCATTTCACGGTAGGTAAAGTGATAATGCGCATCTGCCAACGCGGAAGCCTCTGGCGTTTTTTGTGCCTGCTGCGCCACCAAATCGCTAAGCGTGGCGGCGGGAATCGTTACCGCCGTATTATTAAGGTGTGTTAATTGCGTTTGTTCTTCCGCCAGCAGCATTTGCGCATCGCCGCAGCGCAGCGCCGGGTTATCCGCAAACTGCGTGATAAGCGCCATCAATCGTAAGGCATGGCGGAAGAGCGTGGCATCATCGTAACGCTGTGCATTCGCCAGCAATTCAATATCCAGACCGCCGTTTTCATCCGGAAAAAGCGCCAGTTCAAGATCGTTAACCGGCCCCGTCGCCAGGGTATGGGTTTGCGCCTGTATGCCAGGAAGATCCAGATGATAATCAAACACTTTTATATTGAGCACAGGGCCAAATAGCGGCGTCTCCCCTGCGGCTCGCCCGCTATCGCGTACAATCTGTTCGGCGTCGTAACGCTGGTGGCGGCGCATCTTCTTTAACTGCGCCGCAAGACGCTTCGCCAGCGTTGGCAGATCTTCCGTCGCATGAAGGTTCACCGCCAGCGGCAACACGTTAAGGACAGGCCCGGTCGCCGTTAACGCCGCCGAGCCCATCCGCCGCATAAAGATAAATCCGGCGGCATAATCCATACGCCCGCATAATCGTCCCAGCCACAACGTCACCAGCGCCAGGGCAAGATCCGCTCGCGGTATCTCAGGCATGTGCGCCGCCAGTTGGCGAAACGCCCCCTCCGGCGCGCTCAATTTCATACGCAGAATATCCGCGCTCGCCGACCGCCCCGGCAGCGGCGCGGCAGAAATTGACGCCGGCGGCGGCAGCTCGCGGCGCTGCTGCGCCCAGAAGGCGCCGTCACGCTGCCAGGCCTCGCTCTGGCGATAGCGCTGATATTCCTCGACCACATCCGCAAAGGGGGTAAAAGGCAACTCCGGCGTAGGGGCGTCGCTCTGCCAGGCGCGATAAATCGCCGCAATCTGGCGGGTTATCGCCGGGAAGCTAAAGCCATCCACCAGCAAATGGTGATAGCGCTGATACCAATACCAGCGGGTATCATCAATGCGGATTAACTGGTGAAACGCCAGCGGCTTACCGCTATCTGCGCGCAGGTTTTGCCGTAAATCCGCCTGCATTAACGCCAGCGCCGCGTGATGCGGATCGGGCTGGTCGCGTAAATCGGCAATCGGGGGCTCGCCGAAGGTGTGCTCAGGATCTATCCATTGCCAGACCTCGCCGTTCTCTTCGGTAAAACGCATCCGTAGCGTATCCGCCTGTTGCATCCCTACCGCTACCGCTTTTGCCAGCAAGGCGGCATCCAGCTCGCCGTTCAGTTCCACATAGTGCGCCACGCTCCAGGCGGAGGGTAAATCAGAGAGTTTTTCCGCCATCCAGATCCCCGGCTGGGCGGCGACTAACGGTAAACGCTGCGTCATTTCGCCTCCTGCTTATCGGCATAATGCGCCGGATTCAGTGTTGTCCAGCGCGTATTAAGCCACTGCTGGCACGCGTCCTGCGATTGCGGTTCGCATACCACGTCCCAGCCTGCGGGAAGCCCACATGCCGCTGGCCAAAGGCTGAATTGACGCTGCGCATTTTGCAGGATGTAAAACTGTCCCTGCGGATTATCGAAGGGATTACTGAATTCCATACTCAACTCCTGTCATGGACATGTGCCCGGTTAAAGCGTGTCGATAAGCGGCTGCCAAAGCAGCATCAGCCCTTGCGTTAGCCCGCCGCGCCAGCAAAGCGCATCGTGTCCGCCGTCAACCTGACGCCAGAAAATGGACTGCTGCGAGGTGTTCAGTTGGGCATAAAGCGCCTGATTTGCCTGAAACACGATCGGCTCACGCACGCCGGCTTCCAGTACGATACGCAGTCCGCGCGCGCATAATGCGCCGGTTTTCAGCCGGGTAATGACTTCCCCCTCCGGCGGGGTGATGCGATGAGGCCACCAGAACGATCCTGACTGGCTTAGTACACAGCCAAAACGCGTCGGCCAGTTCAGGCCGGCATACAGCGCCGACAGGCCGCCAAAACTCTGTCCGGCGACCACCGTTCGCCCGGCATCATCGCTAAAAGGCGTCACGGCTCTGACTTGCGGCAACAGTTCCTGCTGCACCGCCAGCCAGAAATCGGCATTGCAGGGCAACTCCTGGCTGCGGTGTTGAGTATCAATCGCGTCAATCAGCAGATAGACGGCACCGGGAAGCAAGCGTTGATGAGTCAGCGAGGCGAGCGCGGGCCAGACGGGCATATTTTCCGCCCAGAATTGACCGTCCAGCAGAATAGCCAACGGTCTTTCCTCCGGCACCTCGTCTCCGGTCGTCAATATCCATACGCGGCGGGAGTTACCCAGACGTTCGCTATGCCACTGCATCATCAAAGGCGGCGAGTACGGCGTTTCAGGACGATCCCACCCCGGCTGGAGGGGCGCATCCGGCATTTCCAGCGCTGAAACCGCATGACCACGTCCTCCCCGCCAGCTTTGCGAATTAAGCGGGTCGGCAATCGCCTGCGGTAATAGCTGTCGCCAGCCTTCACGCAGTGCGTTCCGATCGGGCGTTTCGCCCGGCGCAAAAGCGGCAAAAACGTCATCTCGCTCGGTAGGAATAAAACAGTAGCTGCCGCGCCAGTTAGCGCTAAGCGCCGTGCTCCAGCGCCAGACATCCGTTCCGGCAATACGCGCCATCGTCTGAGGCTGCGCGTTTTGATGATGATCGGTTACGCCAGTGATATAAACCCAGACACGCCGTATCGGGGAGTGTGTTTCGTTTCCCTGCGGGTCGCGCCACCAAAAAGTGACCCGATAATTTCCGTCTTTTTCCCGTATCCATTCCGGCCCGGTTTTCGTCCTCCACCAGGCCTCACTTCCCGTTGCCAGCGCCTCTTTCATTATAACCCTGTGTTTATTATGAATTTTGTATATAAAAGGTGAAATATATTGATAATATTATTGATAACTATTTGCATTTGCAATAGCGTATTGTCGCGCTATGGGACGCGCGAACACAATTTCACCACCCGGCCAATGCCTTTGACGGGCGCTTTGGCTTATGTGGCTAAAGAAAAGCAGGATATACAATGAACAAGAAGATTCATTCCCTGACCTTACTGGTCAATTTAGGGATTTACGGGGCCGCTCTGCCCGTGATGGCGGAAGAAAAAACCGATAGCACTGCGCTCACCAATGAAGACACCATCGTGGTGACCGCTGCCCAGCAAAACCTACAGGCGCCAGGCGTATCCACCATCACCGCCGATGAGATCCGCAAAAATCCGCCCGCGCGCGACGTGTCAGAAATCATCCGCACCATGCCGGGCGTAAACCTGACCGGCAACTCCACCAGCGGTCAGCGCGGGAATAACCGCCAAATCGATATTCGCGGCATGGGGCCGGAAAACACCCTTATCCTGATTGATGGTAAACCCGTCACCAGCCGTAACTCGGTGCGCCTGGGCTGGCGCGGCGAACGCGATACCCGCGGCGATACCGCGTGGGTGCCACCGGAGATGATCGAACGCATTGAAGTGCTGCGTGGCCCTGCCGCCGCACGCTACGGCAACGGCGCGGCGGGTGGCGTGGTCAATATCATTACCAAAAAAGGCGGTAGCGAGTGGCACGGCTCCTGGAATACCTATTTCAACGCGCCGGAACATAAAGACGAAGGCGCGACCAAACGCACTAACTTTAGCCTGAACGGCCCGCTGGGCGGGGATTTCAGCTTCCGTCTGTATGGCAACCTCGACAAAACGCAGGCGGATGCGCGTAATATTAACCAGGGGCATCAGTCTGAACGTACCGGGAGTTACGCCGACACGCTACCGGCAGGACGCGAGGGGGTCATTAACAAAGATATCAACGGTGTGGTTCGTTGGGATTTTGCTCCGCTTCAGTCTCTGGAGCTGGAGGCCGGTTACAGTCGCCAGGGCAACCTCTATGCCGGTGATACTCAGAACACCAATACGAACCAACTGGTGAAAGATAATTACGGAAAAGAGACGAACCGCCTCTATCGGCAGAACTACTCTCTGACCTGGAACGGCGGCTGGGATAATGGCGTAACCACCAGTAACTGGGTGCAATACGAACATACCCGTAACTCCCGGATGCCGGAAGGCTTGGCAGGCGGCACCGAAGGGATTTTCGATCCCAAAGCATCGCAAAAATATGCCGATGCCGATTTGAATGACGTCACCCTACACAGCGAAGTGAGCCTTCCTTTCGATCTGCTGGTCAATCAAAACCTGACGCTGGGTACCGAATGGGCCCAACAGCGTATGAAAGACGAGCTCTCCAACTCGCAAACCTTTATGGGGGGAAATATCCCGGGTTACAGCAGTACCAATCGTAGCCCCTATTCAAAAGCGGAAATTTTCTCTCTGTTTGCTGAAAACAACATGGAACTGACCGACAGCACCATGCTGACGCCGGGGCTACGTTTCGATCATCACAGTATTGTGGGGGATAACTGGAGCCCGTCGCTGAACCTGTCGCAAGGTCTGGGGGATGACTTTACCCTGAAAATGGGGATCGCCCGCGCTTATAAAGCCCCGAGTCTGTACCAGACTAACCCAAACTATATTTTGTACAGTAAAGGTCAGGGTTGCTACGCGACTGGCGCGGGTACCGGCATCGGCTGCTATATGATGGGTAACGATGATCTGAAAGCCGAAACCAGCATCAATAAAGAGATCGGTCTGGAATTTAAACGCGATGGCTGGCTGGCCGGCATCACCTGGTTCCGCAATGATTACCGCAATAAGATTGAAGCGGGTACGGTGCCGTTGCAGCGTATCAACAACGGCAAAACGGATGTCTATCAGTGGGAGAACGTACCGAAAGCGGTCGTTGAAGGTCTGGAAGGCACGTTAAACGTACCGGTTAGCGACACCGTCAACTGGACGAATAACGTTACGTATATGCTGCAGAGCAAAAACAAAGAGACCGGCGAACGCCTGTCGATTATTCCACAGTACACGCTTAACTCAACCCTGAGCTGGCAGGTACGTCAGGACGTTTCTCTGCAATCGACCTTCACCTGGTACGGCAAACAAGAACCGAAGAAATATGATTATCAGGGTAACCCCGTTACCGGAACAGATAAGCAAGCGGTCAGCCCATACAGTATTGTTGGCCTGAGCGCGACCTGGGACGTGACCAAAAATGTCAGCCTGACCGGTGGCGTGGATAACCTCTTTGACAAACGTCTGTGGCGTGAAGGTAACGCGCAAACCGTCAGGGATACTCAAACTGGCGCTTATATGGCGGGCGCTGGCGCGTACACCTATAACGAACCGGGACGTACGTGGTATATGAGCATTAATACCCATTTCTGATGGCAACCTTCCCTCCCTCATTCGGGGAGGGAATTAGCAAAAAACGATGCGGACATCTCATTTTCCTCTTCCCTTTGCCGGACGCAGGCTGCATATTGTCGACTTTGATGCGAGCAGCTTTCACGAACACGACCTGCTATGGCTACCTCATCACGATCGGCTCCGGTCTGCCGGACGCAAGCGTAAAGCTGAACATCTGGCAGGCCGCATCGCCGCCGTTCATGCGCTACGCGAGGTGGGAGTCAGGGCGGTGCCCGGTATTGGCGACAAGCGACAGCCGCTATGGCCGGACGGCCTATTTGGCAGCATCAGCCACTGTGCGTCAACGGCGCTGGCCGTCATATCCCGACAGCGTGTCGGCATTGATATAGAAAAAATCATGAGTCAGCACACGGCGACAGAGCTGGCGCCGTCCATTATCGATAGCGATGAGCGCCAAATTCTCCAGGCGAGCTCGCTCCCTTTTCCACTTGCCCTGACGCTGGCTTTCTCCGCCAAAGAGAGCGTTTATAAAGCCTTTTCAGACCGCGTCACGCTCCCGGGATTCAATAGCGCAAAAGTTACCTCGCTTACCGCCACGCACATCTCGTTACATCTGCTGCCAGCCTTTGCCGTCACGATGGCTGAACGTACCGTCCGTACAGAATGGTTTCAACGTGGCAATAGCGTTATTACTCTTGTTTCTGCAATAACGCGCTTTCCCCACGACAGGAGCGCTCCCGCTTCTATACTTAGCGCAATACACCGATAAATGAGATCGCTATGGCGCTGAATGATTTTCACGTTTCTGAACCTTATACGCTTGGTATTGAGCTGGAGATGCAGGTGATCAATCCACCTGGCTACGATTTAAGTCAGGACTCTTCTACGCTGATTGACGCCGTTAAGCCCCAACTTACTGCGGGAGAAATTAAGCACGATATCACCGAAAGTATGCTGGAGATGGCCACGGGCGTCTGCCGCGATATTGACCAGGCGGCGGCCCAACTTTCTGCCATGCAGCACGTTATTTTACAGGCGGCGTCGGAACACCATCTCGGCATTTGCGGCGGCGGTACGCACCCTTTTCAAAAATGGCAGCGTCAGGAGGTCTGTGATAATGAGCGCTATCAACGCACGCTGGAAAATTTCGGCTACTTAATTCAACAGGCGACGGTTTTCGGCCAGCATGTCCACGTCGGCTGCGCGAACGGCGACGATGCGATTTATCTTTTACACGGGCTGTCGCATTTTGTGCCACACTTTATTGCGCTCTCCGCCGCGTCTCCCTATATGCAAGGATCTGACACCCGTTTTGCCTGTGCGCGTCTGAATATTTTTTCCGCTTTTCCCGATAACGGTCCCATGCCGTGGGTCAGTAACTGGCAAGAGTTTGCCGGACTATTTCGCCGTCTGTCTTACACCACGATGATCGACAGCATCAAAGATTTGCACTGGGATATCCGCCCCAGCCCGGCCTTTGGCACGGTAGAAGTTCGGGTGATGGATACGCCGCTCACCCTTGATCATGCCATCAATATGGCAGGGTTGATTCAGGCGACCGCGCACTGGCTGCTGACCGAGCGTCCCTTTAAACCGCAGGAACAAGACTATCTGTTATATAAATTCAACCGTTTTCAGGCTTGCCGCTATGGTCTGGAGGGCGTGCTAACCGATGCCTATACCGGCGACCGCCGTCGCCTGGCAGATGATACGCTGCGTCTGCTGGACAACGTTACCCCCTCAGCGCGCAAGCTGGGCGCCGACAGCGCCATTGACGCACTACGTCTGCAGGTGAAAAAAGGCGGTAACGAAGCGCAATATATGCGGGAGTTTATTGCCGACGGCGGATCGCTGATAGGTCTGGTACAAAAACATTGTGAAATCTGGGCGGGACAATAGACAGCATATTTGCCTTACCAGGCGATATCCCGGACAATGGCGTTTTAACTTACGTTTAACAAAGCCATGAAACACCCGCTTGAATCATTGATGACCGCTGCCGGTATTTTGCTGATGGCGTTGCTCTCCAGCCTGCTGCTGCCCGCCCCTTCGCTCGGCCTTGCGCTGGCGCAAAAACTGGTCGGAATCTTTCATCTTATGGATCTCAACCAGCTTTATACTTTGTTGTTTTGTTTATGGTTTCTGTTGCTCGGCGCGCTGGAATATTATGTTATTCGCTTTATCTGGCGGCGCTGGTTTTCGCTGGCCGATTAAACATTTCAATGCGTACGGCCATGCTTTTCTTTACGATAAGCGCCTGGCGGCAGGTTGAACGTGCGGGTAAAAATGCGCGTAAAGGTTTGCTGCGAATCAAAACCATACTTGAGACAAATATCATACACCTTCTGGTCGGTGTCGCGCAGGTCGCGCGCCGCCAGTTTTAGCTTCCGTTCACGCACGTAGCGCCCCAGACTCTCCCCTTTGTACTGCATAAAAAGGCGCTGCAGGTGCCACTTGGAATACCCCGCATGACGGGCAATATCATCAATACGTAACGGCTGATTCAAATTATCATCAATCCACTCGACAATCGTGTCGATAACCTGAGCGGAAATGGTCATCGTGCTCTCCCCTCTATCAAACTCGTCAGCGGCTCCCGCACCGCACATTTACGGCAACAGCAATAAGCATAGTAATAACCACACAAATTGTGAGACGGCTTATCGCATGGCCTGCAATATGCTTTTCTACCACTTCATGCGGAAGCCCTTGATTATGAGTGAGTAAGCACTCATTATAGAAAGCAAAGATACGCCGTCAAGGTACTTTTCAAAGGTTGACATTCACCGTTGCGACGCGACAACGGGCATGATTCAATCATGTTTTTCCAGACATAAGGGTAACGTGTAGTGGCTCGTCCGAAGAGTGAAGACAAAAAACAAGCATTACTGGAAGCGGCAACCCAGGCGATAGCGCAATCCGGTATCGCCGCCTCAACGGCGGTGATTGCGCGTAACGCAGGTGTTGCAGAAGGAACATTGTTTCGCTATTTCGCGACCAAAGATGAGCTGATTAACACGTTGTATTTGCATTTAAAGCAGGATCTCTGCCAGTCAATGATAATGGAACTGGATCGATCCATTACCGATGCCAAAATGATGACCCGTTTTATCTGGAACAGTTACATCAGTTGGGGTCTGAACCATCCCGCGCGCCATCGGGCGATCCGCCAACTGGCCGTCAGCGAAAAGCTCACCAAAGAGACGGAACAACGGGCCGACGATATGTTCCCCGAATTGCGCGATTTATGTCATCGTTCCGTTTTGATGGTGTTTATGTCGGATGAGTACCGCGCCTTCGGCGACGGCCTTTTTCTGGCGCTGGCTGAAACAACAATGGATTTCGCCGCACGCGATCCCGCTCGCGCTGGCGAATATATTGCGCTGGGATTCGAAGCCATGTGGCGTGCGCTGACTCGCGAGGAGCAATAATGGACGGTCAAACACTGCACGCCTGTGCAAAACGCTTTGCGCTGGAACTGCCTTTTACCGAACACTGCTGGCCTTTCGGCCCACAGTACGATGTGTTTAAAGTCGGCGGCAAAATATTCATGCTGTTCACTGAACATCACTGTCGCCCAGTGGTGAACCTGAAGTCGGATCCCCAAAAGTCCCTGGTAAATCAACAAATTTACCCCAGCATTGCGCCTGGCTATCACATGAATAAGAAACACTGGATTTCAGTCTATGCGGGCGAGGATATCACCGTCTCGCTACTCAACGATTTGATAAATGACTCATGGAATCTGGTCGTAGACGGGCTGCCTAAAAGAGAGCAACTGCGCCTGCGGCCGCGCTGATGCAATAACCGTTTCCGCATTTTCCTCCCTTATCTTTTTACCGATAACCCGGTACCCTGCTGATACAAAAGGGTACTAAACCAACCAGGAGCATTTATGGATATCGTTTCTGTCGCCTTAAAGCGCTACTCCACTAAGGCGTTCGATCCCAGCAAAAAACTGACCGCCGAAGAAGCGGATAAAATAAAAACACTACTACAGTACAGCCCCTCCAGCACCAATTCCCAGCCGTGGCACTTTATTGTCGCCAGTACGGAAGAGGGCAAAGCGCGTGTCGCAAAATCCGCCGCCGCCAATTATGTGTTTAACGAACGTAAAATGTTAGACGCCTCCCATGTGGTGGTCTTCTGCGCCAAAACCGCAATGGATGACGCATGGCTTGAGCGCGTCGTCGATCAGGAAGAAGCCGATGGCCGTTTCGCTACGCCGGAAGCTAAAGCGGCAAATGATAAAGGTCGCCGCTTTTTCGCCGATATGCACCGCGTCTCGCTGAAAGATGACCACCAGTGGATGGCGAAACAGGTCTATCTGAACGTCGGCAACTTTCTGCTGGGCGTCGCCGCGATGGGTCTCGACGCCGTCCCCATTGAAGGTTTCGACGCCGAGGTGCTCGACGCTGAATTTGGTCTGAAAGAAAAAGGCTATACCAGTCTGGTCGTGGTGCCGGTCGGCCATCATAGCGTCGAGGATTTCAACGCCGGGCTGCCGAAATCACGTCTGCCGCTTGAAACCACACTGACGGAAGTCTAATCCCCTGCCTAAGCCGGACGCCCGTCCGGCTTTTTTCACCTTTCTGCCAGGTTCCTCAATGATCAATGGCGCGAAGTGCCAGGTTTTACATCGCTAGTGTTAACTTCCTCTCTCAACCCATTGAAAATAAATAACATTTAAAACTGGCACGCCGTTTGCCATATCTGGATACCCCCTATCTGGATGAAGGAGAAAACGGGTGAGACATGTTTATGTAGCCAGCCATGGCCCTTTTGCCCGCGGACTTATTAACAGTCTATCGCTGCTGATTGGCGACGAACACGGCGTGACACCGGTTTGCGCCTACGATGGCGATATTGTCACCACGGAGCAGCTTGAACAAACCCTCGAAAATCTGATCGCGCAGGCCAACGGCGAAGAAGTGGTGGTGTTTACCGATCTGCTCGGCGGCAGCATCAACAATAGCGCCGCGAAAGTGCT
Source organism: Salmonella sp. 741265073_HBA (assembly GCF_046569105.1). Taxonomy (NCBI): domain Bacteria; kingdom Pseudomonadati; phylum Pseudomonadota; class Gammaproteobacteria; order Enterobacterales; family Enterobacteriaceae; genus Salmonella; species Salmonella sp. 741265073_HBA. The sequence goes on along the minus strand of NZ_JBKFRY010000002.1, from coordinate 312,844 downwards.
GATGCGTCACCGTCACGTTTTTGTGGTGGCTGGCGTCAACATGACCCTGCTGCTGGAGTTTTTACTCTGTGAAGAAGAAAGCACAGACGCGGCCATTACCTACGCCACCAATGCGGCGCGTGAATCCATTGTCTTTATCAACACGCTAATAACACAACCATCCGCTGACCTACAGGGAGAATCCCATGATCAAATTAGTGCGCATTGATTACCGCCTGCTGCACGGCCAGGTGGTCTTCGCCTGGACCCGGGCGCTGGATATCGACCATATCATCGTCGCTAACGCCAACGCCGCCGGCGACGCGTTTGTCTCTATGTCATTAAGTCTGGCAAAACCCGCTGGCGTGTCGCTGGACATTATCACGGTGGAACAGGCGGCGGAAAAACTCGCCAGCGGCAAGCTGGATCACAAAAAAGTGATGGTGGTGCTGGGAAATACTGCCGAAACCCTCGCCTTCGTCGAGAAAGTGCCAGGGATTAGCGTTATCAACTACGGCGGTATCGCGCAAAAAGAGGGCGCACAGCAGTTCGGCAAGGCCATATACCTGACCGAGCAGGAGATTGCCGATAGCCAGGCGCTAAAAGCCAAAGGCATCCGTCTGGAAATGCGCCAGGTTCCGGCCCATTCCGCCGAATTGCTTAACGATAAACTCTGAACCCGGAGGTCACTATGTTGCTCACCGCAACGCTGCTCGGCCTGATTGCCGCACTGGGCATTCTTGACGGGCGTTTACTCGGCGTGTCGATGATTGACCGTCCGCTGGTGATGTGCGCCCTCACCGGTCTGGTCTGCGGCAATTTACACGAAGGCATTCTGATCGGCGCGACGCTGGAACTGATCTTTTTAGGTAATGTCGCTATCGGCGCCGCGGTACCGCCTGATGTCGTCACCGGTTCGGTACTGGCGACCGCGTTTTCTATTATGTCCGGGCGCGGGCCCGAAGCGGCGCTGACCATCGCGATTCCTATCTCTATGCTGGCGCAGACCCTCGGCGTCCTGGTGCGCGTGGTTAACGCCCGCTTTGGCCACATGGCCGATCGTTATGCGGCGCAGGGTAATACCCGGATGGTTGCCGTTATGCACCTGGGAGGCCCAACGCTGCTCTATTTTCTAAGCGGTTTTCTGCCGGTCTTTTTCGCCATTTTGCTCGGTTCTGCCGCCGTCACCTGGTTCCTCGACGCCATTCCCGCCTTTATTACCAATGGCCTGGTTGTCGCCAGTAAGATTTTGCCGGCGCTGGGTTTCGCGTTGCTGATCAGCATGATGCTTAGCAGCAAATTAATACCTTACCTTGGGCTGGGCTTTCTGATCGCCGCATATACCAAACTGGACATCATCGCCATCGCGCTGTTTGCCGTGGTGCTGGCTTTCATTATCAGCCAGTTTCTTAACACATCCCAACAGGAGGGCTAATCATGAGTGAAGTGACGCAGACCCTGATCGACGACGCACAGGCTCACTCGCAAAGCGAAAGCCGCATCACCGCCCGCGATTTACGCAGCGTTTTCTGGCGCTCCTTTACGTTGCAAGGATCGTGGAACTATGAACGCCAGCAGCATATGGGCTATGCCTTCGCTATGTCGCCAGCGCTAAAGCGTATCTACCAGGACCCCGCCGAACTGGGGCGCGCCTTACAGCGCCATCTGGTGCTGTTTAATACCACGCCGCATCTGTCAACGTTTGTCTTTGGCCTGTCGATTGCGATGGAGGAGGAAAATCAACGCAACCCGGACTTTAACGAAGAGTCGATCAATGCCGTTAAAACCAGCCTGATGGGGCCACTGGCCGGGATCGGCGATTCCATCTTTTGGGGATCGCTGAAAGTTATCGCCGCCGGGATGGGGATCTACTTTGCCCAGCAGGGCAGCATTCTGGGGCCGATTCTCGCTCTACTGGTCTATAACATTCCGCACATCCTCTGCCGCTGGTACGCCCTCAAACTGGGCTACCGGGCGGGGACCACCTGGCTGATGCGCCTCTGGCAAAGCGGGCTGATGGACAGGGTGACTTATATCGCGTCAATCGTCGGGTTGATGGTCGTCGGCGCCATGACCGCCAGCATGATCGACATTACAACCCCGCTGAGCTTTACCGCCGGGCAGACTACCATGAAAGTGCAGGATTTTATTGACAAAATCCTCCCTTCCCTGCTGCCGCTGCTCTTCACGCTTGGCATGTACAAACTTATCCGTAAGGGCGTGAACATTAACTGGATCCTGTTAGGCACCGTCGCGTTTGGGCTTCTTGCCAGCGCGCTGGGCCTGCTTTGACGAGAGGTAACACTATGCAAGTAGAAGACTATATGAACGAGACGCCCCTTCGCCTGCTGGAGATGCTGACGCAGACGCGGGAAGATCTCTGGCGCGCGGCGCAGGCGCTAACGGAACGCGGCGTCACCCGCATTATTCTGACAGGCTCCGGCACGTCATACCACGGCGCGCTGACCGCTCGCGCGTTTATGCAGCGCTGGTGCGCATTGCCGGTGGATGTCTGCTGGCCGTTTATGCTTGATGATGAGACGCTTGCCCGCAGCGGCAAGGCGCTGGTTGTGGGCATCTCCCAGGGCGGCGGCAGCCTCTCAACGCTGGCGGCGATGGAGCGCGCCCGCAATGTTGGTCATATCACCGCCTCAATGGCTGGCGTGGCGCCTGCGACTATCGACCGGGCGGCGGATTATATCCTTACCGTTCCCTGCGGCGAAGAAACCGCTGGCGCGAAAACAAAAGGCTATCACTGCACGGTTCTCAATTTGATGCTGCTGGCGCTCGCCGTCGCCGGGCAGCAACAGCGGCTGGACGGCGAACAGCGCCGGTCACTGCTGCTACGGATGGAAAAGACCTTTAACCACCTGCCCGCGCTGATTACCGCCTCGCAGGCGTGGGCGCAAACCAATGCGCTGGCGCTGCGCGATAGCGCAGATATTCGTCTGACCGGCCCGGCAACGCTGTTCGGTACGGTGCAGGAGGGTGCGCTCAAGATGCTGGAGACGTTGCGCTGCCCGGTGTCGGGCTACGAATTCGAGGAGTTTATTCACGGTATTTACAATGCCTTTAATGCGCAATCCGCACTCATTATGCTCGACCCGCAGCCTGACGCGCGTCAGGATCGGCTGGCGCAAATACTCGGTGAGTGGACGCCGTCTATTTACCGCATCGGCCCGCAGGTAGAAAATAATGGTCTGAATCTGAATTTCCCGTTTGTCAATGATGAGGACTTTGCCGTCTTTGAATATATCATTCCGCTACAAATGCTATGCGCGATATTACCCCCGCAAAAAGGCATTAATCCGGCGATACCCAAAGATCCGCAATTCCATCAAAAAATGAAAAGTAAGCAAGAAATTTAATTTTTATTAATGCTCGTTATTATCCGCGCTGTTGCGGAGGACGCGCTACACGCTAAGGAGATAAATATGTCTATTGCTCATGAAAATGCCCGCCGTATTATTAGCGATATTTTAGGTAAACAAAACATTGAACGCGTCTGGTTTGTCGGCTGCGGCGGTTCATTAACCGGCTTCTGGCCAGGGAAATACTTTCTGGACTGTGAAGCGTCAAAACTGGCTGTCGGTTATATCACCAGTAATGAATTTGTCCACGCCACACCAAAAGCATTAGGAAAAAATAGCGTCGTTATTCTTGCCTCGCAGCAGGGCAATACGGCGGAAACCGTCGCAGCCGCCCGCGTGGCGCGTGAAAAAGGAGCGGCGACCATCGGTCTGGTTTACCAACCTGACACGCCGTTGTGCGAATACAGCGACTACATCATTGAATATCAGTGGGCGCGTTATCCGGAAACGGTCGACCCTGCACAACAAAAAGCCGCATACAGCCTGTGGCTGGCGCTGGAAATTCTCGCCCAAACAGAGGGCTATGCGCAATACGATGAGTTAGTCAGCGCGTTTGGGCGCTTTAGCGACGTTGTTCACGGCGCCCAACGGCAGGTACAAGAAGATGCTCAGCGTTTCGCCGCCGAATGGAAGGATGAGAAGGTGGTCTATATGATGGGCAGCGGCCCCTCTTTCGGCGCCGCGCATCAGGAGTCTGTCTGTATTCTGCTGGAAATGCAGTGGATCAACTCCGCCAGCATACATAGCGGAGAGTATTTCCACGGACCGTTCGAAATCACCGAGCCGGGCACGCCGTTTATATTGCTGCAAAGCAGTGGTCGCACTCGCCCGCTGGACGATCGTGCGATTCGCTTTATTGAACGCTATCAGGGAAAACTGCAGTTGATCGATGCGGATAAACTCGGCATTCAGGATCTGCCCACCGACGTTGGCGAATACTTCTGCGGTCTGTTGCACAACTGTGTGCTGGACGTTTATAACCTCGCTCTGGCGACAGCCCGTAACCACCCACTGACCACCCGCCGGTATATGTGGAAAGTTGAATATTAATAGTTATGCCGGATGGCGGCTTCGCTTTATCCAGCCTACAAAGCGATCTGTAGGCCTGATAAGCGTAGCGCCATCAGGCCTTTCTTCTGCGGGGCGCTAGCGCCCCTTTTTTCCTGAACTACCGCGGCTACCAGCGAAAATCCTCTATCCGTAATTCGAAAATATCGTGGATATAGCCAATTTCCGCTACCGGCAGCGCCACGTTATAAAGAATTTTCAATCGCTGAAACGAATGATTTACCATCGCGATAAATTCACCATGCCGCTCGTTAAATTCCGTCATGTTTTTATAGTGGGTAATTTCATTGCGCATGACCAGTCGCTCAATCATACAGCTCAAATGAACATATAAACTAATAATCAAATTATTATTAAAGCCGAAGCCCAGCGTATTTTGCCATTCGGCAATAATCGTTTCGATATGCCCTATCGTCTTATTGGCATTGAGAATGGTCAGCGAATTAACCACATTATGCAACGAAAATTCGCGAACCATATTTTTATTAATTAACGCAATCTGTTTATCGTTAAGATAACCGCTTAATAACTGACTTAAATGCGCATACCCCTGCTCGCCAAGCAGCTCTTCAATCCCCACCCAGGGAACGCCCGCCAGCTGCGGGTCAATGGTGCCGACAACCGCAATCACTTCATACTGATTCAGCAACGAGGCCGCCATCCGGCTGTTTTTCAGGCGGGTATATTCACAGGCGATGATATTAATATCAAAGTCGGTCAACTGACTTTTTTCCATCAAATTTTTAAATTTAAACGCCGTCCCGATGCCGGTAATACAGGTCACCAGCAGCGCGCGCGCTTTTTTCTGCGCGGGCCAGAAGACATCCCAGCGCGACTGATTTAACGGGACGATCTCTTCGGCGATCTGTTCGATGTTTTTTTGTAGCGCGATCTCGCTGGCCACGTTCAGCGCCAGACGCGTCGTAACGTTATCGACCACCACCAGCGGGCCATGAATTACGCTCAAAAGCGCATCGGCGATCTCTTTGGTGTATCCCATATCGATCAGCACCATGACGCCTGCGCGGGTATCCGTATGCTGGAGATAATCGACAATGGCCCGGCTGACATCGCTAAACGCGACCTCCATCGGCATATCCATCGCATGATAAATCTTTTCGCCAATCAGACGGTTCGCCACGCCTGCAATGCTGCTGGCGGTCGAATAACCATGCGCGATGATCAGCGCTTTTACCTTACCGCCGCTGGTGGCGTCAATGGCATTACTGACGATGGCCGCCACGACCAGTCTGTCGAGCGTGTCGATTAACAAATCATATTTATTATTTACCACGTCCAGCAGTTTTTGCGCCACACGCTGCGCCAGCCCCGGCGCCTCCTCCAGCCAGCGCAGCATCACATGGCGAACCGATGGCGACGCCTCCACCGGCGTTAACGGCAGGCTGGTAAGGTAACGTCCGGTGAGATAAGCGAATTCCGCATTCAGTTCGAGATCGTAATGTGCAGCGATCGCTTTCCCGACATCTTCGATAAAACGCAGCCGCTTGTCCTGACGAGCGCGAGGGCTCTCTTTATTCATTAAGGCATCGAGATATAACGTAAGGTTTTGATAGACCAGCTTGTCAAACGTCCGTGCGGAAATATTCTCCTGCGCCAGCTCTTCGCACAGGCCGCAAATGTTTTCCGTCAACCGTAAATATTCCTGATGCTGACCGGAAACTCGCGGAAAAACGCCACCTTCGCGATAAATCATGACGCGTTCCGCCGTCTGCGGAACGGTAAAGGGCACCTCCATCAGCAGACGATCCGGCAGTTGCCCGGCTTTTACTTCCAGTACCCCATCGTCACGCTGGCCGAAAGTCCAGGCGCTGGCGCAAATATTACGAATGAGATTTTCCAGGCCGCCGACATTCCCTTCCAGGGTCTCCTGCATCAGTTGGCTGATAATTTCACTATCCAGCGACAAATCGTGATGAAGACGCTGCGCCTCGCGACGGAAAAAATGGTGAATAAACGCCAGCCGCTCATACTGTCCGCGTTCGGCGATGGGCAGAATTTTGACAATGACCGGTATCCGGCGAATAAATGTCGCCAGAAAGTGCTTTTCCAGATCTTCGGTAGAGGCGAATATCAGACGTACCGTGGCGCTGCGTTCATCGCTGCTTTCGCCTAAGCGACGCCAGGTGCCGTTATCCATAAAATGGAACAGTTTTTCCTGCCCTTCCGGCGGTAAACGGTGCACTTCATCGATAAACAATACGCCGCCATTACTGGTCTCAATTAACCCGGATACCGCTCTGTCTGCGCCGGTAAACGCACCTTTGGCATGACCAAATAATTTTGACGTCAGCAATTCCGGGTTATTAGCGTATTCGGCGCAGTTAAACACGGTAAAGGGCGCCTCCGGGGGCAAAATGCCCTGCTCGATGGCGTACTGCCAAAGCTGACGCGCCAAAAAACTTTTTCCTGTCCCCGTCGGGCCGCGCAGCAGCAAAGGCAAGCCCGCGCCGGGATAACTGATCGCCGCCTTACACTGACGCAGGGACTCCTGCAAGCTGCCCTGCGCGCCAATGAGCAGCTCCAGACTGTCCTGCCGCTCCGCGCACAGCGCCTGAATGGACGCGTAATCCCCCTGTCGAACCGCCAGCCGGTGGTGACGACGTAGCGCCTCGACGGGCAGGAACAGCACCGGGCGGCTATTCACTTTGACCACCCGCTGCTCACGATGCAAGTTATTAAGATGGTGACTAATAATGCTGCGTTTTTGCCTGAGACTGTCGGCAATCGCCATTGCGCTAAACCCGCTTAACGCGTCGGCTGTTAGTGAACATCCGGCCAGCCGTAGCTCCAACTGACGAAATATGGACTCTTTATTCATACCTGCGCGCCGCCAAAAACGTAAACTCCGCTTATACGATAATTTACAAACGACGTCACAGGCTTCACCCACATTTTTGAAAATACTTACTTTTTATAAAACTTACCGTTGCGCTTTCGGCTCATCGTGTCACGAACAAACGGAGTTGGCCCTCCCTGGCGTGTCATCAAAATCGGGCGCTAAACCCAACGTTATAACGGGTTTGATTGCCATCACTTAACCCTGCCGTTTGCGACAGCCCGGCGAAAGCGGACACCGTTGCCGACAGCGGAAAATCTGCGCCAATCGCGATATCAACCCAGTTTTTATCCTGCGTTTTTCCGTCGCGGCTAAACGTCAGCGCGGTCGATTTAAGGCCGCCGTTCGCCACATACGTATCATCGCCAAACTGACGGCGATAATTAATCTGCGCCCAGGAGTGAATGATGCTGTGGCGAAGATCCAGACGCCAGCCAGCGCTACCCACCTGCGAATGGGCGTTTTGGTCGCCAAAACGCATTGATGTACTGGTATTGAGCTTCTCGCTATAGCCATTAACGTGGCTGTAATCCCATGCATATTGCAGCATCGGTCCGGTCGTTAACCACGGCATCATGACAAAATCATAACCACTGGTTAACCTCGCGCCCCACAGCCGACCGTTGGTTTCGCCCTCTTCCACCCGTCTTAGCGCACCGAGCGTGATACTGCGCTGAATGTTACTGAATTTAGCGGACAGATAGTGTAAATCGCTATCCAGCCACGCCTGACCGGCGCGCAAATGGCTGAATACGGCGGCCTGAAAACCGCGGGCATCATAACGATAATTATCGTCAGGATGTTGCTTATCCAGAGAACCGGCTATCAGCCCTCCCAGCAGTACCTGCTCGTTAAGCTGATAATCGACGCCAACCGTCAGATTATTATGATTACCGTTCCCGTCGGCCTCATTATTATCATAACGTTGATATCCCCCGCTGTATCCGCCGAACATGCCCAGTGAACCAACAGGATTTTCCCCCTGGCGAAGCTGCTGATAACGGCTGTCAAGCGTGGTACGACTGCCTTGCGCCATCGACTGAACGCTTTGGTTCAGGTATGTCGCCTGTACCGGCGCGGCAATGATCGACTGGATATATTGCGCAATAATGGTATGGACCTGCGGACCGGGATGTAAATGATCGGCAAACAGATAGTCCTGTGATGCATTAAATCCAGGCATTGCCGAGGAGCACGCCGAAGCGGATACGCCCGGCGGGCAGGCCATACCTACGGTATTTGTCAGACCAAACGCCTGCGGGTTGGCAAGAATTTCCTTAAAGAGGCCGTTGATATCGGCACGGGCTATATTGCCGCCGTGTTGCTCCAGCCCCTTCTCTTCCATCTGATTATAATAATCGGTCAGAGCTGACGCCTGCTCTGCCGCCGTTTCATAGCCCGCCAGCAGTTGATCAACGAGCAGTTGCTGAATAAATGGATTGCTGCTTACCGTTGCAGCCGCCGCCAGCAACGCCTTGCGGATCGCCTGTTGCCGACTGGCGAAATCGGGCGTAGATCCCCCCGCCAGCGCGTCTAACGCCGCTTTTAGCGCCGGAGGCGCCGCTGCGCCCAGCCCGGCGGTGATTACCGCCTCCAGAAGCATTGGCGTCGCACTAATATCCGGTACGTTTGGCACCACGACCAGCCCGGCGCCGGCATCCAGTAACAGCCCTACCTGCGCCGCCGCGCTAGTGGCGCTATTACCGGCTATTTGCTGTGCCATGGTTGGTTGCGCGATGGCCGCCGCCAGATCGTTTCCGCCGACCCAGTGAATATACAAACCGTTGTGGTCGGCTTTTCCCCCCGTTTTGGCAAGCCACTGCCGTACCTGATCCGCGGTATTATCCTGCGGGTTTAATTCCGGGGTCGCCGTCGCGCCGCCGGCGGCATAATTAGAACCGCCATTGTTGGAAGGGCTTAATGCCAGCCCAAATCGTTCGGCCAACTGTTCGTCGTAGAGCTTATTTTGACCACTATCCCAGGTCCAGCGACCGTTATTCCCGGTATCGCTAAGGCTATCGCCAAATACCGTAAGAGAGTCAAACGCACAGGCAGATAATGGCGCGGCCAGCGCCAGCGAGAGTATGCCGTATTTTAGCAGGGTACGCTTTTGGGTCATCCGATGTTCCTTAATGTTATTGTTGAGAGGTACGACGGTGCTAATCATCATCCGACAGAAACATTGCAATCGTTTTAAGCATTCTGGTTAAAATGTTTTCATCCATTGTTGACGAACTGGCGCCTGTTCAAAAAAATGGGGTGGCGTAAAATAACGACGTTTATGGGGCGCTGGATAAAATATAGCGTATGGATAACCCCTGAAGCGCTTTTACCCGTCTGTTGCTGATTATGCCTGAAGCGCGAGCGTCCTGATTTGCATAAATGCCATTCAGCAGTCATCATAGGCTGCTGTTTATAAAGGAGAGATTATGCAGGAATTGATATCCCAGGTAGAAGATTTAGCGGGAATTGAAATGAATCACACCACGTCGCTGGTGGTGATATTTGGTATTATTTTTCTGACGGCAGTTGTCGTGCATATTATTTTGCACTGGATAGTACTGCGCGCTTTCGAAAAACGTGCCAGCGCCAGTTCCCGCCTGTGGCTGCAAATTATTACCCAGAATAAATTATTCCATCGTCTGGCTTTTACGCTGCAAGGCATCATTGTCAATATTCAGGCCGCGCTCTGGCTACAAAAAGGCAGTGAGGCTGCGGATATCCTGACGACCTGCGCGCAGTTATGGATTATGACCTACGCCCTGCTGTCGTTATTTTCTCTGCTGGACGTGATTTTCAATCTATCGCAAAAATGGCCCGCCGCCTCTCAGTTACCGCTAAAAGGAATATTTCAGGGTATTAAGCTCATCGGCGCCATTATCGTCGGCATTCTGATGATCTCACTGCTGATTGGCCAGTCACCAGCAATTTTAATCAGCGGGCTGGGCGCGATGGCCGCGGTATTAATGCTGGTCTTTAAAGACCCGATTCTTGGCCTGGTTGCCGGTATCCAGCTTTCCGCCAACGATATGCTCAAACTGGGCGACTGGCTGGAAATGCCGAAATATGGCGCAGATGGCGCGGTCATTGATATTGGCTTAACCACGGTAAAAGTACGCAACTGGGATAATACCATCACCACCATTCCCACCTGGTCGCTGGTTTCCGACTCGTTCAAAAACTGGAGCGGCATGTCTGCGTCCGGCGGACGCCGGATTAAACGCAGCATTAATATTGACGCGACCAGTATCCATTTTCTGGATGATGATGAAAAACAGCGGCTGTTAACCGCGCAACTGTTAAAGCCGTACCTTACCAGCCGTCATCAGGAAATCGATGAATGGAATAAACAACTGGATGCGCCGGAATCAGCCTTAAATCACCGCCGAATGACCAATATCGGGACATTTCGCGCCTATCTGAACGAATATTTACGCCACCATCCGCGCATCCGTAAAGACATGACGCTGATGGTACGCCAACTGGCGCCTGACGATCATGGTTTGCCGATAGAGATCTACGCCTTTACCAATACCGTCGTGTGGCTGGAATATGAGAGCATTCAGGCCGATATTTTCGACCATATATTTGCGGTGGTGGAAGAGTTCGGCTTGCGTATTCATCAGACGCCGACCGGCAGCGATATTCGCGCGCTGTCAGGGACATTGCGGCATTAATGGATTGCCCGATCGCATGAGCATGGGATCGGGCAAAAAAGTTAATGAGCCTTACGGCGCAAAACTGTAAACGCGATAAACAGAAATACAATCCATACCGGCAGCAAAATCGCCGACAATCGCATATCGTCCATCGTACACATTAACACCAGAATCAGCGCCAGAAACGCAATGCACAAATAGTTTCCGGCGGGATAGAACAGCGCCTTAAATTGCGTCTCGCGCCCTTTACGACGCATCGCCGCGCGAAAACGTAAATGCGCGAGACAGATCATTATCCAGTTTAGCAATAGCGTCGCGACAACCAGTGCCATCAACAGGCTAAACGCTTTTTGCGGCAACAGATAGTTGATCAGCACCACCAGCGAGGTAATCGCTCCGGAAAGTATCAGCGAGTTCACCGGCACGCCGCGATGGCTGACGCGGGTTAAAAATTTCGGCGCATTGCCTTGTACGGACAGGCCGAACAGCATTCGGCTGTTCGAATAAACGCCGCTGTTATACACCGAAAGCGACGCGACCAGAATAACGAAATTCAGCGCCGACGCCACCACATTACTGTCCAGGTTATGGAAGATCATCACAAAAGGGCTGCTATTGGATTTCACCTCTACCCACGGATAGAGCGCCAGCAACACCACCAGCGAACCGATGTAGAACAGCAAAATACGGTATACCACCTGATTCACCGCTTTCGGAATGCTTTTTTGCGGATCGCGCGCTTCCGCCGCAGTAATGCCGATCAGCTCCAGTCCGCCAAAAGAAAACATAATCACCGCCAGCGACAGAAGCAAACCATGCCAACCGGTAGCGAAGAAACCGTTATAACGCCAGAGGTTATCAATGCTGGCATGTTCGCCGCCGTGGCCGGAGAACAGCAGCCACAGACCAAAACCTATCATGCCGATAATCGCCAGCACTTTAATGAGCGCGAACCAGAATTCCGTTTCGCCATACAGACGAACGTTCACCAGATTTACGGCATTAATGATAATAAAAAACGCCGCCGCCCAAATCCATGTTGGTACGTCAGGCAGCCAGTACTGCATATAGATGCCCGCCGCGGTCAGCTCCGCCATCCCGACCAGCACAAACATGACCCAATAGTTCCAGCCCGACAAAAAGCCCGCAAACGGCCCCCAATATTTCCAGGCGAAGTGGGCAAACGATCCGGAAACCGGCTCTTCCACGACCATTTCACCCAACTGGCGCATAATGAGAAAAGCGATAATCCCGGCAACGCCATAGCCCAACAAAACAGCCGGCCCCGCCATTTGAATCGCCGGGCCGATGCCCAGAAACAGTCCGGTGCCAATGGCGCCGCCCAGCGCGATTAGCTGAATATGGCGGTTTTGCAACCCCCGTTGAAGCGTCGGTTCATTCTTCGACGCGGCATCCGACACGCTGGCGCCGGATGCAGTTGACGCGTTTTTCACGTCCTACCCCTGTATCGTTTTTATTGAGGGGCACCTTTTAACATTTCGCTCTCGCTGCCGCAAGGCGCAATCGTTTGTCAAGGCTCAACTCCGGACGTTAACGTTATCGTGTAAAAAAAGATATCGCGGGGAGTAAAAAGAAAAGAGCGCGCGCCGATATAGAACGTTACGGGTGACAGATGCCGAGTATAAAATATGTGAATAACTCTGGACGAAAAGTACGACACCCTACAGAATACATTTAGTATTTTTTCAGTATTTTCAAAAAGGTGAATCAGACCTGGTATCTGTTATCCGTTTTTGAGCCACGCCAGGCATCAACGTCATGAATAAGATCATCAAACGTTTAGAGATCATCAAAAGCGCCATCGAACTTGAGGACGAAGAGATTATCCGTCAGCAGCTCATCTACCTGAAAAATGAGCCGCAGGATGCCGTAATCAGCGCGATTGCCCAGGCGATTGAAGCTCGTCGATTCAGTGACGCCATGCAAGAGATCGCCGCCTGGCTACAGGCTCAACGGGCGCTCTCGACGTGGCAAGATCCCTCTATTGCCGCCAGTAAACTGGAGCTGAAAGCGCTTGAAGCCCAGCTTCGCGATCTGATTGACAAACGAAATGCGCGGGTACAAATTCTCGACGATTTCAACGATCTCTATCATCTGCGTCTCGGGCCGTTGATGAGCCGTATTCTGGAGTTGCGTAAACAGCTCGCGGTGAGTATGCAGCGTAAGCAAGAAGCCGAAATAAAACGCCGGGAAAAGGATTATCAATCCTGCCTGCAATTTATTTCCCAGGCCGTGGATCAACTGGCAACGCTAAAACAGCAGTGGACAGGATTGAATGCCGCCTCGCGCGAAGCGGTGGGAATCCGTCAGCGAATCCAGCAGCAGACGGAATTAATTACCGCGTTGCTGGCGGAAATTCGCGAGCTGGAAGCGGATTTTTCCCATCAGGACGACAGCGCATTCCGCCAGGCGCAGGAAAATGCGGAACAGGACTATCACCAGTATCGGGAGCAGCAGCAGGAAGCGCAATTCCGCTACGCCCGCGATCAACGTTTGTCGGCCGACGAACGCAGTGAATTAAAACGTTTGTGGCGTCAGGCCAGCCGCCTGTGTCACCCGGATGTGGTCGCCGATGAATTGAAAGAAAAAGCGCACCAGATGATGGTACAGCTTAATCAGGCGCGGCAGAATGCCGATCTGGCGGCAATTCGCGCGTTACTGACACAGTTGCAAAGCGGTCTGGAACCGATGATGGCAAGCGACAGGCTAAATAACCTGGAACATCTGCGCCATAAAATACGCCAGCTCCGCACGCAAATCGACGCGCTGTTGAAAGAGATAACGCAACTGGAAACGGAAAACGCCTGGCGGCTCGCCTCTTCCGTTGCGGATAAGGAAGCCTATTTCTCCGAGCAGGAACGGGCGCTAACCGAAATTCGCAATACGCTGGAGGCGCAGGTTCAACAGGTGGAACAGGAACTTCTGTCAGGGTAGTCCATCATTCATCAATAAATTGTCGGATGGCGCAAGCGCCACCCGACGAATCGCGGCATAAAGAGGGTAAGAGGGGCGCTACTGTCGCTGTAAAAGTAACGAACGGGCGGAGTCCGCCATGATCATCACCGCACCTGCCAGCATTAACGTATCTTTTAATACCAGCCGTCCGGCGCCCGATAAATACGGAAAACCATAATGCGCATCGCCCAGCGGCATAACCCAGGCCTCCGGCGTGGTGATTAAAAACGACAGCGTGACAAATGGCGTCAGGAATGCCAGCACGCCGCCCGCCAGCCCTAACCAGCGGCTGACAGGGTTAGCCAGTACCAGCGCCGCGATAATCAATTCCACCACGCCCAGACCATCCGAAAACGCATACGTATTATTGGCCGTTTGCCAGGCGCGTTCCTCCGGTTTTAGTTCGCCCTCATGAGTCAGATGCTGACGATATTCTTCAGGATGTTCATAGAAAAAAGACATAAACGGGCTGTTCGCCACAAATGGGGTAATACTGTCTGCCTCATAGGGCACAAATTTTAGTAGTCCAATCCAGATAAAAACGATGGCGATACTCAGGCGAATTAATGTTAATCCCAGCCGATCCCCCTGACTTAACAGACGAAGATATTTATCCATCTCAGGCTCTCCTTATTTATATAATATCGCAGTGGCGTAACCCGTATTATCAATACGCATTGACGTAATTTTCCATGACGAGGCCTGTTTACTTTGCGCCAGTCTGGCAATAGCGTCTTCAAGCATTGACGGCGTTGCTGCCACCGCAGAAACGCTGATATATTCAACGTCAGTTAGCGGCTGGGCGGAGGCGGAAAACGCCAGCGGCGCAGCCAATAATGAAGCAATAAGCGTGGTAATTTTTAACATCGAGATTTCCAGTCGTGGGTTATTTCAATGGTGTTATAATACGTTACGCCTGACTAAAGCCTTTTCTTTCAGACGCCAGCATATTTGTCCTGGCGTATTTTTATAGCCTGACAGGCAAAAAAAAGCCCTGATTAACAGGGCTACGTTATTTATGTTTTACTTAATGAGAGAGAAGAGATCGTTTAAAGACTCACTCATTGTAGGATGGGTAAATATCTGGTCGCGTAACACCGTATAAGGTAAATCTGCATCCATAACGGTTTTAACGATATTAATCATTTCATGAGAATCGACGCATAACAATGACACCCCTACAATACGCTGCGTATTCACGTCCACTACCGCTTTTAGTACGCCACGAGTATCGTTCATAACACGGGCGCGAGGGATCGCCGCCACCGGTAATGTCACCACCTGCACCGTTGCGCCGCTTGCCCGCGCTTGTTCTTCCGTCAGCCCGACACGAGAGAGCGGCGGCGTCATAAAGACGGAATACGGGACGTTCTGGCGATCGCGGGTACTGCGTTTGCCATCTCCCAATAACCCGTCGCGTACAATACGAAAATCATCCAGTGAAATATAGGTAAACTGCAACCCACCGGTAACGTCGCCCATCGCCCAGATATTGTCCGCCGTGGTACGCAGGAAATCATCCACGATGATCCCGCCGCGTTCGTTCACCGCCACGCCGGCGTTCTGCAACTGTAAGCCAGCCGTCGCCGGTTTTCGCCCCGACGCCACCAGCAGGGCATCCACAAGATGCGCGCCTTCCGGCGTTTCTACTTGTACCGCGCCCTCCCTTGAGGATACGGCCTGTACGTTGGCGTTTAAAATCAGCTCGACGCCCTTTTCCTGTAAAATACGGGTAATTGCCTGCGCGATATCCCGATCTTCACGAGGCAGGAATTGCGGCGCTGCTTCAAAGATAGTGACCTTCGTACCGAAGTTGGCGAACATTGAGGCAAATTCAAGGCCAATATAACCACCGCCTAAAATCCCCAGCCGCGCCGGGCGCTGGCTCAGGCTGAGTAACCCGGTGCTATCGAACACCCCCGCCGTCGTTGTTATGCCCGTAATAGCCGGGATCACCGACTCTGCGCCAGTATTAATGAAGATCTTTTCTCCCCGTAACACCCGCTCGCCGTCCTCCTGAAATACCCGTAAGGTATGGTTATCAATAAACTCAGCCCTTCCCTCAATCACATCGACATTGTCCAGGTCGGCAAGATTATGAAAATTTTTGTCGCGTAAAAAATTTACGACCGCCGCTTTGCGTTGCATGGCGACAGAAAAATCGCCCTCACGTTCCGCATCATGCACCAGCGTTTTCGTTGGAATGCAGCCAATGTTGATGCAGGTTCCGCCGAACATACTGGCGGACTGTTCGATAATCGCCACGCGCCATCCCGTCTTCGCCAGAGTTGCCGCCAACGTTTTTCCTGCCTTGCCAAAACCAATAATGAGCGCCTGATACTGTGTCATCTTCTTTCTCCGCCAAATCACCATCTGTTTGTCAGGACAAGTATAAATAACGTCAAAAAAGACAGGGTTATCCGCAACGCGTCATTTTTTGTCTTATCGTCTAAATTAGCGGTTAGCAAAAACAAGAGTAGAAATGACATTGAGTCCGAAATATAGTGAACAGAGACAGAAATGGTTATCCCTATTTTTGAAAAAGAATCTGTTCTGGAGTCTATATGGATGCGCTTAGTCGGCTATTGACGCTTAACGCCCCTCAGGGCTCAATCGACAAGAATTGCCCGTTAGGCGGCGACTGGCAGTTGCCGCACGCCGCTGGCGAACTATCGGTGATTCGCTGGCATACCGTTACGCAGGGCGAAGCGCAACTGGAAATGCCTACCGGCGACGCCATGACGCTTACGCCGGGAAAGGTGGTGATTCTGCCGCAAAACTCCGCCCACCGTTTGCGCCAGTCTGGCGAAGCACCGACACATATCGTGTGCGGTAGTCTACGTCTGCACACGACGTCACGTTATTTCCTTACCGCGTTGCCGGAAGTGTTATGTCTTGCCCCGCCGCCGCATAGCCCCGCCAGTATCTGGATTAACGCCGCCATTTTGCTGTTACAGCAGGAGTCAGAACGCCATTTGCCTGGCGCTGATGTCTTATACAGTCAGCAGTGCGCCACGCTGTTTACCCTCGCCGTTCGCGACTGGCTATCGCAGGCTGGCGCGGCGAAAAGCGTGCTCAATTTATTGCTGCATCCCCGGCTGGGCCGCGTGATCCTTCACATGCTGGAAACACCGGCGCATCCCTGGACGGTCGAAACGCTGGCGCAACGGGTACACATGTCGCGGGCGAGCTTCGCCCAGCTATTTCGCGACGTGTCCGCTACGACGCCCTTAGCCGTGTTAACAACGCTGCGCCTGCAAATCGCCGCTCAGACCCTGTCGCGTGAAGCGCTGCCGGTGATGGTGATTGCCGAGTCGGTAGGTTATGCGAGCGAATCTTCTTTTCACAAAGCTTTTGTCCGTGAATTCGGTTGTACACCAGGCGAATACCGCAAACGGGTCAGCGCGCTCGGACGATAAACGTAGGCTGAACCCGCCTGCAGTTTGACGCCGCAGGCGGGCGACACACGTTATGCCGCAAGGCAACGATGCCTGCGCAGCCACATCAGCTTGTAGGCTGCCGGAATGATAAACAGCGACAGCAGCGGCGCGGTAATCATGCCGCTGACCATCGGCGCGGCAATACGGCTCATCACTTCAGAACCCGCGCCGGTCCTCCATAAAACAGGCAGCAGACCGGCGATAATCACCGCTACCGTCATGGCTTTTGGCCGCCCCCGAAGCACCGCCCCGTGGTAAAGCGTCTCATCGAGTTTTTCTGCCGAAAAGGTGTTGGGAGCTTGCGCTTTGAAGGCCGCGCCTGCTGGATCACCGGCGATCCCATCATGCTGCGCAGAGCCATCAGTAATTTACTCTCTAATACGATGCGCTATACGCCGCCGGGTAAAACCATTACTCTTCGGATAAAAGAAGCGGACGACCAGATACATATTATTGTTGAAAACCCCGGTACGCCAATCGCGCCGGAACATTTGCCGCGCCTTTTCGATCGTTTTTATCGGGTTGATCCCTCCCGCCAGCGTAAAGGGGAAGGCAGCGGTATAGGCCTGGCAATTGTAAAATCCATCGTCATTGCGCATCAGGGAAAAGTTTCTGTCACCTCCGATACGCGCGCTACTCGTTTTATTTTGACATTACCCAAACACCTCCGTTGAACTGTAGCGATAGTGAAAGGCGCTATCACTAGCCAGCAAAATAATCTGACATCATCGTCATTATCCCGTCACGCGCCAGACCCAACGACTGTTTTATTATTTCTCTTATTAACCCACACCGGAGAAATAAGATAAATAAGTTTACATCCCTTTTAGCTGTCGTTTTTTTATTTCAGCTGGCGTAAAAGTCGCAGAGAAAATGGAATCCCGCCAATTATCCGCCACGGCGCATGAGATGATGAATAACGGTGACGCCTTCGCGCACCAGCAAATGGCTTAGACACAGAAAACCAGCGCCCCGACTCCTGTGGAAAATGCGACACCCTTTTCTGAAATGGACGACTATGAAAAAGCAATGGTCATCCATCAATCGATGAATAATGCCCATTCTTTCGCCCACGAGATCCAGGCTGAGGAGCACCATAAACAGATTAAACACAATTAGTTATTTGCATATTAGCGTCACGTACTGCGGATGGCACAACGTCGCCCCCGCAGAAGCTTACGGATTAACATAATTTTGAGAGGTTAAATGGCGCGCCCTGCAGGATTCGAACCTGCGACCCACGGCTTAGATGTTCCTGGAACTACCTGAGCTAACAACAAGTTATCCCATTACTACGGCGCTCACTCGCCCCATCTTCGAAAAACATGCAAAGCCTTGCAAGCCGATGCAAAGCTTTGTGTGTCCCGTTTTTGTCCCAACCCACTCAGCAATCAGTAGCCCCAATTGATCGGTAACAACGATCAATTAATAAGATAACAATAAGTTTAAACTATCAAATATCACATTATTGATCGTTTATATCGATCAAAGCAATTTGTAGTGCTACACTCCAGACCTTTCCGAATCCGCTGATTTTCATAATGTTGAAGTTATTCGCTAAGTACACATCGATCGGTGTTCTTAACACGCTTATTCATTGGAGCGTATTTGCTTTTTGTGTGTATGGGATGCATACGCATCAGGCGCTGGCGAACTTTTCCGGTTTTGTTATCGCCGTATCGTTCAGCTTCTATGCCAATGCGCGCTTCACCTTTAACGCCAGCACTACCACGCTTCGCTACATGATGTACGTGGGATTTATGGGAACACTGAGCGCTGTTGTTGGCTGGATGGCTGACAAATGCTCCCTGCCGCCACTCCTTACTCTTGTCACCTTTTCAGCTATCAGCCTGATATGCGGATTCATTTATTCAAAGTTCATTGTCTTTAGGGATGCGAAATGAAAATCTCGTTAGTCGTTCCGGTCTTCAATGAAGAAGATGCGATACCTATTTTCTATAAAACGGTTCGCGAGTTTGAAGAGCTAAAACCGTATGAAGTTGAGATTGTTTTCATCAACGACGGAAGCAAAGATGCGACTGAATCAATAATTAACAAAATAGCTGCATCTGATCCGCTCGTTATTCCGCTTTCGTTTACGCGAAACTTCGGTAAAGAACCTGCTCTTTTCGCGGGTCTCGACCATGCAACCGGGGATGCGGTCATTCCTATTGATGTCGATTTACAGGATCCGATAGAAGTTATCCCCCATCTCATTGAGAAGTGGCAGGCTGGCGCGGATATGGTGCTGGCTAAGCGCTCAGACCGCTCAACTGACGGGCGCATGAAGCGTAAGACAGCTGAATGGTTTTATAAGCTGCACAACAAAATCAGCAATCCGAAAATCGAAGAGAACGTTGGCGACTTTCGGTTAATGAGTCGTGAAGTTGTCGAAAATATTAAACAGATGCCAGAACGTAATCTGTTTATGAAAGGCGTTCTGTCATGGGTGGGCGGCAAGACTGATGTAGTTGAATACGCCCGCGCTGAGCGTGTTGCCGGCGATTCAAAATTCAATGGCTGGAAATTATGGAATCTGGCGCTGGAAGGAATAACTTCTTTCTCAACATTTCCGCTCCGCATATGGACTTACATTGGATTGTTTATTGCAGGTATGTCATTCCTTTACGGTGCATGGATGATTATTGATAAATTAATATTTGGAAATAATGTTCCTGGCTACCCGTCTCTTCTTGTTTCTGTACTTTTTCTGGGTGGCGTTCAATTGATAGGAATAGGTATTCTTGGGGAATATATTGGCAGGATTTACATAGAAACAAAAAAAAGGCCTAAGTACATAATTAAGAATGAGAAGAAAAATGGTTAACAATAGATTAAAAATGGTAATTGCTATCCTTATAGTTTTCTCGTTGGTGTATTCAATAGGATTTATCACACCAATGAACTCTGATGACTATACTTATGCCCTAAGAGAGCTTTCGCTTTCTAGCGTAAAAATGCACTATTTGGGATGGAGCGGAAGGGTTGTGTCAGATACGATCAGCACATCTCTATTAAAGTTTTTCTCCCCGCATATTTACAATGCAATAAACTCAGCAGCGCTAACATTAATGGTGTTGTGCTGGACAATGATCCCAGCTACATTAACAAAGTCGTCACCGTCCCCATATGTGATGATTTTCTTATTTTTCTTATACTTCATTGCAAATCCAGCCCTCGGTCAAACTAACTTCTGGCTTGTTGGGTCAGCAAATTACTTATGGACCAACATGTTCATTGCCATTTATATACTAATTTCTATATATTTAAGCAATGGTAAAAAATCCAATTTAATACTCTTTGTATATGCCATATCATCGATATTTGCAGGTTGCTCAAATGAAAACACATCTCTTGTAGTTGTATTAATTTCTGTAGCATATTTCTTTATAATGAATAGAAATAAATATTTACTGATTGGCGTATTCGGATCTGCAATAGGCGCGGGGGTTCTCCTGCTGGCTCCGGGAAACCTATCCCGTGCGTCTACAATACAAGACTGGTACAATCAACCACTTGCATGGAGGGTTCTTGAGCACTTTTCAGAAAGGCTGCCATCAGCAATGGGGGCATATTGGCAGGTCTATATTGCATTTATAATACTACTAATCTCTGTAGTGTTATCAAGGAATAGTAGCAGCAAACTTATGTTTGGAAGCTTTTTATTCATACTGGGTGCAATTGCTGCAAATGTTGCGTTCCTTGCATCTCCTGCAATGCCCAGCAGGGCTCTCAATGGAGCACTCTGCTTTATGATTCTTTCGATTTCCTTTGTTGCTCATTCTGCATTTACGAAATTTAACAAGGCTTCCATTTATTTATCTGTTACTACATATGCAATGGCTTTTTTATATTTCATTCCATCATACATCCTCTATTACTCATCAATTAAATCAATAAGCAAACAAACGGAGATTAGGGAAGAAATAATAGACAGGGCGAAACATAACAAACAAGATCAAGCGATAATTCCTGATTATTACTTTCCACCGGTACTGCATGCAGGCCCAAGTCTTGATACGTTTAACAGTGAAGCAATGTCTAGATACTACGGGATTGATTTGAAAATAACTGCTCCAGGATTTTTCGACTATTCACGAGCCTTTAATTTCAAGCCTCTTAATATTAACGCAAAAATATGTAACAACGTTTATATAAAATCATTATGGATATATAAACAGCAAATGGACATTAAAACCTTTGTAATATTTGAGTTTAATAAGAATCCTGCTGATTCTCTTGATGAGAATACAGCGATGTTCATTAGCTTTAAAACAAAGGATGGAAAAATTATAAATGCAGATGTCGACAAGAAGACATTCCAAATAGACGGAAGATGGCTTTCCGGGCGGGCGATTAACGGCATAGATTCAAATGAATTAGAATCAATTACATCTGGGACATGGGACGTTAGAACAGGGGCGAGGACAAATGAGAATATTACGGAAATAATTAAATAACATTCATGTATAATTAATGTTCCCCGCCACCAATGGGTAACGGGCGGCGGGGATTCCTACATATCGTATGTCACAAATGCCCCATCAGGTTTCTTAGCAAGAAGTCGCAATGCACCATCAGTCCCAAAAAAGAACCCAACGGAGCCATAGTGCATTAATCCAGACTCCGGCAACTGACCAATACACGCAAGGATACGCATGTGCCCAAAGCCCATCCGGTTCAACTCCACCACAGATGCAGGAACACCGTCTTTTAGTGCGGATAAACTGCCCCCTACTGGTTTCACTACCGGGTAAAGGAACCTGACAATCTGCGGTCAATGTGAATCGCCACGGATTTAACAGACACCTCAGAGCCATTTAAGATGACTTAAAGAGAGGTGCCTATGAGCGGTAAACGTTATCCCGAAGAGTTTAAAATTGAAGCGGTAAGACAGGTTGTTGAGCGTGGCCATTCTGTTTCCAGCGTCGCAACACATCTCGATATTACTACCCACAGTCTTTACGCCAGGATAAAGAAGTACGGGTCGGACTCCTCCACCAATAAAGAAATAAAGAGCAGTCAGATGATCAGACCGGAATCCGCCGACTCCCGAAAGAGTTGAAGCGGGTTACTGACGAACGGGACATATTAAAAAAAGCCGCAATAGATTCAATTGGTCACTGCAACCATGAATGACAAAAGATAGAGTCCTGAATGCGCTTCTGATGGCCGTGTGGCGACGTAATCACCCGCTATGAATGGCAGTCGATCCTGAAATCGCACGGACTGGAGAGCAGAATGAGCCGTCGTGGCAACTGTCATGACAATGCGGTTGCAGAAAGCTTTTTCCAGCTACTGAAGCGTGAACTGATAAAGGAAAAGATCTACGGAACGAGAGACGAAGCCAGAAGCGATATTTTTGATTACATAGAAATGTTTTATAACAGTAGACGCCGGCATGGTTCGAGCGAGCAGATGCCACCGGCTGAATATGAAAACCTATATCATCAACGACTCAGAAGTGTCCAGGTTATCCGTGGTGATTCATAGATATGCTCACCTTGCGCCGAATCATTTAACGGAACACGCGAAACAAATTGACTCGATTTTCAGTGATGATGTCCCAAATATGTCCCATATGGAAAATAAGGAGGGAATAAAGAAGCGTAACGCGTTGATTTTTAGATGGCGCGCCCTGCAGGATTCGAACCTGCGACCCACGGCTTAGAAGGCCGTTGCTCTATCCAACTGAGCTAAGGGCGCCTTGTGAAGTGAAGACTTCGTGTAGACGAAACGCGAGAATTATACGGTCAGGCACTCCTGAGTCAATGGCTTTTGTTCTGGTTGCTGACTAAGTGTACGAATATCGTCTTTTCTGGCGCAATGCCAGGTTCCAGGAAATCGCCTGGACACATCTCAGCACGCATAAAGTGGGAATTAAGGCCGCCAGTATTTAGATAATCAATCAGTTTCTTTAATATTTCACCATGATTCACCTGCCGTGTAGGATATTTTTTATGCTGAGTATCGCTATTAAGGAACAAAACAGTCACTTTGAGCATGGTTTGAAAATCATCATGACGCGTCTGGCGAATCAATGGCAACAGAAAATTGACTTTCTGCCGCCAGAAGAGATAGATAATGCCGATATCGCTTTCCTGGCCCTGGATGATGATTGGTTCAGCGCAGGCTGTTACCAGATACCTATGCATACCCAACATCAGCTACGGGTAATTATTTGTAATAAATGCGATAAAGAAAAGCTCATGTTCAGACCATGTCTGTATATGCTGCCGCATATTTATCGGGAAGATGATGTTGAAGAAATTACCCGGAAAATGATATTGATCTTACATAAGCGAGCGCTTCGACATAGCGTCCCTTCCGGCATTTGCCACTATTGCACGACTCGTCATTTTTCAGTAACAGAACGTCACCTGTTAAAACTGATCGCCAGCGGTTATCATTTAAGCGAAACGGCTGCTTTACTTTCACTTTCTGAAGAGCAGACAAAGTCACTCCGCCGGAGCATTATGCGCAAATTACATGTTAAAACGGAGCAGCAGTTTTTAAAGTATATTAGAGTTAACCTTCATTTCTTACTCAGTAAGTAAACTCACTTAACTTTTTACAAGGCTTACGAAATATCTCACCAATAATTAAGTAACGATACCTACAGGCATTTTTTTAACGCTGCCACAATGATGCCCATAATATCCTGATAGATTCAGGGGTCGAAAATATATGGCTGCATCATAAATGCCTGGAGGAGTGTTTGGTGGCACAGGGTACTTTATTAAAGGAAAGGATAAATCCCCCACACCTGGCGTCTTCACCCACACGTCATTCATATCTCAACAGCAGATTGTTAAAATCTGAGCCAATCGTTAATCTCTCAACTGCGCAATTAATCGGCTATGAGGTCCTGACGCAACTTCCGTCAAAACATGATAGCGAAGTTTTTTTTCAGCAGTTAATGCTGATGGAAGGCATTGAAACATCAGAGCAACGAGGCATTGCTTTTTACGCTGGTGCAACGATGGGACAAGGTTATTTATGGCCAGCCATATTACCAGATATATATTAGAGCAATGGAAAAAGCAGGATGCGCAGCGTACCACGCAGGGAAAGACACCGCCGTTTAAGAAATGCCAAAGACTGCGCCTGCCGTTATCACTCTCCAACGCCGCAGATATTTGATCGCCTTGAGTTACTGGACCAACAGCTTAATTATGCCTTGCCGGTTGGTATCATTTCTCAGGCAATAATTACAACTGATAACTACCTCGGCTATTCATTGAGTCACTACTTATTTTCCGGAAAACGTACCGCAGCATTCCGCTCATTAGATGACATTTCTTTGTGGATTGAAAAGGGGTCGCTCAGACAACTGATTGTAGATATGGAGACGCTACCTGTCTCCTGTATTGAGGCGCTTAACCAGCTACGCGCGCTCAGTTGGCAACAAAGCGATATCCAGATTTACCTGCTGGTATCAGATAAAACCCCCGCTATAGCTCAGTTTATCCGTATGGCTGGGCGTTTTTTTGTCCTGTCGCGACGACAAAATCTGGCCTCTGTACGCGAAGCCTTGTTATCAGCCGCCAAACCTCGCTTATCGGAAAGCTTTAGCCGTACTGACTGGTTGATGATTGAAACTTTAGCGCAAGGCGCCTCTTTAAAAGAAATAGCACGTCAGCAAAGCGTACCTTATCATCGTGTAGTTTACCGGCTTAAACAACTTATCACCCTCCTTAACCTTCCCCATAGGCAAAGCTTTCTTCGGCTGGTCCAGCAGTTAAACGTTACTTTCCACGACATTTTTTAACGAAGTAACGTTTTGGTGAATAAGATTTTTTAAGAAGTTACTTATTTTCACTTCCATTAAATGTAAATATTTCACATAAAATTAATATTTACAACTCGTCCTGGTAAGCGATAAAAAATTTTTTCTTACATCGTCCCCTGTCTCTCCTCGTTTTTTGAGGCCTCCAGCATAAACATCCTTCTGTTATTACATAACAAATACTAAACAATTAGTCTTTCATATTATTTTTATACTTAAAAACAACAGTTTAAACTACTCAATGTCAACTCCAAAGAAAATAGCTCCACCACGAACAAATTTTCTCTAACGTCACAGAACATCCTACCCGCTATCCATAATTCGCATTTCGCAAGACTTTTCCGAGAAATCAGACCAGGTATAATCCATATTGTTTTTACTTAATCAGAAATTTCTTTTTTGTTGGTGAGAAATGGATATTCCACATATTTATTACTTTTACGCAAAATAGCCAGTCAACAGGGAGGTTTCATTCTTTATTATTGCTCCACTGTGTGGTGTGTAGATCTGGCTATTTCACAATCTTTAAGGTGTCTGACGCTTATTCTAAAACGAAGGACGCATAACAGTCTGAGGCATACAACAATGAAACCTGCATCTGTTATCATTATGGACGAACACCCTATTGTAAGAATGTCGATCGAAGTTTTGCTCGGTAAAAATAGCAATATTCAGGTTGTCCTGAAAACGGATGATAGCCGAACAGCGATAGAGTATCTGCGCACTTATCCTGTTGACCTTGTCATTCTGGATATTGAATTACCGGGCACCGACGGCTTTACTTTACTTAAACGAATCAAATCTATCCAGGAACATACCCGGATACTTTTTTTATCGTCAAAATCAGAGGCTTTTTATGCCGGAAGAGCAATAAGAGCGGGCGCAAACGGATTTGTAAGTAAACGCAAAGACCTCAATGATATTTATAATGCGGTAAAAATGATTTTATCCGGCTATTCTTTTTTCCCATCTGAGACGCTTAACTTTATCAGTAATACCCGTACCCCCAAAGGCGGGCACCATGATATGCCACTTTCTAATCGCGAAGTTACCGTGCTGCGCTATCTGGCCAATGGAATGTCTAACAAAGAAATTGCCGAGCAACTTTTATTGAGTAACAAGACTATCAGCGCGCATAAGGCCAATATATTTTCTAAACTTGGCCTTCACTCTATCGTTGAGCTTATCGATTACGCCAAATCACACGAATTATTGTAAATGTACTCCCGGCGAATTATCGTTCGGGAGCCACAATAACGGACACTAATTGTAATTGATCAGGAAGGTCGCATCCGCGTTAGCAAGTCCGGGCTGCACGCCATCGGCTAAGGCGATATAGTTCGCATAGAATTTCAGGGTAGCATTGCCGTTGTTGTCAATATCAACGGCCTTGCTGGCCTGTTCAAGTGGCAATCGACGTTGATCGCCATCGCGAATTTCAATCGCCAGTTTTTGCGCCATTGCCGTATCAGCAAGCGCCAGTAATGCCGTGCCGGGCGCTGGCGTCCCGGAAAACGTTATAGACGCCGACCCCGGCGGGCAGCCTTCAAGTTTTAGGCTAAAGGCTATCGGTTGCGTGGCGTCACCGGCGGCGTGAAGCTGTTTTGTCGGCCAGGTGCCGAGGTTAACCGATTTGTTACTGTCGCCCGCCACCACGGCGCAGGTAAAATCCACCACGTTACCGCGCAGTTCAATATTCACTTCGCCCAGAGATGAGTTGGCCTGACTCAGCGGGCTGAACAAAACACAACCAATAGTGATGAAAACGCGCCGAAGGATCATTATGCCTCCTTAATCATAATCGACTCGTAGATAGCCGCGCGCAGTAAACGGCCCTTCCGCCGGTTTATTCCCCGTCACGCTGATCGGCCAGGCGCGAATACCTACGCGAGCGGCGGCGTTATCATCAAGATGAAACGGAATTTTACTCGACAAATTATTGGGTGTGAGCGGCGTACCGTTGCTATTAGCAACCACAAAGCCTAAATCCGGATTATCGGACACCATCGCCTGCCCTGAGGCCTTTTCGGCTTCAAGCCGCATCGATAAATAGGCCTGCGCCGCGACGTTGGTACATTTGATAGCAATGGTTTTCGTTTGCGGCGTGACGCCTTGCGGACGATTACCCGCCCCCGCCTGACTAAATAACGACGCGCCGATATCGCCGAAATCAAACTCCACGACCTGTCCGGCATTCACTTCACAGTTTTGCGGTACTTCCACTTTGCCGCTGTAGCTAATGGTATACACCGGCGTGCTCAACGCGTCACCGGTAGAGGTCGTCACATAGACGGTAAACATTGTCTGGCGAGGGATCGTCACCATATTAATAAAAGGCCGTATCACTTTTAATTTAAAAACCAGCTTTGAGTCCTGCACGCCAAACGGCATTTGCTGCGACACGTTAGAATCGACGCCCATGCGAATATAGTTACGGGGCGGATAAAATACGCCAGCGACACTATCGGTGATGCTCATCGCGCCCAGAAGGTAGTCATTCAGTTTGAGGTATTTAAAATTTCCTTCGGTGCTTCGTACCGGTAATTCTGATACATAGCTTCGGTAGGTATAATTTACCATTGTCCCCTCCGGGCACGTCGCGTTTACGCCGACCCAACCTGATTTTTCCGGCAACGTCACCACCTGTCCCGGCTGATTATTGCCGCTGGTGAAAACATCTGACAGGTCGTAAAAGATATCGGTCGCCGTCCCGTTTGAATTGCGGCAAACCGTCGCCAGCGCGGGATGGGTGAAAAAGAGCGCGGTCCCCGCCAGCAATAGCGCTGAGTATATTTTCATCTCTATTTTTCCTTTTATGACGCCGGACGGATACAGGTCGCGCTGGCTATCGTAATCGCCTGCTTCAGACTATCCTCCGCCAGGGCGTAAGGGGCGATACAACGTGCGTTTTTCCCCTCTCCCCACTGGATGAACAATTCACCTTTTAGCGGCAAGCCGCTCAGATAAATTTGCCCGTCATCGCCGACCATACTGGTAATGCCGCTGGCGGTTTCTCGTACTATCGCGCCAAACGGTAACGGACGTCCGCCAAGCCTCGCGGTAATGATTGCCCTTACGCCTATCCGCGTATCAAAAGCAGCCCGCACCAGCGCGCCCTCTGTCGGCACTACGCTGCTGACGTTATTTTCGACATCGGTATGGTTGTCCATCGTGTTGGTATCTAACGCGACGCGGTTATAGCGATATACCGTGGCGTAGGGCATTACCGCATAGCCCCGCCAGTCCGTTTTCACGCCGGTCTGGTTTTCGATGCGCACGCCTTTCGCTCCCGGCGCTTTAATCAAGACATTGGTATCGCCCAACGGTTGGCTAAACGTAATACCATCCGCATGACCGACCACGCCGCCGGAAAGTTGCCAGTTATAGTCATGCTGATCGCGATCGTAGTTATATCCCACGCCCAGCGTGCCATACGTCGCCTGCCAGCTAGCGCTGGCGCTGCCGCTATAACCATTGGTACTGCTACGCCCCTGCGTCACGCTGTAGCTCAGATTACGTCCTTCCAGAAGCGTGCCGCCCACGCCGGTCTGCCAGCTATTGTCGCCGTCGCGGTTGCGGTTGGCGTTAAACGTGGCATAAGTACGATCAAGAATAGTGTCGCGCGCATAGCGCCGTCCGGTCAGAACGCTAAACGGAACGGACATATTGAATGCCAGAATGCGGTCGGCGCCTGAGATCCCCACCGACTCGCTCCACGACCATGACAGCGAATAACTTATGCCTTGCCATCCACTGGCGTATCCCAGTTGATACCAGGTATTGGTATCCGCCGTATTCCAGTAATTTTGTTGACTGCCGGAAAGATACAGTGACCCGTAATCCCCCAGGTTTTGCGAAATATTGACCTGAAAGCGGCCTTTTTTGCTGTAACGGAGATTGTGGTAGCTCTGCGCCACCGGCACTTTATGGCGGCGTCCGTCGCTATCGTATTCGTAGTCGTACCCTTCCATACTGCGATATGCCACATCATCCAGGGTGTAAAATCCGCGCGTGGAATAGCGGTAACCCAGCAATTGAAAATTCGTCCCGTAATTATTCAGTGATTTGGCGTACAGAAAACGCAACGATTGCCCCTGATGGGTGCTGTCATCTGCCAGTTGGCTACGCGCATGTGTGACATCGACCGACACGGCTCCCCAGTCGCCCAAATTTCGCCCCGCCCCGACCACCACGGCACGGTAACGATCGGCAAGTTGCGTACCGCCGTAAGCCGTCAGCCCCGCAGGCAGGCCGGCAATCACCGTTCCCTGGAAAAAGAATGGCGAAGACTGCTGACTATTGCCGCTGCGAAAATCCCCGGCCACCAGGTCATACTTCACCCTGCCCTCACGTTGCAATAGCGGAACGGTAGAGTAAGGCACCGTGTAACGTTGTTGGCTACCGTCTTTTTCATCTACCGTCACCTCAAGGTCGCCGCTGGAAGAGGTAGGATTAAGATCGGTAATCGCAAACGCGCCCGGCGACACATAGCTTTGGTAGATAACATACCCGTTCTGTCGTATCGTCAGCTTTGCCGCCGTCCGGGCGATTCCTCTGACCGTGGGGGCGTAGCCCTGCAGGCTATCGGGATACATATTGTCAGAAGAGTACAGCCGCGCTCCGCGAAAGCCGACGCTGTCGAAAACATCGTTCCCGGTATTGCTGTCCCCCATGACCAGTTCGCTTTTTAGCGGAATGATGGCGCGCTGTACCCAGGTGCCAATGTTGTTCCAGCGTTGCGAATGATAGCCGTCCCCTTTCGAATAATTCCAGGCTCCGTTATTACGCAGCCGCCAGGGGCCATAGTTCAACCCGCTCAGCAGACTCAAAAAATAGCTATCGCTGTCTGTTCCGCGGCTACCGGTAAAACTGTAATTAATGAGTGCGGCAGGTATCCCTTCATCCCACTCTTCCGGCGGGATATAGCCACGCGCGCTGTTGAGCAATGACGCCTGCGGCAAGCTAATGTTTAAGCGCATCGACGCGAAATCAAACGCGACCTCCGCGCCCGGGATTTTCTCAGGAAGGTGAATACACGTGGTATCGACGCCTTTATCTGAGACAGGGAACGCCGCGGTATTCACGCCCAGCCGTTTAATCCACTCCGGTGTAAAACAAGGCATCAGGCCGCCGGATTTATCGCCGGCGCCCACGGCGCCCGCCTCAAAACGAATATCCTGCGTCGCTACGAATTCGTCATTACGCCAGATATCCACCCGGTAAATACCGGGCGGCTGATGATTACCTTTTTCAAAGCGAGATAAATCCGCCACGGACGCGGTATCCGCCGACAAAAACGCAGGGTTGAAATAACTTTCGCCGCGGCTCGTCAGCGGACACAGCGCCGCCAGCACCGACAGCGCCACGCCGCTTAACGGTGATACATAGCCGGGAAATCGCCCTGCAAACCAGGTTGTCTTCTTCATCGTGTTCTCGTGTGGCTTCACGCTCTCTGCTTAACCGAGACTGGCCGTTGTCGCCGACGTCAATGCGCCGTAATCATTGACGGTCTGAAATGTCACGCTGCCCTGCACGCCAGTCGGTAAGGGAATTTGCATGTCGCTTTTTGGCGCGATCATCACGTTATCAATCTTTTTCGCGCCCACGCTGATATTGACCAGCGTGAGGTAATAAGCAGATGGGTTGGTTATCTTGAGATGGTTGCCGACACGGGAAAATTTCAGCAAGGTCGGCGCGTCTTCCGGCGTCTGTGGCAAATTCGCCGGACGCACGAACAGTTTGATGCGCGACAGAATCGCCAGTTGCAGAACGTTTTTTCCTTCAATATGACTTTTATCGACCGACGGGATGGCTTTCACGTTCATCCAGAATAACGACTCCCGATCCCCGGGTAGCGGTTGCCCGGCGTAGATAATACGCAGCGTGTTTTCGCTTTTGGGTTCGCTGACGAATAAAGGCGGCGTAACGATAAACGTTTTTTCTTTCTGCCCGGCGCTATTTTCGATCCATGAATTGACGAGGTAACGTTCTTGAGTATCGCTATTACTGATTGCCAGAGAAGTCTGTTTCGCCGCCGAGGGATAAATAACTCGCGTGGCGCCTAATGCAATCCCCCCCGCCGCCTGTACGTTCAACGAAGTAAATAACGTGAGAAGAACAATAAAGCCTACTTTTATACTATTCAGCATGGTAAAAAATACCTTTTGCATTGAGTCACGTCGGCAAGAAAATTCATGGGTAAACCAGCGTAAACCACACTTCTGAATGAATTCGTCCCGGCGTCATATTTTCTGAAATTGCCCGATAGCGGGCGGTAAAATGCAAAGTCATTTCTGACGTTAAAATGGGCGTGTAATGAAGCGGTAACGTGTTAGGTATGATTTGCCGCTGCTGGTCATCAAATAATGCCAGGCCGATTCCGGCATTACCGATACCCTCGCCGCTGGCCAGAAAAACATGGGGATCTTCCGCAGGCGTAACGCCGGCAAACGCAATGCCGACATGACGCCAGACCTCCGCGCTACAGGAGATTAACCGTAACGAAAATGGAACGCTGACGGGAGCGAAGCTGCCAGGACCGATAAACGCATTCGTGCGGTACTGTCCCATCAGTACGCGCAAATCCTGGCTTTCTGTGGCGACAGCGCAGCCGCCATTGACCAGTTGTCCGCGCAGGTGAACACGCCCGCTCTCCACCATTACCGGCTGCGCAATAACGGGCGACATCAAAACAAGCCCCACTAGCGCCGCGCCTTTCCTTATCATCTGCTATGTTCTCTTTTATCCCCGATAGCCTCTTCCGTTGAGGCGCCTCCCTTCCCTGGCGTTCCCAGACGGGATTATTCGTATTTCATGATAAAGGTGGCGTCGGCATTAGCCTGGCCTGGCGTCGTGGCGGTGGCGGTTGCCTTATAGCGTGCGGTAAAACGCAGCGTATTGGTGCCTTCAACCAGCGCCTGCTTCGCCGAGAAGGTCGCGCCGTCCGGCTTCAACGGTGAAGAGGTATTATCAAGAATCTCAATCCCGACGCCGGTTGCGGTGGTGCTATTGTCCGCAGAGGAGACAGCCAGCAAATTAGGGTTGGTGTTATCTGCCTGACCAGAGAAAGCCACGGCAGCGGTGGCCGCCACTTTCGGATCGCAGTCATTCAGGACGATGGAGAAAGGCACCTGCGCGGTCGTATCATCAATCGCCGTAAAGCTGGCGGTACGGTATTGACCCAGCGTCACCGTTTGATCGGCGGATTTAGTGCTGACGGCACAGGCTGCATTAACCAGTTTACCTTCGAAATGAATAGTACCGCCACTCACGCTCACCGGAGTAGGATCAGCCGCAACCGCTGCGCCAGCGACAAACATCAGACTCGCAATAGTAGAGGTCATTAATTTATGTTTCATGGATTTCCCTTGAATTACACACACCCGGTTTCGGCATCCTGTCGGCTCCGTTTGAATTATTATCGACATAGCATGTCAGAAAAGTTATCTCTGCATCCTGTAAAGATAGATATCGCAGATTAATTAGTTTTCTGTTTCTCCCCTGAGTATCAGACGCAGTAATTAATCTTTGCGAATATGACATTTCGTCACGGTAATAAATTAAACATTTCGCTAAATAAAAAATAGCCGCAAACTCTTTTAATGACCTAAGCTAATTCTTATTTGGATATAAGAAGGGTCTAATCTTATTTTGTATAAAATGTCGCATTATGCCGCCCGATGCTATTAACGACGAGGGATTACGGTAACCATAGCCAGGGTGATGAATTGTTTCTTTTTGGTTAATCATGGCGCGCTTACGGGTCACGTCTCAGCATCGGCAACGAACGGGGGAGACGTCGCGTTTGCATCGGAAACACAAACGTTAACTGACAGCGAGGCCCGCTTCTGACAAAATAGCGTCATCCCCTTTGACTTGAAGTAACAGATGGAATCTTCTCTCTGATGGCAGCAAAGATTATTGACGGTAAAACGATTGCGCAGCAGGTGCGATCTGAGGTTGCTCAAAAAGTTCAGGCACGCGTCGCAGCAGGACTTCGCGCTCCCGGCCTGGCTGTGGTGTTGGTCGGCAGCAATCCGGCCTCACAGATTTATGTCGCAAGCAAACGTAAAGCGTGCGACGAAGTGGGATTCGTCTCCCGCTCCTATGACCTGCCAGAAACCACCAGCGAAGCCGAACTGCTGGCGCTTATCGATACTCTGAATGCAGATAACACGATCGACGGTATTCTGGTGCAGTTGCCTTTACCGGCAGGTATCGACAACGTTAAAGTGCTGGAGCGTATCGCGCCAGATAAAGACGTAGACGGTTTCCATCCTTATAATGTCGGTCGTCTGTGCCAGCGTGCGCCGCGCCTGCGTCCCTGTACGCCCCGCGGTATTGTGACCCTGCTTGAGCGTTACAATATTGATACCTACGGCCTGAATGCGGTGGTCATTGGCGCGTCCAATATCGTTGGACGCCCGATGAGCATGGAGCTGCTGCTGGCTGGCTGTACGACTACCGTTACACACCGCTTTACCAAAGATCTGCGTCACCATGTCGAGCATGCTGATTTGCTCATTGTCGCCGTAGGTAAACCGGGCTTTATTCCCGGCGAATGGATTAAAGAAGGCGCAATTGTGATTGATGTCGGTATTAACCGTCTGGAAAATGGCAAGGTCGTTGGCGACGTCGTGTTTGACGAAGCCGCGGCGCGCGCGTCATACATCACGCCAGTTCCGGGCGGCGTCGGCCCGATGACGGTCGCTACGCTTATCGAAAACACGCTGCAGGCGTGCATTGAATATCACGATCCACAAGGAAAATAACATGGCGACATTCTCTTTAGGCAAGCACCCGCACGTCGAGCTGTGCGATCTGCTCAAGCTGGAAGGCTGGAGCGAAAGCGGCGCGCAGGCGAAAATCGCCATTGCCGACGGGTTGGTGAAGGTTGATGGCGCGGTTGAAACGCGTAAACGCTGCAAAATTGTCGCCGGGCAAACCGTTAGCTTCGAAGGCCAAAGTGTGAACGTCGTGGCCTGATACAGAGTGCCGGATAGCGACGCAAAGCGTCTTATCCGGCCTGATTACGCTGTCTTTTCAGATAATCATCCACTTAATCCTCTGCGTTCCAACTGCTAGCATGGCTATTTCCCTGTGAACCATCGCTATGCCTACCGTTATCACCCACGCCGCCGTTCCCCTGTGTTTTGGCGCAGGCTTAGGCCTGAAAGTTATCCCTCCTCGCCTGCTGTTTGCCGGTGTTGTGCTGGCGATGCTCCCCGATGCCGACGTGCTGGCCTTTAAATTTGGCGTCGCCTACGGCAACGTTTTCGGCCATCGCGGATTTACCCACTCTTTACTTTTCGCATTCGTCCTCCCCCTGTTGTGCGTACTCGCGGGACGACGATGGTTTCGAGCTGGGCAGGTGCGCTGCTGGCTGTTTTTAACCGTTTCATTGTTGTCGCACAGCCTGCTGGATTCGATAACCACGGGTGGTAAAGGCGTCGGCTGGCTGTGGCCGTGGTCAGATGAACGTTTTTTTGCGCCCTGGCAGGTGATTAAAGTCGCGCCGTTCGCGCTTTCAAGCTACATCACGCCGTATGGACATCAGGTCATTCTCTCAGAATTGCTGTGGGTGTGGTTGCCGGGAAGTATTTTAGTGTTATTTCTATGGGTACTTAAAACGCATATTAAAAGGAATCAATATGAATAAAATGACATTCGCCGCCGCGGTCGTCTGTTTCTCATTTTCCCACGCCAGCTATAGCGAAGAAATGTCTGCCACTGGCTGGTATGCGGCATCGTCTGCGGTTGTCAGCGTGGGCAGTTCCGCACTGGTTAGCGGAATTATACTCTCCCCCGTACTGCTGCCGCTCAACCTGAGCATTGGATCTGTTGTCGAAAATAAAAAGCAAAAAACCGCGCTGTTAACCACTAAGTCCCCCGATAACAAAGACATTAAAATGCAAGTTCCGCTACATGTCGTCAAAGAAGGCAACCTCAAAGCAGGTGATAAAGTCACTCTGGCAAAAACGCAGGAAGGCACCGGCGCTTATTTGAAAAAAGAGGGCAAGATCCTTGCCCATATGGTAAATCAGGACGACGCAGGACTTTCCAGCAACCAGACGGTACCGGCCAAATGAAGCGGTTCGCGTTTGCCCTGTGGCTCAGCGCAATCTCGCTCAACGCTTATGCAGACAGTGCTAACTGTCACCAAAAAGCAAACACGCCGGAGAGCATCGCAGCGACAATGGATCAGGCGCTACAGCTCAAACAACAGCTTAACAGTCAATCCGATCCGGTCGTCATTCTGGTTCGCCAGGGGCAAGATATGTCGAGCCGACATTTAACCTGGTCACATGCTGGCTATGCCATGCGCCAGCCAAACGGAGACTGGCGGGTTTACCATAATCTGAATACTTGCGGAACCGCTGAATCAGCGCTCTATATACAAGGTCTGTATGAGTTTCTGGCTGATGACCTGGTGAATCAGAGCATTGCCGTTTTGCGCCCGCGTTCAGATATCGCGACGGCATTACAAACGCTCTTACATAGCGCTACCAAACTCAATCTCTTCCACAGTCCCCGCTATAACCTGATTGCGTGGCCTTTTTCCGGCCCTTATCAGAATTCGAATGGCTGGCTTCTCGAAGTGTTTGCGCGAGCAAACGATGCGCAGGTTTGGTCACGTAATGATGCCCGCCGCTGGTTGCAGCTTCAGGGTTATCAACCCTCTATCGTTAGTGCTGGCACTTTTGAACGATTAGGCGCAAAACTGTTCACCCCTAACGTTTTCACCGACGATCAGCCAGCAGAATTGCTGCGAAAAGGAAATGTGGGGCTAAACAGCGGCGACAGCGTCATCCGCTTTATTGCCCGTTACAGCCGGGCAATACCCAAGTGTGAACATCAGAATCTGGGGGAGTCAGTGTGTGTTTATCTTTCGCCCGGCGCGAAAAAATAAAAAACAGGCCGTTCTATGCAAATAGAGCGGCCTGTAAAAGCGCTTACTTACGTCGCCAGGTGGTGCCCTGCGGGCCATCCTCCAGAATAATACCCATTTCAGTGAGACGATCGCGCGCCGCGTCCGCCGCCGCCCAGTCTTTCGCTTTACGGGCATCCAGACGCTGTTGAATCAAGGCTTCAATTTCCGCAACTTCACCGTCATCCGCCTGCGCGCCGCTTTGCAGGAAAACATCCGGCTCCTGCTCCAGCAGTCCCAGCACGCCGGAAATCTTCCGCAGATGAGACGCCATCGCATTCGCGGCGGTCATATCTTCGCCCTTCAGACGGTTGACTTCACGCGCCATATCAAACAGGACGGAGTAGGCTTCCGGCGTATTGAAATCGTCATTCATCGCCTCCACGAAACGCGCTTCAAACGCCTCGCCGCCCGCCGGGGCCGCTGATTTATCCGTTCCACGCAATGCAGTGTATAACCGCTCCAGCGAGGCGCGCGCCTGCTTGAGGTTCTCTTCGCTGTAGTTCAGTTGGCTACGGTAATGCCCGGACATCAGGAAGTAGCGCACGGTTTCCGCATCATAGTATTTCAGCACGTCGCGCACGGTAAAGAAGTTGCCCAGCGATTTGGACATCTTCTCGCGATCCACCATCACCATACCGGAGTGCATCCAGTAGTTGACGTATTCGCCGTCGTGGGCGCAGGTGGACTGGGCAATCTCGTTTTCATGGTGCGGGAACATCAGATCGGAACCGCCGCCGTGAATATCAAAATGGTTGCCCAACTGCTTACAGTTCATTGCCGAACATTCAATGTGCCAGCCCGGACGCCCTTCGCCCCACGGCGACGGCCAGCTCGGCTCGCCCTCTTTCGACATTTTCCACAGCACGAAGTCCATCGGGTTACGCTTCACGTCAACGACATCCACGCGCGCCCCCGCCTGAAGCTGCTCAAGATCCTGACGGGAAAGCTGCCCATAAGTCGGATCGGTCGGTACATCAAACATCACATCGCCGTTATCCGCCACATAGGCGTGCCCTTTCTCGATTAAGGTGCGGGTGAGCTCGATAATTTCCTGAATATGGTGCGTCGCACGCGGCTCGCTGTCCGGACGCAGAATATTCAGCGCGTCGAAGTCCTGATGCATTTCCGCAATCATTCTGTCGACCAGCGCGACAAAACTTTCGCCGTTTTCATTGGCGCGTTTAATAATTTTATCGTCGATATCGGTAATGTTACGCACATACTTCAGCTTATAACCGAGAAAACGCAAATAGCGCGCGACAACGTCAAAAGCGACAAACGTGCGTCCGTGGCCAATGTGGCAGAGATCGTAAACGGTGATACCACACACGTACATGCCGACTTCCCCGGCATGAATGGGTTTGAATTCCTCTTTTTGGCGCGTCAGTGTATTAAAAATTTTTAACATCGAAGATTCCGTATAGACGTGTGTGGGTAATAATCTCCGTATGATACATATTATTCGTAATCGAAGCAGCACACTTTGCAAGGTGATCGCAGCTTACGGTTATGCTATAACAAGCCCCTATATGTGCCCCATTGCGGGCTAAAGCACCACTCTCTTGGAACAGGATGCAAAAATGGTTACTTTCCACACTAATCACGGCGATATCGTAATCAAAACCTTTGATGATAAAGCGCCTGAAACAGTTAAAAACTTCCTGGACTACTGCCGCGAAGGTTTTTACAACAACACCATTTTCCACCGTGTGATTAACGGTTTTATGATTCAGGGCGGCGGCTTTGAGCCGGGCATGAAACAGAAAGCCACCAAAGAGGCGATCAAAAACGAAGCCAACAATGGTCTGAAAAATACCCGTGGTACGCTGGCAATGGCGCGTACTCAGGCGCCACACTCGGCTACCGCGCAATTCTTCATCAACGTGGCAGACAACGACTTCCTGAACTTCTCCGGCGAAAGTCTGCAGGGCTGGGGCTACTGCGTCTTTGCGGAAGTCGTAGAAGGTATGGACGTGGTAGATAAAATCAAAGGCGTCGCCACTGGCCGTAGCGGTATGCACCAGGACGTACCAAAAGAAGACGTCATCATTGAAAACGTGACCGTCAGCGAGTAATCGTGGCGACACTGTTTATTGCAGACTTGCATCTGCAAACGGAAGAACCGGCGATCGTCGCCGGTTTTCTGCGTTTTTTAGCCGTAGAAGCCCGTCAGGCCGACGCGCTGTATATTCTTGGCGATCTCTTCGAGGCCTGGATTGGCGACGACGACCCCAACCCGCTACATCGTGAAATGGCCGTTGCCATTAAATCGCTGGTTGATTCCGGCGTCCCCTGCTTCTTTATTCATGGTAATCGCGACTTCCTGATTGGCAAACGCTTTGCCCGCGAAAGCGGCATGATTCTACTGCCGCAGGAAAAGGTGCTCGACCTGTATGGCCGCAATGTATTGATTATGCACGGCGATACGCTCTGTACCGATGATGCCGGTTATCAGGCGTTTCGCGCCAAAGTCCATAATCCGTGGATTCAACGACTATTCCTTACCCTGCCGCTGTTTATCCGCCGCCGTATCGCCGCCAGAATGCGCGCCGGCAGTAAAGCCGCCAACAGCAGCAAATCGCTGGATATTATGGACGTCAATGCGCAGACCGTCGTCGCCGAAATGGAAAAACACCGCGTACAGTGGCTGGTTCACGGTCACACCCACCGCCCGGCGGTACATGAACTTTCCGTCAACGACCAGCCCGCGTTCCGCGTGGTGTTAGGCGCATGGCATCATGAAGGTTCAATGGTAAAAGTCACGCCGGACAACGTTGAGTTAATCGCCTTCCCCCTGTAAATGTTCGTCGAATCGTCCGTTACGGCGCACACGCAACCGTTTTCCTTGCCTGATTATCATGCTATTCTTTGACACCTCAAAAGCAGCGTGTCCCGCACCACAGGAGTTTTAAGACGCATGTCTTCCCGCAATAATCCGGCGCGTGTCGCCATCGTGATGGGGTCCAAAAGCGACTGGGCTACCATGCAATTCGCCGCCGAAATTTTTGAAATTCTGGATGTCCCGCACCATGTAGAAGTGGTTTCCGCCCATCGCACCCCCGATAAGCTGTTCAGCTTCGCCGAAACGGCGGAAGAGAACGGATATCAAGTGATTATTGCCGGCGCGGGCGGCGCGGCACACCTGCCGGGAATGATTGCGGCAAAAACGCTGGTCCCGGTACTCGGCGTGCCGGTACAAAGCGCTGCGCTAAGCGGTGTGGATAGCCTCTACTCCATCGTGCAGATGCCGCGCGGCATTCCGGTGGGTACGCTGGCGATCGGTAAAGCCGGTGCCGCTAACGCCGCACTGCTGGCAGCGCAGATTCTGGCGCAACACGACGCGGAACTGCATCAGCGCATTGCCGACTGGCGCAAAGCGCAAACCGATGAAGTTCTGGAAAATCCCGATCCGCGGGGGACGCTATGAAGCAAGTTTGCGTTCTCGGCAACGGACAACTGGGCCGAATGCTGCGCCAGGCGGGCGAACCGCTGGGTATCGCCGTCTGGCCGGTTGGTCTGGATGCAGAGCCTACCGCCGTGCCGGTACAGCAGAGCGTCATTACTGCAGAGATTGAGCGCTGGCCGGAAACCGCGCTTACCCGCGAGCTGGCGCGCCACCCGGCCTTCGTCAATCGCGATGTATTTCCGATCATCGCCGACCGTCTGACACAAAAACAGCTTTTCGATAAACTGGGACTCGCGACCGCGCCGTGGCAGCTGCTGACCAGCGCCGACGAGTGGTCCGGCATCTTTGACCGTCTGGGCGAACTGGCGATTATTAAGCGTCGCGTTGGCGGCTACGATGGTCGCGGGCAGTGGCGTCTACGCGCGGACGAAACCGGGCAACTGCCGGATGACTGCTATGGCGAATGTATTGTTGAGCGCGGCATCCATTTTTCCGGCGAAGTGTCGTTAGTCGGCGCGCGCGCTCATGACGGCAGTACCGTGTTTTACCCGCTAACGCACAATTTGCATCAGGACGGCATCTTGCGGACCAGCGTCGCGTTCCCACAGGCGAACGCCGAACAGCAGGAGCAGGCGGAATCGATGCTGTCAGCAATTATGCAGGCGCTGAACTACGTCGGCGTAATGGCGATGGAATGTTTTATCACGCCGGAAGGCCTGCTAATCAATGAACTGGCGCCGCGCGTGCATAACAGCGGACACTGGACGCAAAATGGCGCCAGCATCAGTCAGTTTGAATTGCATTTGCGCGCGATTACCGGCCTGCCGTTGCCCGCGCCGGTGATTAACGCCCCGTCGGTGATGATCAACCTGATCGGCAGCGAGCTGAATTACGACTGGCTGAAGCTGCCGCTGGTACATCTGCACTGGTATGATAAAGCGGTACGTCCGGGGCGAAAAGTCGGCCATCTGAATCTGACCGACAGCGATACGTCACGTCTTAGCGCCACCTTGGAAGCGCTCTCTCCGCTCCTGCCGGGCGAATACGCCAGCGGCATTATCTGGGCGCAAAGTAAGCTTAAATAACACATAAAATGCCGGGAGAATGATCTTCCCCTTTCCCGGCTCCTCCCTCAGCGCGTAAAATCTCGCTATTGCTGTTTTGTTTTTCGGGATTACACATGAACGATGGAACGGACTATCGCGCGCTCCTCCTTGCCGATACGCCTTTAATTGATGTACGCGCGCCGATT
The DNA here is from genome assembly GCF_046569105.1 of Salmonella sp. 741265073_HBA. NCBI lineage: Bacteria > Pseudomonadati > Pseudomonadota > Gammaproteobacteria > Enterobacterales > Enterobacteriaceae > Salmonella > Salmonella sp. 741265073_HBA. The sequence goes on along the minus strand of NZ_JBKFRY010000002.1, from coordinate 272,117 downwards.
GAGTTTGAACAGGGCGCCATGCCGGGCGCCATCAACCTGCCATTGATGATGGACGACGAGCGAGCCGCCGTCGGCACCTGCTACAAACGTCAGGGCGCGGATGCGGCGTTAGCGTTGGGGCATCGGCTGGTTTGCGGCGACATTCGCCAGCAGCGGCTTGAGGCCTGGAAAGCCGCGTATCAACGTTTCCCCAACGGGTATCTGTGCTGCGCGCGCGGCGGTCAGCGGTCACATATCGTACAACGTTGGCTGCAAGAAACAGGGATTGACTGCCCGCTTATTGAAGGCGGCTATAAAGCGCTGCGCCAGACAGCAATTCAGGCGACCTGGCAACTGGCGCAAAAACCGATACTTTTAATTGGCGGCTGTACGGGCAGCGGCAAAACGCAACTGGTGCGACAACAGCCCAACGGAGTGGATCTGGAAGGTCTCGCGCGTCATCGCGGCTCCTCTTTTGGCCGCACGCTGAAACCCCAACTCAGCCAGGCCAGTTTTGAAAACAAACTTGCCGTTGAATTGCTGAAAATTAACGCGCGTCAGACGCTAAAAAGGTGGGTACTGGAAGATGAAGGGCGAACGATCGGCGCCAACCATCTGCCTGAGTGTTTACGCGAAAGAATGGCGCAGGCCCCCATTGCGGTAGTGGAAGATCCGTTTGCGCTTCGTCTGGAACGACTGCGTGAAGAGTATTTCATCCGTATGCATCACGACTTCACCCACGCCTACGGCGATGAAGCCGGTTGGCAGGCGTATAGTGAATATCTTCATCATGGACTGTTCGCTATTCGCCGCCGTCTGGGGTTGCAATGCTTTGCCGAACTGACGGACACGCTGGATAGGGCGCTGGCGGAGCAATTATCCAGCGGCAGCACCGACGGCCATATGGCATGGCTGGTTCCGCTACTTAACGAATATTACGACCCAATGTATCGCTATCAACTGGAGAAAAAAGCCGCGAATATCGTTTTTCGCGGCACATGGCAAGACGTTGCCAACTGGCTAAAAGCGCAATAGCTTATTTTTATTGCCGGCTGACGCTACATTGAGCCGGCTTAGTGTCTGTCGCGCTTGTCGGCACGTTTTGCCAGCCAGTCGCCCAGCATCTGAACGACCTGAACCAGCACAATCAGCGCCACCACGGTAACAACCATCACTTCGGTTTCGTAACGGTAGTAGCCATAGCGAATCGCCAGGTCGCCTACCCCGCCGCCGCCGACAATCCCGGCCATCGCCGAGTAGCCGATTAAGCTTACCAATGTAATCGTCAGGCCGCGCAGCAGCCCTGCGCTGGCTTCCGGCAACAGTACGGTACAGATAATACGCATCGGACTAGCGCCGAATGCCAGCGCCGCCTCAATAATCCCTTTATCAACTTCACGGAGCGCGCTATCTACCAGGCGTGCATAAAACGCGATTGCGGCCACCGACAGCGGGACGGAGGCTGCAATCGGGCCAATCGTATTACCCAGCAAAAGCTGCGTTAGCGGCAGTAACAGCACCAGTAAAATAACAAATGGCACCGAGCGGATAATATTCACCAGAACCGAGGCGACGAGATAAATAAAACGGTTCTGCCAGAACAGATGACGATCGGTGACAAAAATCAGAAAACCGAGCGGTAGACCGCCAAGAATCGCCAGCACCGTTGAAATACTCAACATCTGGAAAGTTTCATTGAACGCCAGCGTTAAATCCGGCAATAAATCATCCACGGATCACCTCCACCTGTGCGGTACGTTGACGGATATGCTCCACGGCGGCGGCCACCGCCGTTGGATTATGCGGCGCGGTTAATTGCACCACCAGAATGCCCAACGCGCGTTCGCCGATATACTCAATCTTGCCATGCAGGATATTGACCGCGACGCCAAACTTGATCGCCACCTCTGACAGTACCGGCTGCTCCGCCGAATCGCCGATAAACAAAATTTTCAGCAACTGCCCGGGCAGGTGTTCCCGTAAACGTTCCGGCAGGGTCAAATTAAGGGTATGAGACACTAGTTGCTGTGTGAAAGCGTGTTGCGGGTGGGCAAACACATCAAACACCTCGCCCGATTCCACAACCTTACCGCCCGACATCACCGCCACGCGATCGCAAATAGATTTGATCACGTTCATTTCATGGGTGATCAGCACAATAGTAATCCCGAGCTGTGCGTTGATCTTTCTGAGCAGGGCCAGAATCGTGGCGGAAGTTTCCAGATCCAGAGCGGAAGTCGGTTCGTCACATAGCAACACATCCGGATGGTTAGCGATGGCGCGGGCTATCCCCACCCGCTGTTTTTGCCCGCCGCTGAGCTGTACCGGAAAACGGTTCGCTTTATCGGCAAGGCCCACCAGCGTTAAAATTTCCGCCACCCGCGGCGCGATTTTGCTGCGTTCCCAGCCAGCCGCTTTCAGGCTAAACGCAACGTTTTGCGCCACTGTCCGGGTATGCATTAAGTTAAAATGCTGGAAAATCATACCAATACGCTGCCGCGCCTGGCGTAACGCTTTTCCGTCCAGCGCCGAGATTTCCACGCCGTTGACGTTGACGCGCCCCTGGCTGGGACGCGTTAAGGCGTTCAGGGTACGCAGCAGAGTGCTTTTTCCTGCGCCGCTGGTACCAACAATGCCAAAAATCTCGCCCGCGGCGATATGCAGGCTCACATCATCCACCGCGCGCGTGGGGGTACCGCGACCGGCGGTAAAATCGACGCAGACTTTTTCTATTTCAATCATATTCACCTCAGAAATTGGGGATGGCTACCGCTGCGATCAGGGTGTCGCGGTCATCCATTCCGGTTTCTGGAAGGCGCTATAAATATTCTTTGGATCGTCGATGACCGCGCGATAAGCCGGCGATTTCACCGCCTCGACAATATCTTTGGCAAACGGCTTATCGACATCTTCACTGCGTACCGCAATGATATTTTTCAGGTTCTCATCCAGGTGTTCCTGCTTAATCGCGCTGGAGAGATCCAGTCCTGCCGCCACCGCAAAGTTCCCGTTAACCAGCGCGCCGGTCACGCCATCCAGCGTGCGTGGTAGCTGTGCGGCTTCCAGCGGTTTGAAAACCAGTCCTTTTGGATTGCTGGCGATATCTCGTTCAGAGGCTTTGGTCGGATCGATATTGTCCTTAATCGTGATAAGCCCCAACGATTGCAGGAAACGAAGGCCGCGCGCCAGGTTGGTCGGATCGTTGGAGAGGGTAATAATGTCCCCTTTTTTAAGCGCATCCAGACTGTTGATTTTACGTGAATAGAAGCCCATCCCGGCGGTAGGTACCACAATAAGTTTGCTGAGCTTCAGCCCTTTGTCAGCGGTGAATTTGTCAAAATAGAGGGTATGTTGAAAGAGGTTGGCGTCAATGCTGCCGTTAGCTAACGCCATATTGGGCTGGACATAGTCGCTAAACTCGCGCACCACGACCTTATACCCTTTTTCTTTTAATGTTGGCGCAATCGCCTGCTTCACCATGTCGCCATACGGCCCTGGCGCGACGCCAAATACGATCGTTTGCGGGGAACTATCGGCATGGGCAAACTGTAATCCGCAGGCCAGTAATAGCGTGCTGGCCGCAATGCGTAAACTCTGACGCAATCCCATAATTTCTCCATTTTAAATAGTGTGATGCTGTGCCGGATGCCGTTCATGCGGCATCGTCTGTTTTGGCCCAAACGAAAGGCTATTTCTTAACATGACACAGATCACAGCCTGCTGTCCTTGAAATTATTTCATGATGTTTCCTGGTGTGTCGTTAAATGTACGAGGCAGGCGCTCAGGCGTGTGTCAGGCGGGAATAGCGTAGAGGGAAATGCCGGATAAGAGGTCTTAACGCCAACATCCGGCAGAGGAAAACGCTTTAGAAATCGTAACGCAGACGCACCAGGTTCATATCGCCCAGATTGTCAGTGCTGGAGGTGAAAACATGTTCATAATCAACGCGGAAACCATAATCCAGTTGGAAGGTGATCCCCACGCCGTTATCGGTGCGCAGATAGTCGCGGCCATTCACATATTCAATGCGGTCGCCCATAAAGTACGGTTGAATAGCTTTCACGGCATACTGACCAATCGGGAAAGCGTAACCGACAAAATATTCCAGACCCCACGCATCGCCGGCAAAGTAATCATTCACAGACACTTTTTTGGTCGTCATAAAGTTCTGATACCAACCGCCGCCTGCGGCGATAGTCCAGTTTTCCGGCGTCCAGCTTAACGCGGTACCGACAATATTTTGATCGTAAGTTTTATTGCCGTTGCCGCGCATCTCCGCACGGGTATAGTTCCATGCCGTCCCCCAGGTCAGATCGTCGGTGAGATGGTAATCCGCGCCTAAAGAACCGCCGCCTTTACGTTTATAATTCAGGCCGTTATTGGCATTATAATCGTCGCTGAACAGATAAGACGCGTAGAGATCGACATTGCTAATGCTTTTCTTGTACTTCAATGACTTACGCGTGCGATAAGAACCATCGTAGTCGCCGTTAATCCCGTTGCCCGGCGCCTGACCTATCATGTCGTAATCCCAGATATCGGTTTTTACGCCCACCACATCGTAATAAATGCTGTTCTGTTGACCGAAGGTCAGCGTTCCCCACGTCGCGCTCTTGAAGCCGGTATACAGCATACGGCGAGTGGTATCAGTCGCGCCCTTCGCATAATGGTTATCCCAGTCAAATACCGCAGGGATATTGACGCCCAGCTCGTAATAGCTAATCCAACTGATATCATCAAACAGATAATAATCCGCGGCGAAGCGGAAACGCGTCCCGCCATCAAAACCATTACGTTTATAACCGTTCGCGCCGTCATTGCCGGTCATATTCTGGAACTGCGGACGTATACTCCCGCCGACGGTGAAATTGAGTCGGCTGAGTGGATTACCCGCCTGGGGATCTTGTTTTAAAACGGTGATTTCCGCCTGAGTGGCGAAAGGCATGAAAGCCACTGCCGCGCCGATCGATGCCGCCAACGCTGTTATTTTAATTGTCATTATATTTTCCTTGATAGATAGCCAATCCAAATCATTTAGCAGGCAAATAATAACTGTTATAAAACCTTACGTGTTGTGTATTTTTTAATGATTTGTGCTACTAAAAATCAAGGAGTTAGCAATTTGTGCGACTAAAAAAGTACGCGCCGTTTTAAAAACCGGCGCGAAATTATTCACATAATGAATCATCCGCTAAACTGTCGGAATAGCGCTTTGCCTTTCAGCAAACGAACGCCAAGCCAGCCGCCGCATACGGAAAGCAGCAGCGCGCCGCAAAACGGCAGTGCGCCCCATAAACGCCAGTCCGGCTCCCAGGGGAAATCAAAAACGTTGATTTGTAAGATCGCCAGCGCCGTTTCCGCGCCAATCGCGGCGACCAACCCGGCAACTAACCCCAGCATGGCGAATTCGCACCAGAGTGTGGTACGCAACAGTTTCTTTCCGGCTCCTAATGTGCGCCACACCACCAGCTCCTGATGGCGCTGACGCATCCCGACCTGTACCTGGGCCAGTAATAGCAACATGCCGCAAAGGGTGACTAGCACAACCATCACCTCCAGCGCCCGACTGACCTGCTCCAGCACCTGTCCCACCTGTTTCAGGATCGCCCCGATATCTAACAGGCTGACGGTAGGAAACTCGCGGTTAAGCTGCGTTAACATGCCGTTGCCATTCTCCCAGCGAAAACTGGTCAACCAGCTTTGTGGTTGCCCGTCCAGCGCCCCGGAAGGAAAAATGAAGAAAAAGTTGGGCCGCAGGCTTTCCCAGTCCACTTGACGCAGGCTGGTGACTTTAGCGCTAAATGCCTGGGTATCGCCCATAAAGGTTACGCTATCGCCGAGTTTGACGTTCAGCCGCTTCGCCAGCCCCTCTTCCATGGAAACTTCGCCCGGTTTTGGCGGCCAGTGACCGGCGACCAGCGGATTATGCGCCGGGCGCGTATCCTGCCAGGTCAAATTCAGTTCACGGTTGAGCGACTCATCCTGCTGACCTTCCGTCGGATTACCGTTTATCTTCGTTAACCGCGCCCGCACAATCGGATAAAACGTCTGCGGGATCACCTGATGTTCCGCCAAAAAGGCTTTCAGCGGCGCGACCTGTTCTGAAGCAATATTGATAAGGAAATAGTTCGGGCTTTCCGGCGGGAGCTGCTGTTGCCAGCGATCAAGGAGGTCGCCGCGCAGCACCAGCAAGAGCGCCAGCAGCATAAACGAAAGCGAAAACGCCGAAAGCTGACTCAACGTTGACCACGGCTGACGCAGAAGTCGGCTGACGGCCAGACGCAGCGGTAGCGACGTCAACGTCATGCCGCGCAGCACGTTAAGCAGCATCCAGCCCACCAGACCGCACAGCAGCGCCAGTATCACGGCGCCCGCCAGAACCGCCCACAACAGCATGCTTCCGCCCATCAATCCGGCGAGCAGCGCCACCACGACGGCGCAGGCGACAGGCAAATAAATTTTTAACGGCCAGACGCGAGCGACAACATCGCGGCGCAGCACCCGTAGCGGCTGGGTCGCCAGCAACAATCGATAAGGCCGTAAACCGACCAGCAGAGAGATGACCGTCATCGCACCCAGCGCCCACAGCCAGGGCCACAGGCTGGCGGGCGGCAAATCGGCGGGCAGTACCGGTTTTAGCAGCACCAACAATATGTTTTCAAACAGTAACCCAATCGCGCCTCCCGTGACGGCGGAAAGCCCCAGCACCATCAACCACTGTCCGATGATAAGTTTACGCAACTGGGCCCGGCCCGCGCCCAACGTTTTTAAAATCGCCACCAGATCGTAGCGGCTACGGCAGTAATGGCTCATCGCCACCGCGACGGCAGCTACCGCCAGCAGTAGCGTTAATAACGCCGAAAGCAGCAAAAACTGCTGCGAACGTTCGAGCGATTTCCCCAATGCCCCGTCATCCTGCTCCAGTCCGTACCAGCGATGTTCCGGTTTAAGCTGCGGTAACAGCCAGCTTTCATAGCCAGCAAGCTGTTGCGGCGTTCCGCCGAATTTATACCGCCACATCACGCGGCTCCCCGGCTGTATCGCACCGGTTTTTGCCACATCGGCCATATTCATCATCAGACGCGGCGCCATCTGAAAAGGGTTAAATCCGGAATCCGGCTCCTGCACCACTTCACCGGCAATACGCAAGGTCACGTCGCCAACATCAATGGTATCGCCCGTTTTCAAATTAAGCAGCGCCATCAGACGTGGCGCCAGCAGTACGCTACCCGGCTGCGGTTTCACTCCGCCAGGACGGGTTTGCAATTCGCCGTACATCGGATAAACGCTATCTACCGCCTTCACGCTGGCCAGTTGCGGCGTATCGCCGGCAAACGTCATGGTCGCAAAGGTTAACTGCTCGCCCACGTTAAGGCCGCGTTTACGCGCCTCTTCAAGCCAGGCTTTCGGTACCTCCCGCGAACTTTGCAGCGTCCGATCGCCTGCCATAAACTCGCGGCTTTGCTGACTTAACCCTTTTTCCATCCGGTCGCTGATACTGCCGAGCGCCAGTACGCAGGCCACCGCCAGACTCAACGCCAGCCAGACAATAATCAGCGACGGCGAGCGCCATTCGCGCCAGAACCAGCGAGCTATCATGCCTCCTCCTGTAACTGACCGTTGACCAACCGCAGCCGCCGGTCGCAGCGCGCCGCCAGCGCCGGGTCGTGCGTCACCAGAATCAGCGTGGTGCCGTGCTCGCGGTTAAGCGAAAATAGCAGGTCGGCGATTTTATCTCCGGTCTGACGGTCAAGGTTGCCCGTCGGCTCATCGGCAAACAGCACATCAGGACGCCCGTTAAACGCGCGCGCCAGCGCTACGCGCTGCTGTTCGCCGCCGGAAAGCTGTGCCGGAAGGTGGTCAAGCCGTTTTCCCAGTCCCAGTTGTTCGAGCAGCGCTTTCGCCCCCGCCTTACTCTGACCGCTGTTTTCACCGCGTAGCAGGGCCGGTAGCTCAACGTTTTCCAGCGCGTTAAGCGTAGGAATAAGCATGAAGGATTGAAAAACAAAACCGACATGCTGAGCGCGAAGCTGCGCCCGCGCCTCTTCGTCCATCTGGTGAAGCGGTTTCCCGACCAGACTGACCTCTCCGCTACTGCCGTCATCCAGTCCGGCGAGAATCGCCAGCAGCGTAGATTTTCCCGATCCTGATTCGCCAATCAGCGCAATGGTTTCACCGCGTTTGACAACCAGTTCAACTCCGGTAAGGATGGAAAGCTCATGCTCACCCTGACCGACGGACTTCCTGAGACGATGAACTTCAACACTGTTTTCCGCTGGCATTTGCCCTTCCTGTTTTTGATCCTGTTAACTTTCCGTGCCGCCGCCGCAGACACCTTATTAATTCTGGGCGATAGCCTCAGCGCCGGTTACCGTATGGCCGCCAGCGCGGCATGGCCGTCGCTCCTTAATGATAAATGGCAAAACAAAACGTCGGTCGTTAATGCCAGTATAAGCGGAGATACCTCGCAGCAGGGACTGGCGCGTTTGCCGGCGCTGTTGCAACAGCATCACCCGCGCTGGGTAGTGGTGGAGCTTGGCGGCAACGATGGCCTACGCGGTTTTGCGCCTGCGCAAACCGAACAGACGCTACGTAAAATCATTCAGACGGTGAAAGCCGCCGATGCCCAACCGTTACTGATGCAAATTCATCTGCCCGCTAACTACGGTCGCCGTTATAATGAATCCTTTAGCGCCATTTATCCTAAGCTCGCCAAAGAGTTCGATATTCCTCTGTTACCGTTTTTTATGGAAGAGGTATATCTGAAACCGCAGTGGATGCAGGATGACGGCATTCATCCCAACCGCGACGCCCAGCCGTTTATTGCCGACTGGATGGCGAAGCAGTTGACCCCTTTTCTCTCCTGAATAATTCGAGTTGCATGAAGGCGGCACGTAAGAGAATGTCCAGGAGCATAGATACCTATGTGACTGGAGTAAACGAACGCACAGGCAACTTGAAGTATGACGGATATAGTTAACCACGACTCTTAAATCAACGGAGATCCTGACAGGTAAAGTTATGCAAAAATCGGTCTTAATAACAGGATGTTCCAGCGGAATCGGTCTGGACAGCGCGCTTGAACTTAAACGCCAGGGCTTTCAAATCCTGGCGGGCTGCCGCAAACCTGATGATGTCGCCCGGATGAACAGTATGGGATTTACCGGCGTGTTGATCGATCTCGACTCCCCTGAAAGCGTGGATCGTGCCGCCGATGAAGTGATCGCCCTGACCGATAATCGTCTGTATGGGATCTTTAACAATGCCGGCTACGGCGTGTATGGCCCCCTTTCTACCATCAGCCGTGAGCAGATGGAGCAACAGTTTTCCAGTAATTTTTTCGGCGCGCATCAGCTTACCATGCGCTTACTTCCCGCCATGTTGCCGCATGGCGAAGGACGCATTGTGATGACCTCATCGGTGATGGGGCTGATTTCCACCCCAGGGCGCGGCGCTTACGCTGCCAGCAAATATGCGCTCGAAGCCTGGTCTGACGCGCTACGTATGGAGCTACGACACACAGGCATTAAAGTGAGCCTGATAGAACCGGGGCCGATTCGTACCCGTTTTACGGATAACGTTAACCAGACGCAGCGTGATAAACCGGTAGAAAATCCCGGCATCGCCGCACGTTTCACCCGCGATCCTGACGCGGTAGTAGCGAAAGTTCGTCATGCTTTTGCAAGCGATAAACCCAGGCTGCGCTATCCCGTTACGCTGGTCACCTGGGCAGTGATGGCGCTGAAACGCATATTGCCGGGCCGGATGCTGGATAAAATTTTACAAAGCTGAGTTGAAGCGCGCCAGTCAGCCCCCATGTAAACGTGACACAGACAAAAGAGAGCGACGCCATGTCCGTACAGAACATTGTCAATATTAATGAATCCAACCTGCAGCAGACCTTAGAGCAGTCCATGACCACGCCGGTACTGTTCTATTTCTGGTCTGAACGCAGCCAACACTGTCTGCAATTAACGCCAGTGCTGGAAAGTCTGGCTGCCCAGTACCACGGTCAGTTTATTCTGGCAAAGCTGGACTGCGACGCCGAACAGATGATCGCCGCTCAGTTTGGTCTGCGCGCCATCCCGACTGTCTATCTGTTCCAGAATGGCCAACCGGTCGATGGTTTCCAGGGGCCGCAGCCGGAAGAGGCGATCCGCGCTCTGCTGGATAAAGTACTGCCGCGTGAAGAAGAGCTAAAAGCGCAACAAGCGATGCAGTTAATGCAGGAGGGCAACTACATTGACGCGCTGCCGTTGCTCAAAGACGCCTGGCAGCTCTCTTCGCAGAACGGTGAGATTGGCCTGTTACTGGCGGAAGCGCAAATTGCGCTGAACCGCTCTGAAGAGGCCGAAGCGGTGTTAAAAACTATACCGCTACAGGATCAGGATACCCGTTATCAGGGGCTGGTCGCGCAGATCGAACTGCTTAAACAGGCGGCGGATACGCCGGAAATTCAGCAACTTCAGCAGCAAGTCGCGGAGAATCCGCAGGATGCGGCTTTGGCAACGCAACTGGCGTTGCAGTTGCACCAGGTCGGACGTAATGAAGAAGCGCTGGAATTGCTGTTCAGCCATCTGAGAAAAGATCTTGCCGCCGCCGAGGGACAAACGCGCAAAACCTTCCAGGAGATCCTTGCCGCGCTCGGCACCGGCGACGCGCTGGCGTCGAAATACCGCCGCCAGTTGTACGCGCTACTGTATTAATCCTCTCTTGCCTGATGGCGCGCTTATCTGGCCTACCTGTCGTCCTCAGGCCGGATAAGCGCGCCATCATCCGGCAACTATCATGATTTCTTGAGCGGCATCACTACCAACTGATGACGCGAATTATAGAACTTCCGGTAGGTTAAATAGCAGGCAATGATGGTAGACAGGCTGGCTGTCGACAACAGCATAAACGTTACCATAATTTGATATTTAATCGCTTTTACCGGATCGATCCCGGCAAAAATCAGCCCGGACATCATCCCCGGCAGGCTCACCAGCCCAACGGTCTTTGCCGAGTCGATCGTCGGGATAAGCGATGCGCGGATGCTATCGCGGATAAGCCCGGCGGAGGCCATTTTCGGCGTTGCGCCCAAACTTAACTTTTCCTGTATTTGCTGCTGCTCGCTATGAAAACGTAGCCCCAGTTGGTTGTAGCACAGCCCTACCGCTACCATCGCATTACCGGCGACCATGCCAGCGATGGGAATCACCTGCATCGGCGCAAATTCAATCGAACCGGTAAGCACCAGTACCGTCAGCGTTAGTCCGGCGCCGACGGTGATGGCGATAAACGAGGAGAGAAATGCCTTATCGATATATTTACTGCGCTTTTGCGCGTTCCAGGCGGCGTTAAAACAGATAAACAGCACCATCAGCAGCGTCAGGGCGGCATGATTAACGCCAAAGATGTATTTCAGTACATAGCCGACAATAATGAGCTGTATCACCGCCCGGCATACGCTCCACAGAATATCTTTTTCCAGCGCCAGCTTTTCCTTGTGACTGATGAGCATCGCGACCACCACCAGCAGCATCGATAACGCCAGCGAGGTATTGGTAATATTATGCTCGTTCATAACGCGCCTCCTGCATCTCTCCGGCAGATGGCGTTAACGTTATCACCTTATCCGCGTGTTGAATTTCATCTTTATCATGCGTTACCCACAAGACAGCGACCTGCTTATCGCGAACATAGCGATGAATAATATCATTCACATTCCGTTTGTTATGTTCATCCAGCGCGCTGGTTATTTCGTCGAGTAACAGTATTTTCGGCAGAAACTGTAGATTACGAATTAGAGCAATACGCTGTTTTTCTCCGCCGGAAAGCGCGGTAATCGGTTTTTGCAGAATCGTCTCCGGCAGTTCAAAACGCGCCAGATCGTCTGCGAAGGCTGTCGGCTGCGGGCGCTGATGGCGAATTTGCCAGGGAAAAATCAGGTTATCGTAAACCGTATCGCCAAATAGCGCTGGCGTCTGAGCGCAATAAGAAACCTGCTGGCGATAGGCTTCCGGACTCAGAGTAGTAATATCCTGCCCCTCAAAAAGAATCACGCCGATATCAGGGCTTATTAGCGAGGCCACCATTTTCAACAACGTACTTTTTCCGCAGCCAGAAGGACCGGTAATTAACTTAAATTCGCCGCGTTGCAGCGTAAAACTGATGTTATTCACTATTTTTGTCGTCGCAGTCCGGTAACCGACCTGCTTTAACTCAAGCAACATGCTACGTTCTGTCATTTATTGCGCATCCGTTGTTCATATTTTTATAGCGATAGTGTATCCCTGTAATTAATAAGGGGGGAACATGCTTTACTGAATCAGGTATAATTCGCTTAATTCGTCAGCAAAATCGGTTTATGGACAACGCAACAGGAGGTTTAGCTATGCTCATTCTTATCCCTATTCTCATTTTCGTCGCGCTGGTGATCGTCGGCGCGGGCGTCAAAATCGTTCCGCAGGGATACCAGTGGACGGTGGAGCGCTTTGGACGTTACACCAAAACCCTGCAGCCGGGATTAAGCCTTGTTGTACCATTTATGGACAGAATTGGCCGCAAGATCAATATGATGGAGCAGGTGCTGGATATTCCGTCGCAGGAGGTGATCTCAAAAGATAACGCCAACGTCACTATCGATGCGGTCTGTTTTATTCAGGTTATCGATGCGCCGCGCGCCGCTTATGAAGTCAGTAACCTGGAACTGGCGATCATTAACCTGACCATGACCAATATCCGTACGGTGCTCGGTTCGATGGAGCTGGATGAAATGCTCTCCCAGCGCGACAGCATCAACACGCGGCTGCTGCATATTGTCGATGAAGCCACCAACCCGTGGGGAATTAAAGTTACCCGTATCGAAATTCGCGATGTCCGCCCGCCCGCGGAATTGATCTCCTCGATGAATGCCCAGATGAAAGCGGAACGTACCAAACGCGCCTATATCCTTGAGGCCGAAGGGGTACGTCAGGCGGAAATACTGAAAGCCGAGGGGGAAAAACAGTCGCAGATTCTGAAAGCCGAAGGCGAACGTCAGTCCGCTTTCCTGCAGGCGGAAGCCCGCGAACGTTCCGCCGAAGCGGAAGCCCGCGCTACGCAGATGGTGTCTGAAGCCATCGCCGCCGGGGATATTCAGGCGATAAACTACTTCGTGGCGCAGAAATACACCGAAGCGTTACAGCAAATCGGCTCGGCGAATAACAGCAAAGTGGTCATGATGCCGCTGGATGCCAGCAGTCTGATGGGCGCTATCGCCGGGATCAGCGAGCTGGTTAAGGACAGCGCCAGCGAACGGAAAAAAGCATGATAGCGATGATTCTGGTACATCCGCATATCTTCTGGCTTAGCCTCGGCGGCCTGTTGTTGGCTGCGGAAATGCTCGGCGGTAACGGCTATTTGCTGTGGAGCGGCGTGGCGGCAGTGATTACCGGCTTAACCGTCTGGCTCTTACCGCTCGGCTGGGAATGGCAGGGCGTGCTGTTTGCGGCCTTAACGTTGCTGGCGGCCTGGCTTTGGTGGCGCTGGCTGGCGCGTCGCGTGCGGGAACAGAAGCCGACCGACAGCCGCCTTAACCAACGCGGACAACAACTGGTAGGCCGCCGGTTTATGCTTGATGCCGCGTTAGTGAACGGACGGGGTCATATGCGTGTCGGCGACAGCTCGTGGCCGGTATGCGCTGACGAAGACCTGCGCGCAGGTACGCATGTCGAAGTGATCGCCGTGGAAGGCATCACCTTACGCATTCGCGCCGTTTAATCAACGTGGCTTTTGCGTCTTGTGATGACAGCAGCCGGAAAGATTATCAATAATCGGGCAGTCGGCGCTGTCATCGCCGGGACAACTCTCCGCCAGCGCCAGCAGTTGATCGCGCATTGATTGCAGCTCGCTGATATGGCGCTCGATCTCCGCGACCTTTTCCAGCGTCCGCTTTTTCACATCTGCGCTATGGCGTCGCGGATCGTTAAACAGATTGACCAGTTCGCCACACTCTTCCAGATTAAACCCCACCTGCCTCGCCTGTCGCAGCAACGTCAACTCGTTTAAATGCTTCTGCGTGTAGGTGCGATAACCATTTTCGCTACGTAATGGCGTCGTCACCAGCCCTTTCTCTTCATAAAACCGAATGGCTTTGCTGGTTAAACCGGTTTTTTTCGCCACATCGCTAATATTCATATTTCCCCCTTGACCTTAACCTTGCTGGAAGGTTTAACCTTTATCACAGTGAGTCACTACGATTACTAAGGTCAATGAATTGATGACCAATCATAAAGGAGTTTTTACTATGTCTCAAACTATCGACCTGACCCTGGACGGTTTGTCCTGCGGTCATTGCGTTAAACGCGTGAAAGAAAGTCTTGAACAACGTCCGGATGTTGAGCTGGCGGACGTCACCGTAACCGAAGCGCACGTTACCGGTACCGCCAGTGCGGACGCGTTAATTGAAACCATCAAACAAGCCGGGTATGGCGCGACGTTAAGCCACCCAAAGGCTAAACCGCTGACGGAGTCATCAATCCCGTCGGAAGCACTGGCAGCGGTTCCTCATGAGCTTCCGGTAGCGACGGCCGATGAAGAAAGCCAACAGTTGCTGTTAAGCGGCATGAGCTGCGCCAGTTGTGTCACCCGCGTACAACATGCGCTACAAAGCGTACCGGGCGTCACGCAGGCACGGGTAAACCTGGCGGAACGCACTGCGCTGGTGGTGGGCAGCGCGTCCGCCGCTGATTTAGTGCAGGCGGTGGAAAAAGCCGGCTACGGCGCAGAGGCGATTGAAGATGACATCAAACGCCGCGAGCGCCAGCAGGAAACCGCCATCGCCACCATGAAACGTTTTCGCTGGCAGGCCATCGTCGCTCTGGCGGTCGGTATACCGGTCATGGTCTGGGGGATGATCGGCGATAACATGATGGTGACCGGCGACAACCGCAGCCTGTGGCTGGCTATTGGCCTGATCACGCTTGCGGTGATGATCTTTGCGGGCGGTCATTTTTACCGTAACGCGTGGAAAAGCCTGCTGAACGGCACGGCGACGATGGATACGCTGGTGGCGCTCGGCACCGGGGTCGCCTGGCTCTACTCCATGAGCGTCAACCTGTGGCCGCAGTGGTTCCCGATGGAAGCGCGGCACCTTTATTACGAAGCCAGCGCGATGATTATCGGTCTGATTAATCTCGGACACATGCTGGAAGCGCGCGCCCGTCAGCGTTCCTCAAAAGCGCTGGAAAAATTACTCGATCTCACCCCGCCCACCGCACGCGTCGTGACAGAAGACGGCGAAAAAAGCGTCCCGTTGGCGGACGTTCAGCCAGGGATGCTGTTGCGGCTCACTACCGGCGATCGCGTGCCGGTGGATGGCGAAATTACCCAGGGCGAAGCGTGGCTTGATGAAGCCATGCTGACCGGCGAACCCATTCCACAGCAAAAAGGCGAAGGCGATAGCGTTCATGCCGGCACCGTCGTCCAGGACGGCAGCGTCCTGTTCCGCGCCAGCGCGGTGGGCAGTCATACCACGCTGTCACGCATTATTCGCATGGTACGCCAGGCGCAAAGCAGTAAACCGGAAATTGGCCAACTGGCCGATAAAATCTCCGCGGTATTCGTTCCCGTCGTCGTGGCCATTGCGCTGTTCAGCGCCGCTATCTGGTATTTCTTCGGACCGGCGCCGCAAATTGTTTATACGCTGGTCATCGCCACCACCGTACTGATTATCGCCTGCCCTTGCGCATTAGGCCTGGCGACGCCAATGTCGATTATTTCCGGCGTAGGCCGCGCTGCCGAATTCGGCGTGCTGGTACGCGACGCCGATGCCCTGCAACGCGCCAGTACGTTGGATACCCTCGTTTTTGATAAAACCGGGACGCTGACGGAAGGCAAGCCGCAAGTGGTGGCGGTAAAAACCTTTAACGGCGTTGAGGAAGCTCAGGCATTACGTCTGGCAGCCGCGCTCGAACAAGGCTCCAGCCACCCGCTGGCCCATGCGATTCTGGAAAAAGCCGGCGACGATAAACTGCCTCAGGTGAACGGTTTCAGAACGCTGCGCGGACTGGGCGTCAGCGGTGAAGCGGAAGGTCATCAACTGCTTCTGGGGAACCAGGCGTTGCTGAACGAACAGCACGTCGCCACGGATGATATGACGGCGGAAATCACCGCGCAGGCCTCGCAAGGCTCTACTCCGGTCCTGCTGGCGATTGACGGTAAAGCGGCGGCGTTACTGGCGGTACGCGATCCATTGCGCAGCGATAGTATTGCCGCGCTTGAACGCCTGCACAACGCCGGATACCGTCTGGTGATGCTCACCGGGGATAACCCAACGACGGCTAACGCGATTGCCAAAGAAGCGGGTATTGATGAAGTGATTGCGGGCGTTCTGCCGGATGGCAAAGCCGATGCGATTAAACGTCTGCAAAG
Organism: Salmonella sp. 741265073_HBA; assembly: GCF_046569105.1. Taxonomy (NCBI): domain Bacteria; kingdom Pseudomonadati; phylum Pseudomonadota; class Gammaproteobacteria; order Enterobacterales; family Enterobacteriaceae; genus Salmonella; species Salmonella sp. 741265073_HBA. The sequence goes on along the minus strand of NZ_JBKFRY010000002.1, from coordinate 255,743 downwards.
CCAGGGTCGTCAGGTTGCGATGGTCGGCGATGGTATCAACGATGCGCCCGCGCTGGCGCAGGCGGACGTCGGTATCGCGATGGGCGGCGGCAGTGATGTGGCGATTGAAACCGCGGCGATTACGCTGATGCGCCATAGTCTGATGGGCGTGGCGGATGCGCTGGCCATTTCGCGCGCGACGTTGCGCAATATGAAGCAAAACCTGCTTGGCGCATTTATCTACAACAGCATTGGTATCCCGGTGGCCGCCGGTATTCTGTGGCCGTTTACCGGTACCTTGTTAAACCCGGTAGTAGCGGGTGCGGCAATGGCGCTGTCTTCCATTACCGTCGTGAGCAATGCCAACCGGCTATTGCGCTTTAAACCGAAAGCGTAAAAAGTCCTATCAGGCAGCATTAGCTGCCTGATATATTATTAAGCCATCAGTAATTTACCGTATCAATATATAAAAATTTAACCGCACATCCTGTAGAAAAATAAAAAACAACATTTTATAATGTTTTTTTGAATCATAAGGATGTGTTATTTATGTTTAGAAAAGCAGTTACTCTTCTTTTCCTGCTTTCTCCCGCAGTTAGTTATGCAGGATTATTTGATTCCAGTCCAGAGTTAAAATGCGGCAACGATAATGCAGTCACGGCGGCAAAAGAGTGGATCTATAATGAAGCATTAGGTCGTTTACAGCAAAGCTATATTAAAGCGCCCTCCACGCTTTTCTTCGATATCCCCCAGACTCAGTACGAGCAGCAACTCCGGGCTATTCCTGTTCAATTCAGTGATGTAATAACGCAGAACCCTCAACCAGAAAATGCTAACCTACGAACTTGCTCGGCTACCGTCACCATAGGTATTCCTCAGCCATTTCTTAAATTAATGAAAGACTTACCAGATACTCTATCCTATATTTCACAAGAAAACAGCCAGGTAATAAATAATACGATGACCTGGAAAGAGGTTAACTACAATATCCAGCTTGCTGACAACAACAAAGATATTGTCGTCACCCCTGTGAAAAAAATTTATAAATTGACGTGGTCTATTTATGTAATGGCAAGAATGACGGTATCTGGTGATAACCTCATAAAGAAAAAAAATAGCTCACTGATTGAAATCGCAGCAAAGAAATTTGAGAGTAGAGATCGCGAGCTTAATCAGGTCTGGAATTCACTACCCGCCTCTGCCCGAACGGCATTAAAACAAGAGCAGCGAGTCTGGGTGACAAAAAAAGAGCAGCAGTGCGGCAAACTTAGCGATGCAAAATCCGAGGCCATACCTGCTGAAAAGCGCATCAGTATTTATAAATGCCAGCTTGAAATGACCATCGCCAGAACGGCCTATCTCGACGGCAGCGAATAACCCGACCGATCGTTGACGTCCCGTCAGGGCGCATTGCGCCCTTTTCTCCAACGCGCTAGCATGAGCTTTTTCAAAGGGAACGCGTATGGAGCTATTAAATCAACTTAAACGTTTATGGCGCGCGCTGCGTGGTACCCCAAATAGTTGGCCTGCTATCGATCTCTCCCTGCCCGGCGGTCGTCATCTGCATCTGGTTGGCAGTATTCATATGGGGACGCGCGATATGGCTCCTCTTCCAGCAAAGCTGGTGAAAAAGCTACGCCAGGCCGACGCGCTGGTCGTTGAAGCGGATATTTCCGGTAACGAAACGCCATTCAGCAATCTCCCCAAATGTCCGCCGTTGGTCGAACGTCTCAGCGCCGGGCAGCTAAGCGCACTGGAAAAACGGGTCAGCGAGTTGGGTATGCCGCTGATCCATTTTGATAATCAACCTTTATGGCAGATAGCTATGGTGCTACAGGCCACGCAGGCGCAACGGCTGGGATTGCGTCCGGACTATGGCATTGATTATCAGCTATTACAGGCTGCCCGCGAAATGTCGCTGCCGGTGCAAGAGCTGGAAGGGGCGAAACACCAGCTCGAACTACTCTGCGATCTGCCCGATGGCGGGATGGCGCTGCTCGACGACACGCTGACGCACTGGCACACCAACGCACGGCTTTTGCAAGTGATGATCGGCTGGTGGCTTGAACAGCCGCCGACCAGCGTCGGCGCTTCGCTCCCCAGAACGTTTAGCCAACCGCTGTATGATGTACTGATGGTGAAACGCAATGAAGCCTGGCGCGACGCGCTGCTGGCACTGCCGCCGGGACGCTACGTGGTAGCCGTAGGGGCGCTACATCTGTACGGCGAAGGCAACCTACCGCAAATATTGAAATAAAAAAATGGCCAATATCGCTATTGGCCCGTCAAAGAGGAATTTCATCGTTATTATTATCCCGACGCTTTCGCTTCGGATCTTCAGATTGTCGCTCAAAGTTGCCGCAACTGCCAAGACCTAATACACAAGATTATACTATTTTTTAGTCCGCTTTCGGGCGTATGCTGATGGCAAATCACGTCTGTAGTAAGAAGGAACGTTATGACACCCGCAGTTAAGTTACTCGAAAAGAATAAGATTCTGTTTAACATTCACACCTACGATCACGATCCGAATGAAACTAACTTTGGCGATGAAGTGGTGCGTAAGCTCGGGCTAAACGCCGATCAGGTGTATAAAACGCTTTTGGTTGCCGTGAATGGCGATATGAAGCAACTGGCCGTCGCCGTGACGCCTGTAGCCGGGCAGCTGGATTTGAAAAAAGTCGCCAAAGCTCTGGGCGCGAAAAAGGTCGATATGGCCGACCCGATGGTAGCGCAACGCACCACGGGATATCTGGTCGGCGGGATCAGTCCGCTGGGACAGAAGAAACGGCTGCCTACGCTGATTGACGCGCCAGCCCGCACGTTTGCCACTATTTATGTTTCCGGTGGTAAACGCGGGCTGGATATTGAACTGGCGGCTGACGATTTGGCCGCCATACTGGGTGCTACATTCGCTGATATCGCGCGTCGGGATTAAGCCTGCGTAAAATACATTGCCGGATAGCGGCGCAAACGCCTTATCCGGCCTACAGCAGACATAATCCGTAGGCCTTAAGGCTGCGCGCCATCAGGCAGAAATGGCTATCCGTACCGCTACAGCCAGCTCACCTCGCCTTTTGGCGTAAACGCCGCCGCATCCAGCGGTGAATTCTGCTGAATAAACTCTTTCAGCACTTCCGCGTCAATAAACCCGGTATTCACGTATCCCGGTTTGTTATCGATGCGCGGATAACCATCGCCGCCCGTGGCGTTGAAACTCAGCGTCGCCATGCGGTAGGTTTTGGCCGGATCAACAGGCTCGCCTTTGATTTTCAGATCGGTGAGCTTGCCCTCTTTGGCGACAAAGCTCACATTGGCGAACTGTGGATAAGCGCCGGAGTCCGGTTTCATCTGCGCTACGGCGGTGAGATAATCAACCACCTCTTTGCCACTCATATCGGCATACACCACAATGTTGCCGAACGGCTGTACCTTGAGCACGCTTTTATAGGTAATATCTCCCGCCTCAATCGAGTCGCGAATACCGCCGCCGCTCATCACGCCAAAATCGGCGCCGGTGCGCGCGATCTGCGCAGCCAGAATCACCCGTCCCATATTGGTCTGGACAAATCTGACCTTACTGCGATCGCCTTCAAGAAGGCCATTCACGCTACCAATTTTCACCTCCAGTTGCGCTTTACCTTTATTCTGGAACGGCGTTAATAACGAGAGCATTTGCGGATTTTCTGCGATTTCCGGCGTGTAAAGTACACGCTCGCTTTTCCCGTTATTCCAGGTCACTTTTTTCTTGAGATTTACCGGAATAAGCTGGTAGTTAACCATTTTCATCTCGCCGTTACGGAATTCGAAATCCGCGCGGCCCACATATTTACCCCACTCATGCGCCTGCACGATCCAGATACCATTTTGCTTATCCGGCGCGCAGGGCGTTCCCGGTACGTAATTCACCTGTTTTTTATTTTCCGACGCCATGCATACCGGGTCTTGTGAGTGACCGCCCACAATCATCGCCAGCGAACCGGCAGGCAGGCTACGCGCCATCTCAACGTCGCCCGGCGCGTTCGAGCCGTGATCGCCGTTGTCATAATGTCCCATATGCGTGGTCGCGATAATCACGTCCGGTTTTTCATTCATATTAAGTTCCTGAATCACCACGTTTGCTTCTTCAGCAGGTTTACGAAACTCAATATCGGTGAAATATTCCGGGTTGCCTATTTTCGCCGTGTCATCGGTGGTTAAGCCAATTACCGCGATTTTTATATCCTGGCGTGTAAAAATAGCCCACGGCTTAAACAGACGCTCGCCGGTACTTTTTTGATAAATATTGGCGGAAAGAAAGGGAAACTTCGCCCACTTTTCCTGCTGGCGCAATACGGTGAGCGGGTTATCAAACTCATGATTACCGACGGCCATAGCGTCGTAGCCAATCAGATTCATCCCGCGGAAATCGGGCTCCGCATCCTGGAGATCGGATTCCGGCACCCCGGTATTAATGTCGCCGCCGGATAACAACAGGACGCTTCCCCCCTCTTGCGCCACCTCTTTACGGATACTGTCCACCAGCGTTTTTTGCGCCGCCAGACCATATTCGCCATATTCGCTGCGCCAGAAGTGACCGTGGTGATCGTTGGTATGCAGGATAGTAATTTTATAGGTTTTATCTTTTTCGTAAGCCTGTGCAGGCTGAGTCGTCAGCGCGAACGCCGCCAGTAACGCCAGCGCCACACCCCGTTTCAAAAATTTCATCTTTCTCTCCCTGACTCAATATCAACCGCAGAAATTACCTTTCCTTGCAATAATAGACAAATATGTTTTCAGAATTGAGACTTCCTTCAAACACATTTCACAGGTATGTTAGGCAAGTAATAATTACACATCCTACTATCTCCAACATCGCATAAAATTTAAGTGACTTTCTATGGCCATGAGTGAACCAACCCAGCCGTTAGCCGGCGCGCCCGCAGCGGCCGCTAAAGCACGTACTTCGTTTGGTATTTTGGGCGCGATCAGTCTTTCCCATCTGCTGAACGATATGATCCAGTCGCTAATCTTAGCCATTTATCCCCTGTTGCAGGCGGAGTTCTCGCTGACCTTCGTCCAGATAGGTTTGATCACCCTGACGTTCCAGCTCGCCTCATCGCTACTGCAACCGGTCGTCGGCTACTGGACGGATAAGTATCCCATGCCGTGGTCGCTGCCTGTCGGCATGTGTTTTACCCTGAGCGGGTTGGTACTGCTGGCAATGGCGGGAAGTTTTGGCGGCGTATTGCTCGCTGCGGCGCTGGTGGGTACCGGCTCGTCCGTTTTTCACCCGGAATCGTCCCGCGTGGCGCGCATGGCCTCCGGCGGACGTCATGGTCTGGCGCAGTCTATCTTCCAGGTCGGCGGTAACTTCGGCAGTTCATTGGGCCCGCTGCTGGCCGCCGTGATTATCGCGCCCTATGGCAAAGGGAATGTCGCCTGGTTTGTGCTGGCCGCGCTGCTGGCGATCGTGGTGCTGGCGCAGATCAGCCGCTGGTATGCCGCCCAGCACCGGATAGCGAAAGGCAAGCCAAAAGCGATAATCGCTAACCCGCTGCCGCGCAATAAAGTCGTGCTGGCGGTCAGCGTATTATTGCTACTCATTTTCTCGAAATATTTCTATATGGCGAGCATCAGTAGCTATTACACCTTTTATCTGATGCAAAAATTCGGATTATCAATACAAAACGCGCAGCTCCATCTGTTTGCCTTCCTGTTTGCGGTGGCTGCCGGGACGGTAATCGGCGGGCCGGTGGGCGATAAAATCGGCAGGAAATATGTGATTTGGGGTTCTATTCTCGGCGTCGCGCCGTTTACCCTTGTTTTACCCTACGCCACGCTGTACTGGACGGGGATTTTAACGGTGATTATCGGCTTTATTCTCGCGTCGGCGTTTTCCGCCATTCTGGTGTATGCCCAGGAGCTGCTGCCAGGACGCATCGGTATGGTTTCCGGCCTGTTTTTCGGGTTTGCCTTCGGAATGGGAGGCCTGGGCGCAGCGGTGTTGGGGCTGATTGCCGACCATACCAGTATCTATTTAGTTTATAAAATCTGTGCTTTCCTGCCGCTTCTGGGGATACTGACCATATTCTTACCTGATAATCGACATAAAGCATGATTTTATGGCGGTTAAAGGTACGCTTTAACCGCCTGTACATCCTGATGCCATCTTGCTTTGTCCATCCCATACTTATCACTTTTACGTTCCGTGCTCTTTTTGCCTTCAGATCGTATCTTTTTATAAAACACAACCATTTTTTATAAACATCCTGATTGAAATTGTCATAAACTATTACCCGGAGTTTTGGAGTCCAGCAACCAAAGGAGACGGAATGCATCACGCTACCCCGCTTATCACCACCATTGTCGGCGGCCTTGTGCTCGCTTTTATTCTCGGCATGATTGCCAACAAATTGCGTATTTCTCCACTGGTGGGATATCTGTTAGCGGGCGTTCTGGCGGGACCTTTTACCCCAGGTTTTGTTGCGGATACCAAACTGGCGCCGGAGCTGGCGGAGCTCGGCGTGATTCTATTGATGTTCGGCGTCGGGCTGCATTTTTCGCTGAAGGATTTGATGGCGGTAAAGTCTATCGCCATCCCCGGCGCTGTCGCTCAGATAGCGGTGGCGACGCTGCTGGGTATGGCGCTTTCCGCCGTGCTGGGATGGTCATTAATGACCGGCATCGTTTTTGGTCTCTGTCTGTCTACCGCCAGTACCGTCGTCCTGCTGCGCGCGCTTGAGGAGCGGCAACTCCTTGATAGCCAGCGCGGACAAATCGCCATCGGCTGGCTGATTGTCGAAGATCTGGTGATGGTGCTGACGCTGGTCTTGCTGCCCGCCGTTGCCGGCATGGTGGAAAAAGGCGATGTCGGCATAGCCTCGCTGGCAGTCGATATGGGGATAACCATTGGTAAAGTGGTGGCGTTTATCGCCATCATGATGCTGGTCGGACGCCGCCTGGTGCCGTGGATTATGGCCCGCAGCGCCGCCACCGGCTCGCGCGAATTATTTACCCTTTCCGTACTGGCGCTGGCGTTAGGCATTGCGTTTGGCGCGGTAGAACTGTTTGACGTCTCTTTTGCGCTGGGCGCGTTCTTCGCTGGAATGGTGCTTAATGAGTCGGAACTGAGTCACCGGGCGGCGCACGATACGTTGCCGCTGCGCGACGCCTTTGCCGTCCTGTTTTTTGTTTCCGTCGGCATGTTGTTCGACCCGTTAGTCTTGATTCAACAGCCGCTGGCGGTGCTGGCGACGCTTGCTATTATCGTCTTTGGCAAATCGATCGCTGCATTTTTCCTGGTGCGTATGTTCGGCCACTCGCCGCGAACCGCGCTGACCATTGCCGCCAGCCTGGCGCAAATCGGCGAGTTCGCCTTTATTCTCGCCGGACTCGGCATGGCGCTCAACCTGCTGCCGCAAGCGGGACAGAACCTGGTGCTGGCAGGCGCTATTTTGTCGATTATGCTTAATCCCGTACTGTTTACCCTGCTGGAGAAATATCTGGCGAAAACCGAAACGCTGGAAGAGCAAACTCTGGAAGAGGCTATCGAAGAAGAGAAGCAAATTCCGGTGGATATCTGTAATCATGCCCTGCTGGTGGGTTTTGGCCGCGTAGGCAGTCTGCTGGGAGAAAAATTACTGGCGGCGGGGATTCCGCTGGTGGTTATCGAAACGTCCCGTACCCGCGTGGATGAGCTGCGCGAACGCGGGATTCGCGCCGTGCTGGGCAACGCCGCTAACGAAGAAATCATGAATCTGGCGCATCTGGACTGCGCCCGCTGGCTGTTGTTGACCATCCCCAACGGTTACGAAGCCGGTGAGATTGTCGCCTCAGCGCGGGAAAAAAGTCCTGATATCGAGATAATCGCCCGCGCGCACTATGATGATGAAGTGAAATATATTACCGAGCGGGGAGCTAATCAGGTAGTGATGGGCGAGCGAGAAATTGCCCGGGCGATGCTGGAACTGCTTGAAACGCCGCCCGCGGGTGAAGTCGTCGCCAGTTAAGGGTTTGCCGGACGGCCCGATGCGCGCAGCGCCATCGGGCAAGCCAGATTAGCGATCCCAGTATGACTCTTCCAGGCTGTCCTCACGCTCCGGCAGCCCGCGTGTCAGACGCGGAGAGTGCTGGTTCAGTACCTGATAACTGACACGGTTAGCATATTTACACACCTGCGCCAGCGACGAATAGGTCAGCCAGGTGAATTTGTGCTTACTGGAGTTCGGTACGTTGCTACGATGGTAACTGTTCGCCGTAATATCGTGCAGCAGCGCCGCCAGCGCACCATCGCCCGCGCCGTTGGTGTTCATGATTTTTTCCGGCCCGCCCATATACGGCGCAATATGCGAATAAACGCGCAGCGGATTAATACAATCTTTATGGCGCATTGCCCGGCTAAATTCATACTGGTTAAATTCAGCAATAGCCCCTGGCAGCAGCGGATGCTGGGTTTTACGTTTTGCTTCCTCTTCGGTGAAGCCCGCCATATATAACCCTATCGGCCCGGCGGTGCATAACACCAGGTCGACCCAGTCCAGCGCCTTATCCGCCGCCAGCAGCGGGTCGTTTTCGCCGGTCAGCGCTTCCGCTTCTTCTTCGTTCATTGCCAGAATCGAGACATTCTCTTTGAGAAACGCCTGCCACCACTGCGGATTATCGGCGATCACAAATTTGGTGCCCAGCGTCATGACAACCGGCACGTTATGCTTTTTCGCGTATTCGATCGCTTTCATCGTCGCGTCAGGCATCGGTTCGCCAGGCTTACAGCGCACCAGATATGAGGTCAACACCAGCGCGGAAGCGCCAGCGATCACCGCTTCCGGAATACTTTCCGCCCGTAACTGATTCATATGGCCGGGGCTGATAGCGAAGGTACGCTCGCCGGATTCGCCAATCAGCGTGAAACAGCGGCCAATCGGGCCATCTACCGCTTGCAGATAATTCAGGTCGGTACGGCTGGAAGTATTACACAGGTAGCGATAAGCGTAGCTGCCAATCTCAATATTGCTGCACATCACGCCCAGTAACACCGAACGGTCATCCGCCAGTACCGAGTAATTATGCATCGTATTGCCTATGGTGCCGCCAGCAAACTGATGGGTGATCAGATTTTCCCGCGTCAGTTCCTGATACAGCTTCTCCGCCACCTCGTCTTCTATCACCAGAGAATGCCCGGCGCTTAATCCATAGCGTGTAATAAAATCGTCATCCACTTTCGCCTCAATATCCACCAACGTCTGGTCGATACCGACGACCCAGGAGGCGTTGGTTTCCTGTTCTGGCTGAATTTGTTGCAACAACGGGTCACGCGCATTGACGGGAAAATAGTGTTTGGATTTACGTTTACCAGGAAATTTCATGATTGTGCTTACGGATGAATAACGGAGCGCTGCATGGTAGCACATTCCCCCTGCTGCGCGCGACGGACGATGGCGTTTCAATATCGGACGACGAGATCGCAGTTTCTCCAGCCGCGTTTTTTACAATGGTTCACTTTCACAAGGAGCGTTTTATGAAGCCGGAAAATAAAATTCCCGTACTCACCCGACTGTCAGACGAAATGAAAGCCGTCGTAAACTTCCAGCAACCAGGCCTTCCCCCCTGGCCTGCCGATGGCGATATTGAGACCCAGCGTCAGTATTATCTTCTTGAGCGCCGTTTCTGGAATGCCGACGCGCCGTCCATGACCACCCGCACCTGCGTCGTCCCTACGCCTTATGGCGATGTAACAACCCGGCTCTACTCGCCGCAGCCGACCAGCCAGGCGACCTTATACTATCTGCACGGCGGCGGATTTATCCTCGGTAACCTGGATACGCATGACCGGATAATGCGTCTGCTGGCGCGTTATACCGGCTGCACCGTGATCGGTATTGATTATTCGCTGTCGCCGCAAGCGCGTTATCCGCAGGCCATTGAAGAAACCGTCGCGGTATGCAGCTACTTCTCTCAACATGCCGATGAATACTCGCTCAACGTAGAGAAAATCGGTTTCGCCGGGGATTCCGCAGGCGCCATGCTGGCGCTTGCCAGCGCGCTCTGGCTACGTGATAAGCACATTCGCTGCGGTAACGTTATCGCGATTCTGTTGTGGTATGGGCTGTATGGGTTGCAGGATTCGGTAAGCCGCCGTCTGTTCGGCGGCGCGTGGGACGGCCTGACGCGTGAAGATCTGGACATGTACGAAAAGGCCTATCTGCGTAACGATGAAGATCGGGAATCGCCCTGGTATTGTCTGTTTAATAACGATCTCACGCGCGATGTGCCGCCCTGCTTTATTGCCAGCGCGGAGTTTGATCCGCTCATTGATGACAGCCGCTTGCTGCACCAGACATTACAGGCGCACCAGCAGCCCTGCGAATACAAAATGTATCCCGGCACGCTGCACGCCTTTCTGCACTATTCGCGAATGATGACAATCGCCGACGATGCCTTGCAGGACGGCGCACGCTTCTTTATGGCGAGGATGAAGACGCCGCGTTAACGGTACGGCGCCGTGAGTTTCAGCATCATATCAATATGTTCCGGCGTCGCGTTCAGCGCCGGAATGTACGCATATTTTTTACCGCCCGCTTCAAGGAAAATCTCGCGATTCTGTTCCGCTATCTCTTCCAGCGTCTCCAGACAATCCGCGGCAAATCCCGGACACATGACCTGAATATGGCCAGTCCCCTTTTCACCCAACATTTTTAGCGTTTCATCGGTGTACGGCGTCAGCCACGGTTCACGGCCAAAGCGCGACTGGAACGTCATCATTACCTTTTCCGGCGGCAGCCCCAATGCGGAAACCAGTTCGCGTGTGGTATCGCGACAGCGCTGCGGGTAGTCATCGCCTTCATCCGCATAACGTTGTGGAATGCCGTGATAGGAGAGCAGAAGCACATCCGGCTCGCCGTGCCTGGCGAACGACTCACGCGCGCTTTTCGCCAGCGCATCGATATAAGCGCCGTCATCCGCGTAATCGCGAATAAATGAGATACCGGGAATACGACGTTTACGCGCCAGTATCCGCCCCAGTTCGTCCCAGACTGCGCCCACCGTTGAGCAAGAGTATTGCGGGTACAACGGCAGCACGACGATATGGTCGACGTCGCTTGCTAACAGTTCATCGACAGCGCTTTCCAGCGAGGGCGAACCGTAGCTCATCCCCAGCGCGACGGGCGTGTCTGGCAACCGCGCGGCCAGCGCCTGTTGCTGTTCGCGGCTATATACCATGAGCGGCGAACCGCCATCCATCCAGATAGATTGATAGAGTTTCGCGACGCGCGGCGAACGCAGCGGTAAAATAACGCCACGCAGCAGCGGCCACCACAGCAGACGAGGAGTATCCACCACGCGTCTGTCGCTTAAAAATTGTTTCAGGTAGCGCTTTACCGCTTCAGGAGTTGGGGCATCTGGCGTGCCAAGGTTAGCCAGCAGGATACCGGTTTTCGTCTGACGCATTGCCGCCTCTTATCTATTCAAATTGTTGATAATTGTAGCGGAAAAGCGATAAAGAAGAACTAATTGCTGCGAGAGGTAAGACGAGAATTTGCCGAATGGCGCTAACGATACCAGCAGGCCGGATAAGGCGTTCAGGCCGTCATCCGGCACCGATTGCCTGATGGCGTTACGCTTATCAGGCTTGCGGGATAATGGCAGGCCTGATAAGCGGTTCACTACGCGAAAAAATTAACCGAGGATTTTTTCCAGCGCTGCGCGCACGTCGGCAACGGCCTGCGTACCGTCAACTTTAGCGTATTTGGTGTTGCCCGCTTCCGCTTCTTTCTGGTAGTAGCCAATCAGCGGCGCGGTCATCTGATGATATTCCACCAGACGTTTGCGAACGGTCTCTTCCTGATCGTCTTTACGGGTGGTCAGCTCTTCGCCGGTGACGTCATCTTTGCCTTCCACTTTCGGCGGATTAAACTTTACGTGGTAAACGCGGCCAGAGGCGGCGTGTACGCGACGACCCACAATACGGTCAACGATCAGTTCGTCCGGTACGTCGAATTCCAGCACGTAATCCACGACAATACCCGCTTCTTTCATCGCGTCAGCCTGCGGGATCGTGCGCGGGAAACCGTCCAGCAGAAAACCGTTACGGCAGTCTTCCTGGGCGATACGCTCTTTAACCAGCGCGATCACCAGCTCATCGGTCACCAGTTTACCGGCGTCCATGATATCTTTCGCCTGTTTGCCCAACTCGGAGCCTGATTTCACTGCGGCGCGCAGCATATCGCCAGTGGAGATTTGCGGAATACCATATTTCTCCATGATGAACTGAGCCTGAGTTCCTTTACCCGCGCCCGGAGCGCCAAGCAGAATAATACGCATTACGAAAATCCCCTCAAAGGTTGTCGATATTTTTTAAAAAGCGCTAAACGATACCACCATCACGCATTTCGCTCAAGGAAGCCGCCTGATGCTGAAACGGTTAACGAAGAGAAATCGAGAAAAGAGAAGGTATTATAAAAAATGCCGGATGGCGCTGGCGCTTATCCGGCCTACAAACAGTACTCGTCCGTAGGCCGGATAAGATGCTTCGCGTCGCTATCCGGCAGTCACAAAACAGTACCCGTCCGTAGGCCGGATAAGATGCTTCGCGTCGCTATCCGGCAATCAGATGAGCGTTATCAGGACACCAGCAACTGGTTCATACGGCGGATAAACTGGTTCGGATCTTCCAGCGTACCGCGTTCAGCGAACAGCGCCTGATCCAGCAGCAGCTCGACCCACTCTTTAAACTGCGCTTCATCCTCGGTATCGGCAGTGCGTTTAACCAGCACATGATCCGGGTTGAGCTCAAAGATGTATTTCACTTCCGGCACGGACTGACCGGCCGCGGCGAACAGTTTCGCCATCTGGGTGCTCATTTCATCCGCATCGGTGGTGACAATCGCCGGCGTGTCGGTTAAACGATGCGTCAGACGCACCTCTTTCACGCGATCGCCCAGCAGGGTTTTGACACGCTCCACGAACGGCTCAAGCGCCTTTTCCGCTTCTTTCGCGTTTTCGTCGACTTCATCCGCCAGTTTTTCGATGGACTCATCGGCTTTAGCGACCGACTGGAATGCTTTACCGTCAAACTCGGTCAGGTAGTTCATCATCCACTCGTCGATGCGATCGGAGAGCAGCAGCACTTCGATGCCTTTCTTACGCAGCAGCTCCAGGTGCGGGCTGTTTTTCGCCGCCGCATAGCTGTCTGCGGTGATGTAGTAGATTTTTTCCTGCCCTTCTTTCATCCGGGAGACGTAATCTTCCAGCGACACGGTCTGGGCGGAAGAGTCGGTATGGGTGGAGGCAAAGCGCAACAGTTTAGCGATCGCTTCCTGGTTGGCGTGATCTTCCGCCGGGCCTTCTTTCAGCACCAGACCGAACTGTTTCCAGAAGGTTTGGTATTTTTCCGCGTCGTCTTTCGCCAGTTTTTCCAGCATTTGCAGAACGCGTTTGGTTAGGGCGCTGCGCAGATTACGCGTTACCGTGCTGTCCTGCAGGATTTCACGGGAGACGTTCAACGGCAGGTCATTAGAATCAATCAGGCCGCGCACGAAACGCAGATAGTTCGGCATGAACTGCTCGGCATCGTCCATAATGAACACGCGCTGTACGTACAGCTTCAGACCATGTTTGTGATCGCGGTTCCACAGATCCCACGGCGCCTGCGACGGGATATATAGCAGGCTGGTGTACTCCTGCTTACCTTCCACGCGGTTGTGGCTCCAGGTCAGCGGATCGGTGAAATCATGCGCGATGTGCTTGTAAAACTCGTTGTACTCGTCGTCTTTAATTTCCGACTTGTTACGGGTCCACAACGCCTGGGCCTTGTTGATTTTCTCCCAGGAAATCACGGTTTCGCCGTCTTTTTCTTCCCGTTTTTCAATCTCTACCGGCAATGCGATGTGATCGGAATATTTACTGATAATCGAGCGTACGCGCCAGTCATCGAGGAATTCATCTTCGCCTTCACGCAGGTGTAAGGTGATTTCCGTACCACGGTCATTTTTGGTGATATCGGCAACGGTGTATTCGCCTTCGCCTGCCGATTCCCAGAACACGCCATTTTCCGGCTTGTCGCCTGCCGCACGGGTACGTACGGTCACTTTATCGGCCACAATAAACGCGGAGTAGAAGCCTACGCCAAACTGACCAATGAGCTGGCTATCTTTCGCCTGATCGGACCCCATTGATTCGAGGAAAGATTTGGTGCCGGACTTGGCAATGGTGCCTAAGTGGTCAATCACCTCATCACGATTCATCCCCACGCCGTTATCGGCAATGGTCAACGTACGCTTATCTTTATCGAAAGAGACGCGCACACGCAGCTCGCCATCTCCTTCATACAGGTCCGGGTTTGACAGAGCGCGGAAACGCAGCTTGTCCGCCGCATCTGAGGCGTTAGAGATGAGTTCACGCAGGAAGATTTCTTTATTGGAATAAAGAGAATGGATCATCAGGTGCAGAAGTTGTTTAACTTCTGACTGAAAACCACGCGTTTCTTGTCCTTTCATGTGGATAGACCTCAACAATGCCATTTTTAATGGTAAAAATACGTTGAGGGTGAGATGGGGACAAGCGGGTGTGATTTCAAGCGGAGGCCGCGAATGCCGCCTCCGTTTGTTCAGAAAATAATCTTATGGCGTCCCGCCAGCGAGTGGGACAGCGTCGTACCGTCGACCATCTCCAGTTCGCCGCCAACCGGCACGCCGTGGGCGATACGACTGGCTTCGACGCCGGCCTCCGCGCACAGCTCGGCAATATAGTTCGCGGTAGCCTCCCCTTCAACCGTCGGGTTGGTCGCGAGGATCAGCTCACTGATTTTTTCTGACGCCAGCCGCTGTTCCAGACGATCGAGACCGATATCATCCGGCCCGATGCCGTCCAGCGGCGACAGGTGGCCCATCAGCACGAAATACCGCCCGGAAAATTGCCCGGTCTGCTCAATGGCGTAGATATCCGCAGGACTCTCCACCACGCAAATCTGGCCGTTTTCCTGACGCCGCGGGTTCGAACAGATATTACAAACATCCTGCTCGGTAAAGGTGCGGCAGTCGGCGCAGTGGCCGATTTCCGACATCGCCCGGGTCAGCGCCTGCGCCAGGCGCATTCCGCCGCTGCGATCGCGCTGCAACAGGGTAAACGCCATCCGCTGCGCCGACTTAGGGCCGACGCCCGGAAGGCAGCGCAACGCTTCCATAAGCTGAGTTAACAGCGGACTGGTTTGCATCAGAATGGCATCTTAAAGCCTGGCGGCAGTTGCATACCGGAAGAGACGGAAGCCATCTTCTCTTTTTGCGTCTCTTCAATGCGGCGCGCCGCATCGTTGAAGGCCGCAGCGACCAGATCTTCCAGCATCTCTTTGTCATCTTCCAGCAGGCTTGGGTCAATTTCCACGCGGCGGCAGTTATGCGCGCCGTTGATGGTAACCTTCACCAGACCCGCGCCGGATTCGCCGGTCACTTCCAGCTGCGCAATCTCTTCCTGCATTTTCTGCATTTTTTCCTGCATCTGCTGGGCCTGTTTCATCAGATTGCCCAGACCGCCTTTTCCAAACATAAGCTCTCTCTCTTGATGGTTCACAATCGCAAGCCAGGCTTACGATCAAATGGGGCGGATACTCTCTTCATCCAGCTCGGCGTCGAAGAATCGACGCAGCGTCTGAATGTTATTATCCGCGATAATTGACTCACGCGCTTGCGCGAGTTTCTCTTCATAAATAGCCTGACGCCATTCCAGCGGCGTACGCACCGCGGGATTATCATCTTCAACGATGGTCAGTTCAACCGTCTCTCCCGTCAGATCGCTGAGCGCTTGCGCCAGCTTTTGCTGCGCGCCGCTGGAATTGAGGTGCCGCTGCGTCGAGCGCAGATGCAGACAAACCGCGTTGCCGTTCTGCTCCTTCCAGGCATTGAGCGCCACCTGCTCCACCAGCTTAGGCAAAGAAAGCTGGCTTACCTGCGCCGCCCACGGATCGCGCTCAATCGCTTCCGCCGCCAGTTTAGCCGCCAGCTCCGGCGTTTTTTCATGCTCCAGAGCTTTCTTAAGCGCTTTTGGCGTAGCCACCACTTCTTTGGTTTGTACTACCGGCGTGGTGGCCTTCCAGCGATAAGCCTCTTTCTTTACTGGCGCCGTTTCCAGCGCAGACGGCGCCGGGCGCGCCTGTACGCGCTCCGAAACCGAGGCCAGCCGCTCCAGCGCAGAGTTATTCACCGGCCGCGCGCGGGATGCGGCTGCCGGTTCACTCTTTTTTGTTTTGGTTACTCCCTGCGCGCGCTGTAGCTGATTGCGCGCCGCCAGCACCTGACTGGTAGACGCCGGCAGCGGTGCTGGCGATGTCTGCGGCGCGGGCGCCGACTGCTGCTGCACCTGTGGCGGCGTCATTACCGCCGTTGGGGCCATGGGCGCAAAAGACTGCCGCGGCGTTTCAGGCTCCGGCAAGGGCATACGCGGGTGAAACGCCAGCGCACGCAGTAACGTCATTTCAACGCCCATCCGCCGGTCCGGCGCCCAGGGCAATTCTTTGCGACCAATCAACAACGTCTGATAGTAGAGCTGAAGATCGCCGGGAGGCACCGTCCGGGCAAGTTCGCGCATCCGTTGCTCGATAGCCGCCATATCGCTGCCTAACGCGGCAGGCGAAAGTTGCACCATCGCAATACGGTGCAGCAGGCTAAGCATTTCGACCAGCAGCGCTTCCCATTCAATACCGCGCGCCGCCGCCTCGTTGATAAGCGACATGACGCGTTCGCCGTTAGCGTCAACCACTGCCTCGACTAATGACAAAGCCTGGTCGTCGTCCAGCGTACCGAGCATGGCGCTTACCGCCTGCGTCGAAACCTGCCCGTCGCCGCTGGCGATCGCCTGGTCAGTCAGACTTAATGCATCGCGCAGGCTGCCGTCAGCCGCACGTGATAACAACTGCAACGCGCGGGGTTCGTGAGCGATATGTTCCTCATTGAGAATATGCTCAAGCTGATGGCGAATCTGTTCAACATCCAGAGCTTTGAGATGAAACTGTAGGCAGCGCGACAAAATGGTCACCGGCAGCTTCTGCGGATCGGTGGTCGCCAGTAAAAATTTCACATGCGCTGGCGGCTCTTCAAGCGTTTTAAGTAACGCATTAAAGCTGTGGCGCGACAGCATGTGGACTTCATCGATCAGATAGACTTTAAAGCGACCGCGCGCAGGCGCGTACTGGACGTTATCCAGCAGGTCGCGGGTGTCTTCGACTTTGGTACGCGATGCGGCGTCAATCTCAATGAGATCGACAAAACGCCCCTGCTCAATTTCCCGACAGTTATCACAAACGCCGCACGGCGTCGCGGTAATACCGGTTTCGCAGTTCAGCCCCTTCGCCAGCAGCCGGGCGATAGAGGTTTTACCGACGCCGCGCGTGCCGGAAAAAAGATATGCGTGATGAATGCGCCCTAACGACAAGCCGTTCGCCAGTGCGGTCAGCACATGTTCCTGGCCGACGACGTCAGCAAAGGTTTGTGGGCGCCATTTTCTGGCTAAGACCTGATAACTCATTGGCAGGCTCTGAAACGCTGGAAGGTGGATTCATAGAAGGGTAATGCTAACACAACCTCGCCGATACAGCGAGGTTGTCTCTCTGGCTAAAATAGCAGTGCGGATAGCCTGAATCAATGCCCTGGAAACGGCACCAGGCTATAACAGGTAATCCCCTGCTTTTCCAGACGCTGCTCGCCGCCCAGATCGAACAAATTGATGATGAACGCCGCATCGGTGACTTTCCCGCCCAGACGACGGATCAGCTTCACGGTCGCCTCAATGGTGCCGCCAGTCGCCAGCAGATCATCCACGACCAGCACGTTGTCGCCAGGTTTAATCGCGTCGACATGGATTTCCAGCTGATCGGTGCCGTACTCTAATTCATAGGTCTCGGCAATAGTTTCACGCGGTAATTTGCGCGGTTTACGTACCGGAACAAAACCAACGCCCAGCCCAAGCGCAACCGGCGCGCCAAACAGGAAGCCACGCGCTTCGGTGCCGACCACTTTGGTGATACCCGCATTTTTATAACGCTCAACCAACAGTTCAATACTGAGCGCGTAGGCTTTCGGGTCTTCCAGTAAGCTGGTGACATCACGGAAAAGAATGCCCGGTTTCGGGTAATCCTGAATGCTTTTGATGCTGTTTTTGAGAAACTCAAGCTGCTGTGCAGTCGCGGTCATGGATATATGCCTGCTAAGTACGGTGTTACTCACGGCGCAATACTTTTCAGTCAGGGGTAACGCTCGGTTACTCTTTGACCGCCTGCGCCTGTGCTCGAAAACGGTCGAATTTACTGGCTGTGAACGACAATTGCAACAGCGATTCGTGTGCTTCAGCGCTTTTGTTGCTTTTCATCAATCACCGGTATCCGCCACATAAAAATCAGCAGGCAGGCCAAAATAACCAATAGCAGCACCCGCACCCACATCATATTCACCAGCCACAGCGAGATACCAAAGGTCAGCAATATCAACGCGATCGCTCGCGGTTTCGCTCCCGGCGGCATGGCCCGATAGCGCTGCCAGTGGCGCAGATAACCGCCAAACCATGAACGGTATAACAACCAGGCATGGAAACGCGGCGACGAGCGGGCGAAACACCAGGCCGCCAGTAAAATGAACGGCGTAGTCGGCAACAGGGGCAAAACCACGCCCAATGTCCCTAATACTACCGCCAGCCAGCCAATGATGATTAAAATAGTACGTTGCATAATGCGAATCGTTATCAAACAGAAGGCTACTGTAGCACAGCCTGTCTTATTTTCATCGGGGTGTTGAATTGAAAACCGCTATGCTGTTACAGACGCTGGAAGAGAGGCTGGCGACGCTACGCCAACGCTGCGCGCCGCTGGCGCAACATGCGACGTTAAGCGCGCGCTTTGACCGACACCTTTTCCGTACCCGCAGTACTCTGTTGCAGGGATATCTGGAAGAGGCAGGCGCCAATCTCGTCGCGTTGCGTCAGGCGGTAAAACATGAGCAACTGCCGCAAGTCGCCTGGCTGGCGGAACATCTGGCTTCGCAACTGGAGGCGATATCGCGTGAAACCGCCGCCTGGTCGCTGCACCAGTGGGACACCGCCGCGCCAGGACTTGGCCGTTGGCAGCGCAGACGAATACAGCATCAGGAGTTTGAACGTCGACTACTGGCGATGACACAGGAGCGCAAAATTCGTCTGGCGCAGGCGACTGGCCTTGTCGAACAACAAACGCTGCAAAAAGAAGTCGAGATCTATGAAGGAAGGCTGGCGCGCTGCCGACATGCGCTGGAGAAAATAGAAAACGTACTGGCGCGTTTAACCCGTTAATCCTGGAGAAAGTATGTCGCTTGAAAATGCCCCTGATGAAGTCAAACTGGCCGTGGATTTAATTGTGCTGCTTGAAGAGAATCGCTTACCGGCACGAACGGTGCTACGCGCGCTGGAAATAGTTATGCGTGATTATGAAAACAAGTTAAAAAGTACGGAAGACGACTCGCAAACAGAGTAATTGCCCCCTGGTTTGTCCTCGTTGTCGCTGACAGAGTGGTCGCTACAGTCAGGCAACAAGGGACGGGTCATGGAACGTCTACCCACCACGCCGCACGATGCGGTATTTCGACAAATGCTGATGCAAAAAGAGGTCGCCCGCGACTTTCTGGCTATCCACTTGCCAGAAGACTTTCTTGCAATCTGCGATCTGGATTCACTGAAGCTGGAGTCGGGGAGTTTTGTTGAAGACAATTTACGCAGCCGCTATTCAGATATTCTCTACTCTCTGCATACCCAACACGGCCCCGGATATGTTTACGCGCTCATTGAACATCAGAGTAAATCAGACCGGCTGATGGCTTTTCGCCTGATGCGTTACGCCATTGCCGCCATGCAGCGTCATCTGGATGCCGGTCATGACACCTTGCCGCTGGTGGTGCCAATCCTCTTTTATCACGGTCCGGAAAGCCCGTGGCCCTATAGCCTTAACTGGCATAATATGTTTGTGAAACCGGATATGGCGAAGGCCTTATACAGCCGCGAATTTGCGCTGGTCGACCTGACGACAATGCCGGATAATCAGCTTTTGCAGCATCGGCGGATAGCGATGTTAGAGCTCCTGCAAAAACATATTCGTCAACGCGATTTAAGCGAACTGCTCGACCCCCTTATCACGCTTTTAACGCAGGAGCATTTGACGGACGCGCAGCTCAGTGTGCTGATCAACTATATGTTGAAAGCAGGAAACGCCGCAGAACCCGGGGCGCTAATTCGTCAACTGGCGCAGGGCGCGCCGCAGTATAAGGAACAACTGATGACAATAGCGGAATGGCTGGAAGAAAAAGGCCGAACGGAAGGGTTGCAAAAGGGCCTGCAAAAAGGCCTTGAGCAAGGGTTAGCACAAGGCCGAGAGGCCGAAGCGCGCGCTATTGCCCGCAAAATGCTTGCCAACGGGCTGGAACCCGGGCTCATCGCCAGCGTCACCGGCATTACGCCGGAAGAGCTTTCTACGCTTTCGCATTAGCGGCGCCGCGCGCACTCATAAAGCGCGCGGCCCACCGCCTTTTAGCTTGCCGCCGGCGCCAGATCGCCGCCGTTGAGATCGCGCTTCACTTCAGTGACTTCGTCACCCTTCGCGTTATGCAGATGCACCTCAAGCTGGTTAAAGGCGATATTGATATCATTTTCACGGCATAGTCGATCGATCGCGCGGTTCAGTTCATCCACCGTATGGCTACGATCGCGCAATTCACGCACGTACAGACGCAGTTCATGATCCAGAGTGCTGGCGCCAAAGGTGGTGAAGAATACGGCAGGTTCCGGATCGTGCATCACCTTCGGATGCTCCATCGCCGCCTGTAGCAGGACTCTTTTCACTTTCTCCAGATCCGAGCCATAGGCCACGCCAAGCCGGATCACCAGACGAGTCGTGGTATCGGAGAGGGACCAGTTAATCAGCCGCTCCGTTACGAACGCTTTGTTCGGAATGATCACTTCTTTACGATCAAAATCGGTAATAGTGGTGGCGCGAATACGAATCTTACTGACCGTACCGGAATAGGTGCCGATCGTTACCGTATCGCCAATGCGTACCGGACGTTCGAAGAGGATGATTAAGCCCGAGACAAAGTTACCGAAGATCTCCTGTAGCCCAAAGCCGAGACCCACCGACAACGCCGCCGCCAGCCACTGGAGTTTATCCCACGAGACGCCGAGCGATCCGAATACTGTCATCGCGCCAACAGCGATAATGACGTAGTTAAGGATCGTGGTGATCGCATACGAAGCCCCCTGGCGCATATTCAGACGTGAAAGCACCAGCACTTCCAACAGGCCGGGTAAGTTGCGGATGAGCGCCCAGGCCACCATCGCGGCAATAATGGCGAATAGCAAGCTGCCCATCGTCACGCTTTTCACCACCGCAGCGCCAGCTTCTGTGCCGTTGTAGTGCCACAGCGTGATGCTATCAAGGTAGCTGAATACGGTGATCAAATCGGACCAAATCGCCCAGAACATAACGCCGAACAGGGCAAGCATTAGCAGCATCGTGATACGTAATGTTTGCTGGTTAATCTGCTCCAACGCGATGGTGGGTTCTTCCTGTGGCTCCGCGCCTTCCGCTCCCTCTTTTACCAGGTTCTGACGACGAGCCAGCGCGCGTCGCCAGGCAATCCGGCGCGCCGCTACGCTTAACCCGCGCAGCACCGTTTGATAAAGCAGGTTCCAGATAATGACCAGATAGACGGTTTCAATCCAGCGCCCCGCCAGGCGCAGGGTGGTATAGAAATAGCCGGTCGCCGTTAATACCATTAACGCCACCGGAATGATGGAAAGAATCGTCACGGTCACCAGTCGAATGCCGTGAGATTCTTTATCGCGCCAGCTTTCCCGGCACAGTGGCCACACCAGCAATGTTATGACCAGCAGATTGAGGAAAATAACCGCCTGCCCCAGCACGTCATCCATCAGATTCAGCGGCGACAACTCCGCCACCACAGACCAAAAGTGCAGCGGCAGCAATGCGAGGCTAATGCGTACAATCTGGCGACGCCAGTGGCTGGTCAACTGCGCCGGCATACCAAAATGGCGTATCGCCACGCCCTCTTTTTCCAGCACCTTCCAGCACAGCCCAAAGACCAGCCAGAACATCGCGAGCTTTTTACTAAAGGCCCAGAGCAGATCGCTGATATTTAGCTGCATGGTCAGCAGGATCAGTCCAAGCGCGAGGATAATCAGACACACCGGCAGCGCGCGGATCAGATCGATCAGAATAGCTTTTGGCGTATTGAGCTGACTATCGTTACGCAGCGATCCCACGGCGGCGGCCAGCTTCTGTTGATACGCTTTTAACCATTTCAGACGCCAGCGGATTAAACCGGCGATGAGCAAGAGCGGCAACCCGGCCAAAAAAGCAATAAATACCGCGGGCCAGGCTTTTTGCCAGTTCACCGTGATTTTCATGGCGCTGAATTGCTCTTTTAACGTTTGGGGGAACGCTTTAAGCCAGTCCCAGTCCATAGGGCGGTTACTGTTCACCCAAAAAATCTGCTGCGTCAGAATGGCTTTCAGATTTTTCGAGACGCTCATCAACTGCTGCTGGTTAACTTGCAGGTTAATCGCCATCATCAGCTGGTTACCCAACTGTTTATTTAGCTGATCCAATAGCTCACGGCGCATCTCCACCACCTGAAGCAACGCATCATGAACTTCATCATTTACCTCGCTGGTATGCCCCTCCTCCAGCTTGTCGACAAAGGCATCGCTTTGGAATAAGGCATCACGCTGCTGGTTGATTTCAAACTGCTCCAGACGCAAATCCGCAATGCGGTTGGTCATATCTTCGAGTTCGTCGGCGGAGGGCAGAGTTTGCTGCTGTTGATAAAGAATACGCGACAGCAACAGGCTGCCTTTTAAGACGGCAATCTGTTCTTTGATATTTCTTTCCGACTGCAGCGCGCGATCGAGCCAGTTTTTTACTTTAATGTTTTGCTGCATCAACATATTGCCGTTTTCGGTCGCGACAATCAGACGCTGGCTGAGTTGATGGTTAATATCCAGTTCCTGTTTTACCAGCGGGTTCGCCTGGATACGCGCCGTTTCGTCCGGCGAAATGGCCTCCTGGGCCGTTTTTTCCGTTAGCGTAAGTCGTTTGCTGTTGACCGCCTCCTGTAAAAGTTGAAGCTGATGTTCAAGGCGATTACTGTTGGCCGTCACGTAATCTCGCTGTTTTTGCAGGGTGTCCTGCAAAACGGTATTCCCTTCAAGACTCTTACGTTGCTGGTCGATCTGTGCATTAAGCAGCGCCTGTTGTGCCTGTAATAACACCTGTTGGCTGGGACGAAGCGCGGCTTCCCCGACGTTATTGCCGTCCAGACGGTTACGGATTTGCTGTATTTGCTGCGAGGCGGTATACATGGCGTTTTGCACGCGCTCAGGCTGGGTCTGTAGCGAAACAAGCTGGCTGTTATAAGCGGCAAGATCGTTTTGCGAATTTTGCAAATCATCCAGTACCTGCGCCACACGCAGCTCAAGCTGACGTAACGAAAGCGCACTCAGCGTTTTTCGCATTTCATCATCATTATCGACATCGCTCAGCGCATTCAACGCAGCCGTCGCCTGGCGCATTTTTTCAGGCGCCTGCGCCACCTTCTGCCGTAGCTGTACGGTCTCCTCTTTCACCCGCTCGATTTTCTCCAGCGTAGCTAACGTATCAATAAGGTCTTGCTGGACGAGCTTATCCTGGGCGGAGAGATCTTTTTGCTTATTCAGCGTATCCAGCTGGTTTTGCACATCCGCTTTTGACGGCAGGTCGCCATTCGTTTGCCCCCGGGCAAATGCCAGAGACTGACAGGACAGCAGGATAATAAGGACGCTAATTGTAATAAAAACAAAATGCTGTGAACGTTTATAAAGCTGCAACATAGTCATGAGAATGAAGTGTCTGAACCGGCAAGCAGACCGGAAATAATTGAGTCGCAAGAATATCACGCCTGTAACAAACAGAATAGCGACACAGAAAATGTCCAGGAGTTTTCCTGGAATATTATCAGGGGGAGCCGTTGACCGTCGACGCGCGCAGCGTCGGACACAATTGATACATCTCCAGCAGGATCGTGACGTAGGCGCGAGCTTCTTTTTTTAAATCAAACGATTGCGGAGCAAATAACCAGTTTTCCATGAGCCCTGAAATAAAGCTGCGCATCAGTATCGCCGCACGACGGGTCAGCAGATTTTCAGGCAGCATTTTAGCATTAATACAATGTTTTAACGTTTGTTCAATCCGATCGTAACTTTCCAGACAAAGGCTACGCTGCGCCTGTTGAACCACAACCATTTCTCCGACAAACTCACATTTATGGAATATAATCTCCATCAATAAGCGGCGTCGTTCTTCTGTTACAGTAGCTTCAAGAATATGAACTAAAATTTCTCTTAATACAGATAGTGGATCGTCGGGGAATTTTGCCTGATACTCAATCTCAAGCTCACCAATATTGGATTCTGATAGCTCCCAGATCTCACTGAATAAATCCGACTTATTTTTGAAATGCCAATAGATTGCGCCGCGCGTCACGCCAGCAGCGTTCGCAATCTCCGCCAGCGAGGTTGCTGATACGCCTTGCTGCGAGAACAAACGCAGGGCCACATCCAGGATGTGTTGTCGTGTCTCCAGCGCTTGTTGTTTGGTTTTTCGTGCCATATGTCGGTGAATTTACAGGCGTTAGATTTACATACATTTATGGATGTATGTACCATAGCACGACGATAATATAAACGCAGCAATGGGTTTAAGGACCTTTGACCATTGACCAATTTGAAATCGGACACTCGAGGTTTACATATGAACAAAAACAGAGGGTTAACGCCTCTGGCGGTCGTTCTGATGCTCTCAGGCAGCTTAGCGCTAACAGGATGTGACGACAAACAGGACCAGCAAGGCGGCCAGCAGATGCCAGAAGTTGGGGTTGTCACACTAAAAACGGAACCACTGCAAATCACAACTGAACTTCCGGGTCGTACCGTTGCTTACCGTATCGCCGAAGTTCGCCCGCAGGTAAGCGGCATTATCCTGAAGCGTAATTTCGTTGAGGGAAGTGATATCGAAGCGGGAGTCTCTCTCTATCAGATTGATCCTGCGACCTACCAGGCGACTTACGACAGCGCTAAGGGCGATCTGGCAAAAGCGCAGGCCGCCGCGAATATCGCTGAACTGACGGTGAAGCGTTATCAAAAGCTGCTGGGTACGCAGTACATCAGTAAGCAGGAATACGATCAGGCGCTGGCTGACGCGCAACAAGCGACTGCCGCCGTTGTCGCAGCAAAAGCCGCCGTTGAAACCGCACGTATCAACCTGGCGTATACCAAAGTCACCTCACCGATTAGCGGTCGTATTGGTAAGTCGTCCGTAACGGAAGGCGCGCTGGTACAGAACGGTCAGGCGTCGGCGCTGGCGACAGTGCAGCAGCTGGACCCTATTTATGTCGATGTGACCCAGTCCAGCAATGACTTCCTGCGCCTGAAGCAGGAGCTGGCAAATGGTTCGCTGAAGCAGGAAAACGGCAAAGCGAAGGTCGATCTGGTGACCAGCGACGGTATCAAATTCCCGCAGTCCGGTACGCTTGAGTTCTCCGACGTGACCGTTGACCAAACCACCGGGTCTATTACTTTGCGCGCCATCTTCCCTAACCCGGATCACACCTTATTGCCAGGAATGTTCGTTCGCGCACGTCTGCAGGAAGGGACAAAACCGACGGCATTACTGGTTCCACAACAGGGCGTTACCCGTACTCCACGCGGCGATGCCACGGTGCTGGTGGTTGGCGCTGATAACAAAGTGGAAACCCGCCAAATCGTCGCAAGCCAGGCGATCGGCGATAAGTGGCTGGTGACTGACGGGTTGAAAGCGGGCGACCGCGTAGTCGTCAGCGGGCTGCAAAAAGTACGTCCTGGCGCACAGGTTAAAGTGCAGGAAATTACCGCGGATAACAAACAGCAAGCCGCAAGCGGTGATCAACCTGCTCAGCCCAGGTCTTAACTTAAACAGGAGCCGTTAAGACATGCCTAATTTCTTTATCGATCGCCCTATATTTGCGTGGGTGATCGCCATCATCATCATGTTGGCAGGGGGGCTCGCGATCCTCAAATTGCCGGTAGCGCAATATCCGACGATTGCGCCACCAGCAGTGACGATCTCCGCAACCTACCCTGGCGCTGATGCGAAAACGGTACAGGATACCGTCACGCAGGTTATCGAACAGAATATGAACGGTATCGATAACCTGATGTATATGTCCTCCAACAGTGACTCCACGGGGACCGTGCAGATCACGCTGACCTTTGAATCCGGTACCGATGCGGACATCGCGCAGGTTCAGGTTCAGAACAAGTTGCAACTGGCAATGCCGTTACTTCCCCAGGAAGTACAGCAACAGGGCGTGAGCGTTGAGAAGTCCTCAAGTAGCTTCCTGATGGTAGTGGGCGTCATTAACACCGACGGCACCATGACCCAGGAGGATATTTCGGATTACGTTGCCGCCAATATGAAAGATCCGATCAGCCGTACCTCTGGGGTGGGCGACGTCCAGCTGTTTGGTTCGCAATATGCGATGCGTATCTGGATGAATCCGACAGAGCTGACCAAATACCAACTGACGCCGGTCGACGTGATTAACGCGATCAAAGCGCAGAACGCCCAGGTCGCGGCAGGTCAGCTCGGTGGTACGCCGCCGGTAAAAGGCCAGCAGCTTAACGCATCGATTATTGCCCAAACGCGTCTGACCTCAACGGATGAGTTTGGCAAAATCCTGCTGAAGGTGAATCAGGATGGCTCCCAGGTTCGTCTGCGGGATGTAGCGAAAATTGAGCTTGGCGGCGAAAACTACGACGTCATCGCGAAATTTAACGGTCAGCCAGCGTCAGGTCTTGGCATCAAACTGGCTACCGGCGCCAACGCGCTGGATACCGCTACCGCTATTCGCGCCGAACTGAAAAAAATGGAACCGTTCTTCCCGCCAGGGATGAAAATCGTCTACCCGTATGACACCACGCCGTTCGTGAAGATCTCTATTCATGAAGTGGTAAAAACGCTGGTCGAAGCGATTATCCTCGTGTTCCTGGTGATGTACCTGTTCCTGCAGAACTTCCGCGCGACGTTGATTCCGACTATTGCGGTTCCGGTGGTGTTGTTGGGAACCTTTGCCGTGCTTGCGGCATTCGGTTTCTCGATAAACACGCTGACGATGTTCGGGATGGTGCTCGCCATCGGCTTGCTGGTGGATGACGCCATCGTGGTGGTCGAGAACGTCGAACGTGTTATGACGGAAGAAGGCCTTCCGCCGAAGGAAGCGACGCGCAAATCCATGGGCCAGATTCAGGGCGCATTGGTGGGTATCGCGATGGTACTGTCGGCGGTATTTATTCCGATGGCCTTCTTTGGCGGCTCAACCGGGGCAATTTATCGTCAGTTCTCTATCACCATCGTATCGGCGATGGCGCTGTCGGTGCTGGTCGCGCTGATCCTGACGCCCGCGCTGTGCGCGACGATGCTCAAACCCGTCGCCAAAGGCGATCATGGCGAAGGGAAAAAAGGCTTTTTCGGCTGGTTTAACCGCCTGTTTGATAAGAGCACGCATCACTACACCGATAGCGTAGGCAATATTCTGCGCAGCACCGGGCGTTATCTGCTGCTCTATCTCATTATCGTCGTCGGTATGGCTTATCTGTTCGTTCGTCTGCCAAGCTCTTTCTTGCCGGATGAAGACCAGGGCGTATTCCTGACAATGGTCCAGCTCCCCGCCGGCGCGACGCAAGAGCGCACGCAAAAAGTGCTGGATGAGGTCACGGATTACTATCTGAACAAAGAGAAAGCCAACGTTGAATCGGTATTCGCCGTCAACGGCTTCGGTTTTGCAGGGCGCGGTCAGAATACCGGTATTGCATTCGTGTCGTTGAAAGACTGGGCCGATCGTCCAGGCGAAAAAAACAAGGTTGAAGCGATTACCCAGCGGGCAACCGCAGCGTTTTCACAAATTAAAGATGCGATGGTCTTCGCCTTTAACCTACCGGCGATTGTTGAACTGGGCACCGCAACCGGGTTTGACTTCGAGTTGATTGACCAGGCGGGACTTGGTCATGAAAAACTGACCCAGGCGCGTAATCAGTTGTTCGGCGAGGTGGCGAAATATCCTGATCTGCTGGTAGGCGTTCGACCTAACGGCCTGGAGGATACGCCGCAGTTTAAAATCGATATCGACCAGGAAAAAGCTCAGGCACTGGGCGTGTCTATTAGCGACATCAATACCACGCTGGGCGCAGCATGGGGCGGCAGCTATGTAAACGACTTTATCGATCGCGGTCGTGTGAAGAAAGTTTACGTAATGTCCGAAGCGAAATACCGCATGTTGCCGGATGATATTAACGACTGGTACGTTCGTGGTAGCGATGGTCAGATGGTGCCGTTCTCCGCATTCTCCTCTTCCCGCTGGGAATATGGTTCGCCGCGTCTGGAACGCTATAACGGTCTGCCTTCGATGGAAATTCTGGGTCAGGCGGCGCCAGGCAAGAGTACTGGTGAAGCGATGGCGATGATGGAAGAACTGGCCAGCAAGCTGCCGTCAGGCATTGGGTATGACTGGACCGGGATGTCCTACCAGGAACGGTTGTCCGGCAACCAGGCCCCTGCCCTGTATGCTATCTCGCTGATCGTCGTCTTCCTGTGTCTGGCGGCATTGTATGAGAGCTGGTCTATCCCGTTCTCTGTAATGCTGGTTGTTCCGCTTGGGGTTATCGGCGCGCTGCTGGCCGCCACCTTCCGCGGACTGACTAACGACGTTTACTTCCAGGTGGGCCTGCTCACAACCATTGGGTTGTCGGCGAAGAACGCGATACTTATCGTCGAATTCGCCAAAGACTTAATGGATAAAGAAGGGAAAGGTCTGGTAGAAGCGACGCTGGAGGCCGTCCGGATGCGTTTGCGCCCGATTCTGATGACCTCGTTAGCGTTCATGCTGGGGGTTATGCCGCTGGTTATCAGTTCCGGCGCGGGTTCCGGCGCGCAGAATGCGGTAGGTACTGGCGTACTGGGCGGGATGGTAACGGCAACCGTACTGGCTATTTTCTTCGTACCGGTCTTCTTTGTGGTGGTACGCCGCCGCTTTAGCCGTAAAAGCGAAGATATTGAGCATAGTCATTCGACAGAACATCGCTGATTTGCTCACTGTTACTGTTGATAAGGCCGCGCAAGCGGCCTTTTTTACGCAAAAATCATAAAATACGCTTATTGTTAGATTGATTATTTTTTGCCATATTAATAAAAGGTATAATCCTTACTGCGTTAAAGGCTTTTCTTAGGAAAGTTGGCCATTTCTTAATTCAGCCATTAATTAAGAAATATTAAGAATATTCCTGGCTATTTTCTCCTGTCAGAGTCTATTGTTTTAGCCTGAAAAGCTAAAAAACGTTAACCCAATGATTACACAAACAATAAAACTGGTTCCTTTTTAGGCGACCGACGATCACTGTTAAAATTCGAAAAAGTATGGCAACACGCGGCTTTCACGCAATTGTAATTTTTCGTAATATGACGATGAAAAGTTTTTTAGAGTAGATTATAGTTAAATCATAAGGTGACGTGGGAAGTACCAGGTTAGTTAGTTGTATCCATCCCGAAGGTGTTCGGTTAGTTTAAGCCACTAAAAAGGGGATGCATTATGGACGAATACTCACCCAAAAGACATGATATAGCACAGCTTAAATTTCTTTGCGAAACCCTGTATCATGACTGTCTTGCAAACCTTGAAGAAAGCAACCATGGCTGGGTTAATGACCCGACCTCAGCAGTCAACCTGCAGCTCAATGAGCTGATAGAGCATATTGCAACTTTCGCGCTTAATTATAAAATTAAGTACAATGAAGACAATAAATTGATTGCGCAGATAGATGAATACCTGGACGACACCTTTATGTTGTTCAGCAGCTATGGTATTAATACGCAGGATTTGCAAAAATGGCGTAAATCGGGCAACCGCCTGTTCCGTTGTTTCGTCAACGCCACCAGGGCTAATCCTGTTAGTTTGTCTTGTTAAAAATTATTACAATCATAGGTAGAATTTATGTCTGATAAACCATTAACTAAAACTGATTATTTGATGCGTTTACGGCGCTGTCAGACAATTGACACTCTGGAGCGCGTCATTGAGAAAAATAAATATGAATTGTCCGACAATGAGCTGGCTGTATTTTACTCAGCTGCGGATCACCGTCTTGCAGAATTGACGATGAACAAACTCTACGACAAGATCCCCTCTTCAGTATGGAAATTCATTCGTTAATCACGCTACATTACTTTTTAGAGAACACGCAGGTGTTATCTGCCTCCTCGTTCTGGCTAATAACACAACGGGCTATTATAGAACAGTGATATAGATCACATACCAATAGCAGGGAACGTTCCCTCTAATACTCTATTATTGCTTCTATTGCGATAATATCCATCAAAGGGAGCGCGCGATGAGTGACGAAAAACAAAAAATGATCGCTGGGGCACTGTATTGCCCGACCGATGAAACTTTATGCCAGGATCGACTGCGGGCGCGTCAACTCATCCATCAATACAATTATACTACGCCTGATGAAATAAATAAGCGTCAGGCGATTTTACGCGACCTGTTGGGTCGATGCGAAGACGCCTATATTGAACCTTCCTTTCGTTGCGACTACGGCTATAATATTTTTCTTGGTCACTCCTTTTACGCTAACTTCGACTGCGTCATGCTTGATGTTTGCCCAATTCATATTGGCGATAATTGTATGCTCGCGCCAGGGGTACATATCTATACCGCCACGCACCCGCTGGACGCCGTCGAACGCAACAGCGGCAGAGAATTAGGTAAACCCGTCACTATCGGAAATAACGTCTGGATAGGCGGACGAGCCGTCGTTAATCCTGGCGTAACCATCGGCGATAACGTCGTCGTCGCTTCAGGCGCTGTGGTGACAAAAAACGTACCGCCAGACGTCGTGGTAGGCGGAAACCCGGCGCGAATCATTAAAAAATTGTAGTCAAAATGATAACTGTTATGCTAATTCGTGGTTAATCTGTTACTTTTTTCACGTGACACCTCCCTTTAAAATGGGCTGTTACTACCCCTATGTCGCAGAAATCATGAAGGCAAAAGATGACAGAGATACAGCGCCTGCTTAGCGAAACTATTGATGACTTAAACGTCCGTGAAAAACGCGATAACAGGCCGCGTTTTAGTATCAGTTTTATCCGCAAGCATCCTGGGTTATTTATCGCGATGTATGCAGCCTGGTTTGCGACGCTGGCGGTCATGCTGCAATCAGAAACGCTGGTGGGGTCAGTGTGGCTGTTAGTGGTGTTATTTATCGCATTTAATGGCTTCTTCTTTTTCGACATCGCCCCGCGTTATCACTATAACGACATCGATGTGCTGGACCTCCGGGTCTGTTACAACGGCGAATGGTACAACACGCGCTTTGTTCCCCCCACGCTCATTGAGACGATTCTTCAGTCTCCACAGGTGGATAATGAACATAAAGTCCAGCTGCAAAAAATGGTTGCCCGTAAGGGCGAACTTTCCTTCTACGATATTTTTACGCTGGCCCGCGCAGAAGCCAGCCGGTAATAAAAAAGTGCGCACCCTCCCTGGTACGCACTGCTTTCCCTGAACTGTTGGTTTTTTAACGTCTTTTTTTACGCCCCTGAACCGCCTTAAAACGCGGATTTGTTTTACAAATCACGTATAAGCGTCCTTTGCGTTTGACTATCTGGCAATCCGGATGCCGTTGTTTTGCATTGCGAAGTGAGTTTAACACCTGCATTTCATTTACCCCTTTTAGCGCCGATAAAATGACCGAAACGTTTCTGGAAGCGTGCGGCGCTACTTTCGCTATCAAACGTTTTCTGTCTACCGGTATAAAAAGGATGCGATTTTGATGACACATCAATAGTGACATACGGATATGTCACGCCGTCCAGTTCGATTTCACGTTCAGTTTTGATAGTTGATCCCACTTTCACATATTCATTTACGCTGGTGTCATGAAATACGACGGTGCGGTATACAGGATGAATATCAGGTTTCATTGCGCCCTCTAAATTATGTTATAACATAACAATAAAATACGCTATCAACGTTCCTTTTTCAACCGGTAAACATTCACGATCTCTTCCTGGCGGCAAAAGCAATGTGGCGTAACGCGTTAGTCTGGCGCCTGAATCTGTAAAATCGATAAAATAGCTTTATCATTCGAGGGCGCGATTTACGATCGGATATACTTTCTCTACGCTGTGTTTATAAGGACATCACTGTGACAACACGACATCTGGTCAGCCTGGTAACGGGAGTGCTTATCCTGTCTGTCCTTTTCCCGATAGGATTGAGCCTGTGGCTGGCGCACCGTCAAGTTGAAAAAAGGTTTAACGAAGAGCTGGATATCTTCTCGTCCCGGGTGGCGCTACGTACAGAAAGGGTCAGTGACCAGGCAAAAGCCGCGTTAACGCATATTGCCTCCTTTAAAGGCGAGCCCTGCAGCAGCGCCCATTTACTCGCCATGCGCCGCGTGTCTTATAGCTTTCGGTATGTCCAGGAAGTTCTGTATCTTAAAAATTCGATTCCCGTTTGCTCCTCACTTGAAAAAGAGAGCCATATTCCCGCTTTCCCTCCGCCTATGAAAATCACTCGCGACGGTTATCGCGCCTGGTTTACGGCGCAAAACGATCTGGGTATAAAACGCTATATGGCGGCACTCGGGAGCGACAGCTATATCGTGATGATCGACCCGGCATCCTTTATCGATGTGATTCCGTTTGGCGCATGGCCGATTGACGTCGCTATTATTGGCCGGGAACGCAATACTGTGGTTGCCAGCAGCGGTAACCTTGACCCCGCTATTCTTCCGCTCATTCACCATGAGACGCCCCTGCGGCTGGAAAACCGAGGCATTCAGTATGCTATTCACCCCTTTCCGGAAATGGGCATTACTATCGTAAGCTGGGCACCGACCGCTCCGCTGGAAAGGAGCTGGTATCGACAGGCATTTATCTGGCTACCGGCGGGCATCGTAACGGGTCTGCTGGCCGCGGCCTTTATTCTGCGTATTTTGCGTCGGCTACAGTCGCCCCGCCACCGTCTCCAGGATGCGATAGATAATCGCGAATTTAACGTACACTATCAGCCTATTGTCTCCCTGAGCAGCGGAAAAATTGTCGGTGCCGAAGCCTTAGCTCGCTGGCAACAGGCGGACGGCACCTTCCTTTCGCCGGAAATTTTTATAGCGCTGGCTGAACAAACCGGGCTCACGGAGCCGCTAACCCGGCTAATCATCGAAACCGTTTTTGAAGACATGGGAAGTTGGTTAAAGTCCCATCCCGAACAACATATTTCAATCAATCTTGAGGCATCCGATCTGGCGTCGGAAACGTTGCCGACGCTGTTAAGCACGCTGCTGAACCGTAGCCAAATTTCTCCGTCGCAAATCGCGCTTGAGTTAACGGAACGCGAGTTTGCCGATCCGAAAACCAGCGCGCCCATTGTCGCCAGATACCGTAACGCGGGACATTCAATTTATATTGATGACTTTGGCACCGGCTATTCCAGCCTCAGCTACTTACAAAATCTGGATGTAGATGTCCTTAAAATTGATAAATCTTTTGTCGATGCGCTGGAATATAAAAACGTCACGCCGCATATTATTGAAATGGCGAAAACGCTCAAACTTAAGATGGTCGCAGAAGGCATCGAAACAACCAGGCAAGAACAGTGGCTACGCCAGCATGGCGTACATTATGGTCAGGGCTGGTTATACAGTAAACCCCTACCCGCTACGGCATTTATTCTTTGGGCGGAACAGCGGCTATAACGTCGCACAGCAGAAAAAAACAGTGTGGAGAGGCACAAATGGGTGGGGGCCCTGCCAGCTACATCCCGGCACACGCGTCATCTGCCTTGGCTGCTTCCTTCCGGACCTGACCTGGTAAACAGAGTAGCGTTGCGGGAGAACCAACAGAGCCCCCATTGAGAGCGTTGTGAACCAACGCGCAGGCGCATTATCACTGCTATATCGTGCAATTGCAACCCATCAGGCATCGGATGCTGGTTTCTTGCGCATCCGGGCTTTCCTCCCCCCTTATTCCAGATTATCCTGAAGCATTAACGCAGGATTCTATTATGGATATTCAGGACACATTTCCTCAACGCGTCTGGCAAATCGTCGCTTCGATCCCGGAAGGATTTGTCACGACCTACGGCGATGTCGCCCGGCTTGCCGGTTCGCCTCGGGCGGCGCGTCAGGTCGGCGGAGTTTTAAAACGTCTGCCGGAAGGCAGCACTTTACCATGGCATCGGGTGGTGAACCGCCACGGCGCAATATCACTTACCGGGCCGGATCTACAGCGGCAACGTCAGGCATTACTGGCGGAAGGCGTGGTGGTGTCGGGAAGCGGACAAATCGATTTACAACGCTATCGCTGGGTGTATTAACCCTCTCCGTAACGGAGAGGGTTGGCGCAGGATTAATACTGGGTAGGCGCAGGAACGGCAGAAGACGGATTGACCTGGGTCGGCGAAGTCGATGGAACCGTCGTCGTCGCACCACCGCTGGCCTGCACAGGCACCGCCGTTTGCTGTACCGGTACCAGCGTAAGATCCGCTTTAGTACCGCCATTATTAATCACCGGTTTCACGCTATCGGTAATAAATACCAGCTTATTATCAACGGTGATGGCCGCGCTCAGGAGAATACGCGCGTTAGGTTGAATATCTGATGGGTTAAACGGCAACACAAAACTGAAAGGCGCCTGTTTACCTTCGGTACGTACCGCTTTTTGCGACAGCACCTTAGACGGCGCATCAGCCAGCGAAGCATCTGAAAGCGTCACGGTCAGCACCGCATCTGGCGGCAGAGCGACCTTCTGGCGGATCCAGACGGTACCGGAAACATTGGGTTGCTGAATAGTAGACTGGTTAGCTGTAATCGACATGTTAGGGTTTGGCGCAGGCGTCTGGATATCAGCGCTTTTATCAGCGCAGGCCGCCAGAGATATCGCAACCGCTAAACCACTTACGATGTGCACGAGTTTCATTCAATTCTCCTTATCATCAATGCACCAGCAGGCCTTTCCCCCCGCCGGAAGAGTGGTTAACAGAAACATAACGTGATTAAGTGTGGCACATGTCACTCATTTTTGCCTGGAATTGGCCTGTTATTCAGACTTTTGTACCCATCGGACCACTTGCAAAATTGCGTTATACTCTGCCCTACCTCGCTTCGGCATCGTTGTCACCTGGAGAGTATGTATGAGTCAGACACTGAATAATTTGCTGACATTATTGAATCTGGAAAAAATTGAAGAAGGACTCTTTCGGGGCCAAAGTGAAGACTTAGGGCTGCGCCAGGTATTTGGCGGTCAGGTGGTGGGCCAGGCGCTCTATGCCGCCAAAGAAACGGTGCCGGAAGCGCGACTGGTGCATTCATTCCACAGTTATTTTCTGCGGCCAGGCGATAGCCAAAAACCCATTATCTATGACGTAGAAGTGCTGCGCGATGGGAATAGCTTCAGCGCCCGCCGCGTTGCCGCTATTCAGAACGGGAAACCCATCTTTTACATGACCGCCTCATTCCAGGCGCCGGAACCGGGTTTTGAACATCAAAAAACCATGCCGACGGCAGTCGGGCCGGAAGGACTACCGTCAGAAACGGAAATCGCGCAATCGCTGGCGCATTTACTGCCGCCGATTCTGAAAGAAAAGTTTCTCTGCGATCGCCCGCTGGAAATTCGTCCCGTCGAATTTCACAATCCGTTGAAAGGTCACGTCGCCGCGCCTGTGCGTCAGGTATGGATTCGCGCCAACGGCACCGTTCCGGATGACATTCGCGTCCATCAATATTTACTGGGATATGCCTCGGATCTGAATTTCCTTCCCGTCGCGCTTCAGCCTCACGGCATCGGTTTTCTGGAAAAGGGCATTCAGATCGCCACTATCGATCACTCTATGTGGTTCCATCGTCCGTTCAATTTTAATGAATGGCTACTTTATAGCGTGGAGAGCACTTCCGCCTCCAGCGCCCGGGGCTTTGTTCGCGGCGAGTTTTATACTCAGGATGGCGCTCTGGTCGCTTCAACCGTGCAGGAAGGGGTAATGCGTAATCACAATTAAAAAACATGCCGCTATGCGGCGTTAATGGCCTGATGACGCTGCGCTTATCCGGCCTACAGTAGACTGGATAAGCGCAGCGCCATCAGGCATGTTGCGCAATCACGCGTTATACGCATTCTCGCCGTGACTGTTCACATCCAGCCCCTCGCGCTCCTGCTCTTCCGGTACACGCAGTCCAACAAGGATATCCGCCAGTTTGTAACCAACAAACGCGACAATACCGGACCAGACGACCGTAATAGCAATACTTTCCAGCTGTACCATCACCTGATGTCCCATCGTAACGCCGTCGACAAAGCCAACGCCGCCCAGCGAACTGGCGGCAAAAACGCCGGTCAGGATACAGCCGATTATTCCGCAAACGCCGTGAACGCCAAATACGTCGCACGGATCATCTACCCGTAACAGACGTTTAAGCATGGTGACTCCCCACAATCCCGCCAGCCCCGCAATAACGCCGATAACCAACGCGCCGCCAACGCCAACATAGCCACAGGCTGGCGTCACGCCGACCAGACCGGCAATCGCGCCGGAACACGCTCCCAGCAGGGAAGGCTTACCGCGTAGCGTCCACTCGCCGATAATCCACCCCAGAATCGCGGCGGCGGTCGCCACCACGGTGTTCACAAAGGCCAGCGCTGCTATCTCGTTTGCGCTACCAGCAGAACCCGCGTTAAATCCAAACCAACCGATATACAGAATCGCAGTACCGGTAAAGACCATCGGCAGGTTATGGGGTTTAAATGCTTCTTTCCCAAAGCCGACGCGTTTGCCAATTAAATAAGCCCCTACCAGCCCGGCGATAGCGGCGTTAATATGCACCACCGTACCACCGGCAAAATCCAGCGCGCCGTGAGCAGCCAGCAGGCCGCCGCCCCACACCATGTGCGCAATCGGGATATAAGAGAGCGTGAACCACACCACGACAAAAATCAGTACCGCCGAAAAACGAATACGCTCCGCCAGCGCGCCGACAATCAGCCCGACGGTAATACAGGCGAAAGATCCCTGAAACGCGACATGAATATACTGATAAATCGTACCCGTTACCGCCGTCAACGCGATATTCTTCAACATCGCCCCATCGACATTACCGAAGAAATGATTCCCTTCGCCAAAAGCCAGCGAATAGCCGTACACCACCCATAAAATACAGACCAGCGCAAAGGTGACGGTCACTTGCGTTAACATTGACAGCACGTTCTTGGCGCGAATTAATCCGCCGTAAAACAGCGCGATACCCGGTATCGTCATGAACAGCACCAGCGCGGTGCAAATCATCATAAAAGCACTATCCGCTTTATCGGCAACCGCCGGCGCGGCTATCGTTAGCCCAGGCAGCAGCGCCAGTGAAGCCAGTGTGGTTTTTATCATCGCTATCTTCATTTTTTCATTTCCTGTTGCTGTGTGGCGGGTCTTACAGCGCTGCTTCGTCAGCTTCGCCGGTACGAATCCGAATAACGCGCATGAGCTCCGCGACGAAAATTTTGCCGTCGCCAATTTTTCCGGTGTAAGCCGCTTTACTGATGATATCGATCACCTCTTCCAGTTGGTCGTCGGCGATAGCCACATCAATTTTGACCTTCGGCAGGAAATTCACGCTGTACTCCGCGCCGCGATACAGTTCGGCGTGTCCTTTCTGACGGCCAAACCCTTTCACTTCGGTGACGGTCAGTCCCTGAATGCCAATGGAAGAAAGCGCCTCCCGCACGTCCTCCAGCTTGAACGGTTTGATAATCACGGTAACCAGCTTCATAGAACCCTCCAGTCAGAATTAGGTAACGGCTGCCGCCGCGCATGGACTCTTCAGGATGGATATTGCAAAGGATGTGCCAGAAGCTGGCGAGCGAGGAAAAGCGCGGTTAGCGGCGCGTCTTTATATTGACGCGCCCCAAAATCGAAGCAGGGAAAGAAAAACGCACCACGACGGTGCATAATGGGCGAGGTTTTGCCCTGTGGCGCCAAACCTTACGCCGCAGGGCCGGATTCTTCGTGTACGCTGGCGGCTAACTCCTCGCCAACTAACTGTAATTGATACATTTGCCAGTAGCGCCCTTGCGCCGCCAGCAATTGTTGATGCGTCCCGCGCTCCACCGCCTGGCCGCGATGGAGAACCAGAATGGTATCTGCCTCCACGATTGTCGATAGCCGATGGGCAATAACCACCAGCGTGGTGCGCTCGCGAATCGCCGCCAGCGCCTGCTGTATCGCCTGCTCAGTGCCGGAATCGATGCTGGCCGTCGCTTCATCAAGAATTAATATTTGCGGGGCGTCAACCAGCACGCGCGCCAGCGCCAATAGCTGTTTTTGCCCGACGGACAGCGTATTTCCCTGCTCGCCGAGATGCGTATGCAGCCCGTCGCTCAGGCCGCGCGCCAGATCTGCCAGTTGTACCGTTTCCAGCGCCTGCCACACCTGCGCCTCGGAGACATCGCGCCCCAGCGTCACATTAGCCAGAAAGGTATCCGCCATCACTACCGGGTCCTGTTGAACCATCGCCACGCCCTGGCGTAAAACGCGATGATTAAGAGAGGAGATCTCTCGCCCATCCAGCCGAATTTCGCCTTGTGTCAGGGGGTAATACCCCATTAATAAGCTGGCGAGCGTGCTCTTCCCGCTGCCGGTGTGCCCCACCAGCGCCACAAAGCTACGGGACGGTACTGATAGCGTAATGTCCTGTAAAACAAGATTATCGTCGCGGTAAGCAAACGACAGATGATCAATATCAATCGCCCCGCTTTGTAACGGCCTGTCGTCGCTGCCATAGCGCTGGCGCGGGCGATCCATCAGTTCAAAAACACGCTCTCCCGCCACAACCGCCTGCTGTAGCATGGATTGCTGGGTGGTCAGTTCAATGAGCGGCTCGTTCAGACGTGACAAATAGCTAATGAACGCATACAGCACCCCGACCTCAATCGTGCCGGCAGACGTAAAGCTGAAAAGCATCAACAAACCGCATAAAATGAGCGCGGAAAAGAGGCTAAGCAGCGGACGCAATAAAAAGCCGTCCAAGCGCAGCGTCTGCATCCGCGCCATGTAGTGCGAGCGGCTGGCCTCGCCCATGCGTTCGCCGAAGCGCGCCTGCTGGCGAAACTGCTGAATTACGCTCATCCCGTTGATGATTTCGTTAAAGCCGTCGTTAATATCCGCCAGGTATGCCCGCACGCGGCGTACAATCGGCGTGCTGTAGCGCTGATAAATGATCATCACGGTCAATACCGCCGGAAAAATCAAAATCGCCACCAGCGCCATCCGCCAGTCAAGGCTGAACATAGCGACCAGCATGGCGCCGATCAACGCCGCGCTACGTAATACCGTTGCGACGACCGTGACGTACAGATCGCGGATGACTTCCGTATCGTTGGTCACACGTGAAATTAATTGTCCGACAGGCTGCGTGTCGAAGGCGCTTAGCGGCTGGCGCAAGGCGGCATCCATGACGTCCGTGCGCAAGGACTGAACCACGCCAACGGCCGCCCGGTTAAATAATAAAGACTGGGCGTAATGCAGACCCGCCGCCAGAAACTGTAGCCCCACATAGGCGGCCGCCAGCCCCGCGACCTTGCCCAACGGTAAATGGTGGCGGGCCACCATGTTATCAATGAAATAGCTGATCAGCAGCGGACCGCTAACCTCCGCCGCCGCCGCAATCCACAGCATCATCACCGCGACAGAGAGCGGTTTTCGCCATGGCGAGCCATACGCCAGTAACCGTTTCAGCGTCGGCCATAGCTGTCCAAAACTACGCATTCACCGCCTCCTCGCCGCGTTCCGGCGCGTCATCCAGCGCGGCCTCCAGTTGCTGATAGCGATACATATCGCGATACCAGCCAATCTGCTGCGCCAGTTGATCGTGATCGCCGCGCTGAACAACATGACCATGTTGCATAACGATAATTTCATTGGCGTCGGTCAGCGCGGATAAACGATGCGCGCTGATGATGACCGTACGCCCTTCGCCCCACTGGCGCAAATTATGCAAAATCTGATGCTCCGTGCGGCCATCTACTGCAGAAAGCGCATCATCGAGAAGCAGAATTTCCGCATTTAACAGTAGCGCTCTGGCAATCGAGATACGCTGTTTTTGCCCTCCCGATAACATGACGCCACGTTCACCTACCTGCGTGTCGTAGCCCTGAGGCAAGCGGAGAATATCTTCATGTACGCTGGCTAAACGCGCCACCTGTTCAATCTCCTCCTGAGTCGCCTCCGGGCGTCCGAGCGCAATATTATTGGCAATAGAGTCCGAGAACAAAAACGGCGTCTGGCTGACGACCGCCAGTCGGCTACGCCAGCTATCCAGTTGCAGATGCGTCAACGGCATGTCATGGAATCGGATCTCTCCCTGCGTCACATCAAAATGGCGCTGGATAAGCGACAAGATTGTGCTTTTCCCCGCGCCGGTCGGACCGCATATCCCCAGCATCTGACCCGGTTTAAGACGAAAGTTCACATTCTCCAGCGCCGGATGCGTCGTTTGCGGATAGCAAAACTCACGAATGGCCGCCGTCAGTTCGCCGCGCCCCGCCGGGACCGGCTCTTCGCCATCCTTAACTACCGGCGCTTCCGCCAGCATGGCGCGGATGCGGCTGTAAGCGGCGCTACCCCGCTCCACGATATTAAACATCCAGGCCAGCGCCAGCATCGGCCAAATCATCAACCCCAGATACATCATAAAGCTGGTGAGTTCGCCCAGCGTCAGGCTGCCGTTAACCACCATCCAGCTTCCGCCGCTAATCGCGAGCAGGTTCGCCATGCCAATGGCGATGTAAATGGTTGGATCAAAACGCGCGTCAATACGCGCCACACGCATATTTTTCTTGCCGGTATCTTCGGCATCCGCCGCAAACAGCGAAGACTGGCGGTCCTCCAGACCAAACGCTTTGATCATGCGGATGCTGGTCAGACTCTCCTGCGTGCGGTCGTTCAGGCTGGAGAAGGCGGCCTGCGCCAGTTTGAAATAATCATGCAGCCGATCGCCGTAACGTTTGATCATCAGCGCCATAATCGGCATCGGCAACAGCGCTAATAGCGTTAGCTGCCAGCTAATTTGCGTCGACATGACAATCAGTACCGCGCAGCCCATTACCAGCGAGTCAACCAGCGTCAGAACGCCCTCGCCCGCCGCAAATACGACGCGATCCACATCATTCGTCGCACGCGCGATAAGATCGCCCGTCCGATGGCGCTGATAAAATTCAGGATGCTGACGACTCAGCTGGCGATAATAATCTTCACGCAGTTCGACGGCTAATTGATAAGAAGCGCCAAATAGCAGCACGCGCCAGACATAGCGCAACAAATAAACCACTACGGCGATCAGGGCAATGGTGCCAATCCACATCGCTATTCGGCCTGGAGTAAAATGCTGTGCGGTTACGCCATCCACGACAATCCCCACCACTTTGGGCGGGATCAGCTGAAGCATCGCAATAAGCATAAGCAGGGCCACCGCGCCAAGATAGCGACGCCATTCCCGGCGAAAGTACCAGCTTAATTGAGCAAATAATCGCACGCGTTATTTCCTGATATGATTTCCGGCAATACCGGGAGAATTATTCAATGGGCAGAGAGGTGGTGTACTTAATCTGTTCCATCGCAAAACTGGAGGTGACGTCTGACAGTCCTGGGACGCTATTGACCAGACGTTTATAGAAGTCGTCATACCGCTTCATGTCGGCCACCTGAACTCGCATCAGATAGTCGTATTCCCCCGCCATCCGCCAGAAGCCAAGCACTTCCGGCATCTCAGAGACGACGGTCACGAACCGACAGTACCATTCACTGCTGTGGTGCTGCGTTTTTATCAACACAAAAGCGGTTAACCCCAGCCCCAGTTTTTCCGGGTCCAGCAGCGCGACCCTGCCAAGCAGGATACCGTCATCTTCCAGGCGTTTAAGCCGCTTCCAGCAAGGCGTTGTCGTCAGATTAACGGCATCCGCCAGCGCCTGCAAAGAGAGGGTACAGTCCTGCTGCAATAAGCAAAGCAGTTTACGGTCAATTTTATCTAACATACCCACTCCATAGAGAATATTTTTCTCCTTACATTGTAATTTAAAGGCCAAATAGCAACAATTTTTTCCGTACTTTTCGCTACTCTTGGCACAAAATGATAAATGAATATTAATGATGAGTAGCAATTGGGTTAAAAATGCCATTAATGAAATTAACGCTGACCACCAGCGCTCGGCGGATACGCATCTTATTCGTTTGCCCCTGTCGGCATTTCCAGGTATCCAGCTTTACCTGAAAGACGAAAGCACGCATCCCACCGGTAGCCTCAAGCATCGTCTGGCGCGCTCGCTGTTCCTTTATGGGCTGTGCAATGGCTGGATTAAAGAAGGCACTCCGATTATTGAAGCGTCATCAGGCTCAACGGCGATTTCCGAAGCCTGGTTCGCGCGTTTACTGGGACTGCCGTTCATCGCCGTCATGCCCGCCTGTACCGCAAAACGTAAAATCGAACAGATTCAATTTTACGGCGGCCACTGTCATTTTGTGGAGAGCGCCTGCGAAATTTATGCCGCCTCCGAGCGGCTGGCGCATGAACTGAACGGTCACTATATGGACCAGTTTACCTACGCAGAACGAGCTACCGACTGGCGGGGCAACAATAATATTGCCGACAGTATTTTCCGCCAGATGCGCAACGAACCCCATCCGGTACCGCGATTTATCGTCATGAGCGCCGGAACGGGCGGAACCTCTGCGACGATTGGGCGCTATATTCGCTGCCAGGGCTATGATACTCAGCTCATGGTGGTGGATCCGGAAAATTCCGTCTTTTTACCTTACTGGCAGGATCGCGACGCTTCATTACGCAGCCCGGTGGGCAGTAAAATTGAAGGAATTGGTCGTCCGCGAGTAGAGCCTTCTTTTATTCCGGATGTCGTGGATGAGATGCTGCGCGTGCCGGACGCCGCCAGCGTTGCCACCGCACACTGGCTGGAAACGCAGCTAGGCCGTAAAGTCGGCGCCTCTACCGGCACGAATATGTGGGGAGCTCTGCAGCTTGCGGCCCGGATGCGCGAGGCTGGAGAAACCGGCGCTATCGTGACGTTATTGTGCGATAGCGGCGATCGCTATCTGGATACCTATTACCATCCGTCCTGGGTTAGCGACCATATCGGCGATTTGACGCCGTGGTCAGCGGCCATCGAAAAATTACTTACCGGCGACTAGAAACAAAAAAAAAGCCAGACTGAATGTCTGGCTTGCTGGAAGAGATCTCTCATTCGGGGGAATAAGGTAGATGCGGATTGTCCAGCCAATGCGTCAAAAAGTGTGATACCGCTTGATTACCACAATGTCCGATAACCGAAAGGTGTGGCAGCGCGGCGATAAGCTGCGGCATGGCATTGCCCATAATGAGCCCCCGCCCGACGCTGCCCAGCATTTCCCGATCGTTCATCGCGTCGCCAAACGCCATGCAATCTGCCAGTGAAAGCCCTAAATGGTTGCTCAATACCGCCAGCGCCGATCCTTTATTGCACCCCAGCGGTAGCACTTCCAGGCAGTCGACGGCAGAGAAACAGAGGTGCGCGCGTTCTTCCAGCGCCTCATTGAGCTGAATGCGCAAACGGATCAGATCGTCATGATCGCCGCAAAAACAGATCTTCGTCACCTGATGGGCCGGAATGCTTTTTATATCGATAACCTGATAACGAAAGCCGCTGTAGACGTGCGCCTGGAGTAGCGCGGGGATCTCCTGGCCTGTAAACCAGCCGTTGTCATTAAACACATGCATACTGGCTCGGGTATCCCAGGCATGGTGCATCACCGTATCGGCAACCTGAGGATCGAGATCCTGACGATGCAGCACGTCGCCTTCCAGCGAGTGAATTCGCGTCCCGTTACCGGTAATAAGATAAGCATCCAGTGAAAGCGTCCCCAGAATA
The DNA here is from genome assembly GCF_046569105.1 of Salmonella sp. 741265073_HBA. NCBI lineage: Bacteria > Pseudomonadati > Pseudomonadota > Gammaproteobacteria > Enterobacterales > Enterobacteriaceae > Salmonella > Salmonella sp. 741265073_HBA. Next base: position 211,741 of record NZ_JBKFRY010000002.1, on the reverse strand, counting down.
TGCCGCATCTCCAGCACATGACGACCCGTAGCGAATGTCAGGGTGATATCGCGTTCGCGCAGACGCGCCAGCGTGGCGATCGTTTCTCTACCCAAATGGTGATCGGGCATTAATAACGTGCCATCCATATCAAATGCTGCCAGACGGGCCATCTCTTTCTCCACACTGTGACGCGGTTAACTTGTTGTTCAGTATTACCTGAGATATACGGAAGTAATAGTGAACAGATAAAAGGAAGTGTTCCGGGTTTCTATGAGGCTACTGAATCGGCTTAATCAATATCAACGCCTCTGGCAGCCTTCCGCCGGGGAAACGCAACATGTCACCGTTAGCGAACTGGCCGAACGCTGTTTTTGTAGCGAGCGCCATCTGCGAACGCTGCTGCGTCAGGCCCAGCAGGCGGGTTGGCTAAGATGGGAGGCGCAGTCCGGGCGCGGGAAACGTGGACGGCTCCAGTTTCTGGTCACGCCGGAATCGCTCCGCACCGCCATGATGGAACAGGCGCTGGAAAAAGGGCAGCAGCTCAACGTACTGGAACTGGCGCAGCTGGCGCCGGGCGAGTTACGGGCGATGCTCCAGCCTTTTATGGGCGGCCAATGGCAAAACGATACGCCGACATTGCGTATTCCCTACTATCGTCCGCTTGATCCGCTGCAGCCGGGTTTCCTGCCAGGCCGCGCGGAACAGCATCTCGCAGGGCAAGTTTTTTCCGGGTTAACGCGCTTCGACCGCGATAGCCAATATCCTTGCGGGGATTTGGCGCATCACTGGGAGGTTTCCGCCGACGGTTTACGCTGGGATTTTTATATTCGCTCCACGCTGCACTGGCATAATGGCGATGCGGTGGATACCGCGCAGCTACACGAACGCCTGGAAAGGCTGCTTACCCTACCGGCGCTAAGCAAATTGTTTATTAGCGTCGCACGGATCGAAGTAACGCATCCTCAGTGCCTGACCTTTCTCCTTCACCGACCTGATTACTGGCTGGCGCATCGTCTGGCGAGCTACTGTAGCGGTCTGGCGCATCCTGACCTGCCGCTTATCGGCACCGGTCCTTTTCGCCTGGCGTTGTTCACGCCGGAACTGGTGCGTCTGGAAAGTCATGACCATTATCACCTCAGCCATCCGCTGCTGAAAGCGATTGAATTCTGGATCACCCCGCAACTGTTTGCCCAGGATCTGGGCACCAGTTGCCGCCATCCGGTGCAGATTGCCATCGGCAAACCGGAAGAGCTGGCGACGCTGAGTCAGGTAAGTAGTGGTATTAGTCTGGGTTTTTGCTATTTAACCCTCAAAAAGGGCTCACGGCTCAACGTACAGCAGGCGCGGCGTCTGATACATATTATCCATCATACTTCGCTGCTGAAAACCTTACCGGTAGATGAGAACTTGATTATGCCAAGTCAGGGGCTGCTACCCGGCTGGACAATCCCGCAATGGCAGGACGTTGATGAAACGCCATTGCCGAAAAAACTTACCCTGGCGTACCACCTTCCCGTAGAGCTGCATACGATGGCGGAACAGCTTCGATATTACCTGGCGACGCTCGGCTGTGAGTTAACGTTGATTTTTCATAATGCCAAAAACTGGGATAACTGCCCTGCGTTGGCGCAAGCGGATCTGATGATGGGCGACAGGCTGATCGGCGAAGCGCCGGAATATACGCTGGAGCAGTGGCTACGTTGCGATCAGATCTGGTCACATGTCCTGGACGCGCCTGCGTTTTCCCATCTGCAGGCTACGCTTGACGCTCTGCAAATTCAGCCCAATGAAAAAGATCGCCGCGCCGCGCTACAACAAGTTTTTGCCAACCTGATGGATGACGCCACACTTACGCCGCTGTTTAATTATCACTATCGCATCAGCGCCCCACCGGGCGTTAACGGCGTTCGACTGACCCCTCGCGGCTGGTTTGAATTTAGCGAAGCCTGGCTTCCGCCGCCTTCGCCGTGAAGAAGCTGGTCGGGATTATCCGTACGCGTTACCATATTGGCTTTCGTCATTGATCAGGATAACTATGAAACGCGCCGTTGTTGTATTTAGTGGAGGTCAGGACTCCACCACTTGTCTGGCGCAAGCGCGGCATCAGTATGATGAAGTGCATTGTGTCACGTTTGATTATGGTCAGCGCCACCGCGCAGAGATTGATGTCGCGCGCGCGCTGGCGTTAAAACTTGGCGCACGCGCGCATAAAGTGCTGGATGTCACTTTGCTGAACGAACTGGCGGTCAGTAGCCTGACGCGGGATAGCATTCCGGTGCCGGACTATGAACCGAACGCTGACGGTATCCCCAATACTTTCGTACCGGGACGCAATATTCTCTTTCTGACGCTGGCGGCGATTTACGCTTATCAGGTCAAAGCCGAGGCGGTGATCACCGGCGTTTGCGAGACCGATTTTTCCGGCTATCCAGACTGTCGCGATGAGTTCGTCAAAGCGCTGAATCACGCGGTGAATCTGGGCATGGCGAAAGATATCCGTTTCGAAACGCCCCTAATGTGGATTGATAAAGCTGAAACCTGGGCGCTGGCCGATTATTGGGGCCAACTGGATTTGGTTCGCGAAGAGACGCTGACCTGCTATAACGGCATTAAAGGCGATGGCTGTGGTCATTGCGCGGCCTGTAATCTGCGCGCTAACGGCCTGAATCATTATCTGTCGAATAAAGCGGCGGTGATGGCGGCAATGAAGCAAAAAACCGGGTTAAGGTGATTGTTTTGCCGGATGGCGGCGCACGCACCTTATCCGGCCTGGCGATATGCACCATGGTCAATATCGCCAGGCCGGACAAGTTCAACGCCATCAGACAGCGAGGCGTTATTGCACCATCTGTTCCAGCTTTTCACGCAATTCGCCTTCCAGCGGCAGCGCTTTTTGCGTTTTTAAATCAATACAAACAAACGTGATGAGCGCATCAGCCACCACCTGCCCTTCTGGCTCCAGCGTAATCGTCTGGCTTAATACGCCGCTTTTACCGTTAAGCTGTTGTACCTGGCTGGTCACGGTCAGTAGATCGCTCAATACCGCCGGACGACGGTAATTTATATTGATGTTTACCACCACAAAGGCAATATTGCGGGCCGTCATCCACTGAAAGCTGTCGCTGTTTTCCAGCCCATCCCAACGGGCCTCTTCCAGAAATTCCAGATAGCGGGCATTATTAACATGTTGATAAACATCAAGATGATATCCACGAACTTTGATTTGTGTTTGCATAGCGCAATAACCTTACGTTGTTGTTATAAGTAAACGACAAGTACAGAGGTCATAACTGGTATGACCTCTACAGTCTGGCAAATTTTTGCCACTGTGCAAGTGATTACAATGTTAAAACTGCCAGATTACGCTCCACCAGCGCGCTTCCCATTCCCGGCACCTGCTTTAAATCATCCACCGTTTTAAAAGGACCATACTCCTCCCGATAGCTCACAATAGCCTGCGCTTTTTTCAGCCCAACGCCGTTCATCACCCGCGCCAGATCCTCCGCAGACGCGGTATTAATGCTCACCCTGGTACCTTCATCATCGCTGGCTTTAGCAGGTAATGCCGCTTTGGCGGAGGATGAAGAAGGCGTATCCGCTTTTGTTTCCACCGCTGCATTTTTTGCGACAGGCGTCGCCGCCAGCGCGCTATGGGCCATGCCCGCGCAGGTTAAAGAAAGTGTAATAAGCAGTGCTTTAATTCCGTGTTTCATACTGTTTTCTCCTTGTTTGTTAACAGTGCAGCCACGATAGCGGGACGGAGAAAAACGAACAAACGGCAATTCTCAGAAATGGAAAAGGCCGCGAAAGCGGCCTTTGTGGGATACAACGTTTTGCAATTTTTTGCGAAGCGCCTCGACGATTACTGCTGTTCCAGAGCGTCGCCGATTTTGATTTTCGCCTCTTTACGCAGATTGCTCATCAGCGCCTCAAAGACAATTTGCGCATTGTTCTGCGTGATGCCCTGCACCATCGCTTTTTTCTGCGCTTCCGGCATGGCGCCCGCTTTCACCTCGTCAAACGCCAGCAGAACGACGTTACCCTGCATATCGTTCGCCACGCCATAAACTGGCTTATCTTTCGTCGGAAGGCTTAACGCAAAGGCCGCCTGACTCACCGGATCCTGACTGGTACGACTTAACGTTTTAGGCTCGCCAAAACTCAGACCCGCCGCTTTCATCGCTTCCGCGCCTTTGCCCGCTTTCAGCTCGACCAGCAGTTTTTCCGCATCCAGCTTCGCCTGTTGTTCCGCTTTGTTATGCTTCACCAGGGCAGTGACCTGTTCTTTCACTTCTGCCAACGGCTTCACGGCTTCAGGTTTATGTTCGCTCACGCGCACAACAAAAGCCCGGTCGCCATCTACGGTGATAATGTCTGAATTCGGCCCCGGCGTACCGTTTTCGCCTACCAGACCGCCATTAAAGATAGCATCGGCTACCGGTTTGAAGTTCAGCTCTTCCGGTAAGGTGTCACGGCTAAACCAGCCGGTTTCAACCGCTTTTACGCCAGCGACCTGTTCAGCGCCTGCTAACGACTCATTGTCGTTGCTTGCCGCATCGCTCACCTTCTGCTGCAACGCATAGTAAGCATCCAGCGCTTTTTCTTGTTTCACTTTCGCAGCAATGTCGTCGCGAACCTCGCTTAACGGTTTCACTTTGGCAGGCTGAATATCATCCAGACGCGCCACCAGAAAACCGACAGACGACTTAATCACGCCAGATATCTGGCCTTTTTCTTTTAATCCGGCGTTTTTCAGTTCCGGCACCGTGGCAGACTCTTCCAGCCAGCCCATATCGCCGCCATTACGCGCAGAGATGATATCGGTAGATTTCTCTTTCGCCAGCGTGGCGAAATCTTCGCCCTTGTTCAGCGCATCCAGTACCGCTTTCGCATCATCTTCCGTTTTGGTCTGAATAATGCTGTAACGAATGCGCTCCGGCTGAGTAAACTGATCTACATGCTGGTCATAATAGGCCTGAATATCCGCATCGCTGACCGGTGCCTGCATCGTCGCGGCATCCAGCTTGATATAGCTTACGCGGAACTGTTCCGGCGTCATAAAGCGGGCTTTATTCTGATCGTAGTAGCTGGACACTTCCTGATCGGTCACCTGCTGCTTCGCCGCCAGCGCGTTGACATCAATAACGGCTTCACGCACCACGCGCTGTTGAGAGACTAATGCCGCCAGTTCGTCGGTTTCCCCTTTCAGCATAAAATCAGTACCGGCCACGCCGTTGATCAGTTGCTGAGTGGTAAGCTGGTTACGCAGCGCCTGAGCGTACTGATCGGCGGTCATTCCCATCTGATTCACAATCGCGTTATAGCGGTTGTTGTCAAACTTACCGTCCACCTGAAAAGCGGGAGTGGCGAAAATCGCCTGCTTTACCTGCTCATCGCTGATGCCCAGTTTCAGTTCGCGGGAATATTGATCCAACAGCGCTTCGTCTATCAGACGATTCAGCACCTGCTGGCGCAGGCTTTTCATATAACCTTCGTTGGCCGCCAGTTCAGAATACCTGTCGCCCAACTGCTGCTGCATACGGTTACGTTCGTTATTAAACGCATTCTCAAACTGTGCCCGGCTGATTTCCTGGCCATTCACTTTTGCGGCGTAGTTATTGCTTCCGCCAATCAGGTAACCACTAACGCCGGTCAAAATGAACGACACGATAATGATAACGAAAATAATCTTGAGCACGAGACTGTTTGCAGCCGTGCGTAAGCTGTCCATCATGGTGTAACCACACTCCGCTGTAGGTGACTTTACACTTTATCTTTCAGGCGGCTTCTCTGCTGGCTACCGAGTGATTCGCTCAGTTGCCGCGTCGACGCAACCTGAATGATTTGCGTATATAGACTTCACGCGCATCGCATTTTCTGAACGCGGCGCGCAAAAGCCTATTGTGACAAGAAACGAGGGCAATTGTCAGCCCGCAACGCGCAGAAAGTCCCGAATCGTCAATAAAAAAGGCACATCAGTTGATGCGCCCTTGTACTTTGTCACATCCCCCGAGGGGATCACGCTTAGTTTACCGCGTCTTTCAGCGCTTTACCTGCACGGAAACTCGGCACTTTGGCAGCGGCGATGGTGATCTCTTTACCTGTTTGCGGGTTGCGACCAGTACGGGCAGCACGCTCTTTAACAGCAAAAGTACCAAAGCCTACCAGTGCAACGTCATCCCCTTCTTTCAGAGATTCGGTAACAGAAGCAATAATCGCATCTAACGCACGTCCAGCCGCAGCCTTAGAGATATCAGCCCCTGCAGCAATTTTTTCGATCAGTTGAGATTTATTCACTCTTCTCTTCCTCTTTATAATTTATATCGCACCTGAATCCTTCGAAGTACGACCGCGCAGCAGTTATATCAGGCCTGCCACGCCCTTACAACACCCGTTAATGGTGGCAGACCCAATCAACCATCTAAATTAGCTATACAAAAAAAGGCTGGCAAGTCCGAAATAGCCTGCCAGCCCTGTTTTTATTAGCGCTATTTGCGCGAGGTCACTATTTTGCGGTTACAACCTGCATTCCAGACGGTTCGTTTTGCAGAGCAAGCGTCAGAACTTCCTCAATGCGCTTCACAGGATGAATATCCAGATCGGCAATCACGTTGTCCGGAATTTCCTCCAGGTCACGTTTATTTTCGAATGGAATTAAGACCGTTTTAATCCCGCCGCGATGCGCCGCCAACAGTTTTTCTTTCAGGCCGCCGATCGGCAATACCTGACCACGCAGGGTGATCTCACCGGTCATTGCCACATCTGCGCGCACCGGATTACCGGTCAGGCAGGAAACCAGCGCGGTACACATCGCGATACCGGCACTTGGACCGTCTTTCGGCGTTGCGCCTTCCGGCACGTGAACGTGGATATCGCGTTTTTCGTAAAAGTCCGGATTAATACCCAGTTTTTCCGCGCGCGCGCGCACCACGGTCAGCGCCGCCTGAATAGATTCCTGCATCACTTCACCGAGCGAACCGGTGTAGGTCAACTTGCCTTTGCCCGGTACGCAGGCGGTTTCGATGGTCAACAGATCGCCGCCCACTTCCGTCCACGCCAGGCCCGTCACCTGACCTACGCGGTTTTCGCTATCCGCGCGGCCATAATCAAAGCGCTGCACACCGAGGTAGTCGTGCAGATTATCGCCGTTAATTTCGATATGTTTTAACGATTTATCTAGCAACAGTTGTTTAACCGCTTTGCGGCACAGTTTGGAGATTTCACGCTCCAGACTACGCACGCCCGCTTCACGCGTGTAATAGCGGATAATACCGATAATCGCGCTATCGTCGACCGTCAGTTCTCCTTTCTTCAGCGCGTTACGCTCGATCTGCTTCGGCAGCAGGTGACGTTTAGCAATATTCAGCTTCTCATCTTCGGTATAACCGGACAGACGGATCACTTCCATACGATCCAGCAGCGGCGCCGGAATGTTCATGGAGTTGGAGGTGGCGACGAACATCACATCGCTGAGATCGTAATCCACTTCCAGGTAATGATCGCTGAACGCCACGTTCTGCTCCGGATCCAGCACTTCCAGCAGTGCGGAAGCCGGATCGCCGCGCATGTCAGAAGACATTTTGTCGATCTCATCGAGCAGGAACAGTGGGTTTTTAACCCCCACTTTGGCCATTTTTTGGATCAGTTTACCCGGCATAGAGCCAATGTAAGTCCGGCGATGACCGCGGATTTCCGCTTCATCACGCACGCCGCCCAGCGCCATACGGATGTATTTACGCCCTGTTGCTTTAGCGATGGACTGGCCCAACGAGGTTTTACCTACCCCCGGCGGCCCCACCAGACACAGGATCGGCCCCTTGATTTTATTTACACGGCTTTGAACCGCGAGATACTCAAGGATGCGGTCTTTCACGCGCTCCAGACCATAATGGTCAGTATCGAGGATTTCCTGCGCCTGACGCAGGTCTTTTTTGACCTTGCTACGCGCATTCCACGGCACCTGCACCATCCAGTCGATGTAGCCGCGCACCACGGTCGCTTCCGCCGACATCGGAGACATCATTTTCAGCTTCTGCAGTTCCGCTTCCGCTTTCTCTTTCGCCTCTTTCGGCATTTTCGCCGCGTCGATTTTACGCTTCAGCGCTTCGTTTTCGTCCGGCGCGTCGTCCATCTCGCCAAGTTCTTTCTGAATCGCTTTCATTTGCTCGTTCAGATAGTACTCGCGCTGGGATTTCTCCATCTGCTTTTTCACGCGGTTGCGAATGCGTTTCTCAACCTGCAGCAGATCGATTTCAGATTCCATCATCGCCATCAGATATTCCAGACGTTCGTTAACGTCGGACATCTCCAGTACGGACTGTTTATCCGCCAGTTTCAGCGGCATATGCGCGGCGATGGTGTCAGCCAGACGTGCAGGGTCGTCAATGCTATTGAGTGACGTCAGCACTTCCGGCGGAATTTTTTTGTTCAGCTTGATGTAGCCTTCGAACTGGCTGATAGCGGTACGCACCAGCACTTCTTGTTCTCGCTCATCAATGGCTGGCGAATCAAGGTACTCCGCCTTCGCGGAGAAATGTTCGCCATTGTCAGACAGCGCGGAAATACGCGCGCGCTGTAACCCCTCGACCAGCACTTTTACGGTGCCGTCAGGCAGTTTCAACATCTGCAAAATAGAGGCCACGGTCCCGACGGTGAAAAGATCGTTTACACCCGGCTCATCCGTTGATGCTTCCTTCTGGGCGACCAGCATGATTTTTTTATCATGGTCCATAGCCGCTTCCAGACAACGGATAGATTTTTCCCGCCCTACAAATAAGGGTATGACCATGTGCGGATAAACCACCACATCGCGCAACGGCAATACGGGGATTTCAATGCGTTCAGAACGCTCAGGATTCATAGAGCTCTCTCTTAGTTTAGTGTCCGCCAGGTAATCAGATAGTATAGCTGTGCTCCATACCACCTATAACATGTACGTCAGTATATGGGGATGTTTCCCACACATTCAACGGCGTGTTTACAGGAAAAACGAAAGGGGAGATAAAATCCCCCCTTTTTTGGCTAACTGATTGTATGAATGTTTAATTATTCGCCAGAAGCCTGCGCTTCCGGTTTGCCGTAAATCAGCAACGGCTTACTCTGACCGGCAATAACGGACTCGTCGATCACCACTTTTTCGACGTCTTCCATAGATGGCAAATCGTACATGGTATCCAGCAGCGCTGCTTCGACGATAGAACGCAGACCACGGGCACCGGTTTTACGCGCCATTGCTTTCCTGGCGATAGCGTCCAGCGCTTCGTCACGGAATTCCAGATCGACGCCTTCCAGGTTAAACAGCGCCTGATACTGCTTGGTCAGCGCATTTTTCGGCTCTTTCAGGATTTGAATCAGCGCTTCTTCGCTGAGTTCGTTCAGCGTCGCCACCACTGGCAGACGACCGATAAACTCAGGAATCAGACCAAATTTGATCAAATCTTCCGGTTCAACCTGCGACAACAGCTCGCCTTCGCTGGCTTTGTCGGACTTCGCTTTCACCGTCGCGCCAAAACCAATGCCGGAGCCGGTTTCAACACGGTTAGCGATCACTTTATCCAGACCGGCAAACGCGCCGCCGCAGATAAACAGAATCTTAGAGGTATCTACCTGTAAGAACTCCTGCTGCGGATGTTTGCGACCGCCCTGCGGTGGAACCGCGGCGACAGTGCCTTCGATCAGTTTCAGCAACGCCTGCTGTACGCCTTCGCCGGAAACATCGCGGGTAATGGACGGATTGTCTGATTTACGCGAAATCTTATCGATTTCATCAATGTAGACAATCCCACGCTGCGCTTTTTGCACGTCGTAGTCGCATTTCTGCAACAGTTTCTGAATGATATTCTCGACGTCTTCCCCCACGTAACCCGCTTCGGTTAGCGTGGTCGCATCCGCCATAGTGAACGGCACATCCAGCAAGCGCGCCAGCGTTTCCGCCAGCAGCGTTTTACCGGAACCGGTCGGTCCAATCAGCAGAATGTTGCTTTTGCCTAACTCGACGCCATTGCTGGTATCGCCGTTACGCAGACGCTTGTAGTGGTTATAGACCGCCACCGCCAGCACTTTTTTCGCCTGCTCCTGGCCGATAACGTAATCGTCCAGGTGAGTACGAATTTCATGCGGCGTCGGCAGCGCACTACGTTCACGGTGCGGAGCAACTTCTTTAATTTCTTCGCGAATAATGTCGTTACATAAATCGACGCATTCGTCGCAGATATACACGGATGGACCGGCAATCAGCTTGCGCACTTCATGCTGGCTTTTGCCGCAAAAAGAGCAGTACAACAATTTGCCCGAGCCATCTTTGCGTTTATCTGTCATGAGTCAAAACCTCTTCTTTGTTCTTTGTGCCGCACACGACGACGCAAATGCCATTCTCAGGCGCAAGCCGCTAATCAGCGTTGTGCCGCCCTTCATTAGTATATACACAAAATCATTCGAGCTACATCAAGGCGGCAACTCGGCGACTCCGCAGGCGCTTACATAAGTAAGTCACTGGGAGGCGCGCTAACAGCCAACACCGAGGTAGCGTGAAGGATGAAGTGTATAGCGGCACACTTGCGTCCAGGGCATCAATTACGATGGGTCAAAATTGAGTCAACCAAACCGTACTCTACCGCTTCAGGCGCGGAGAGGAAGCGATCGCGCTCAGTATCACGTTCAATCTGCTCAAGAGATTGACCCGTATGATGCGCCATAAGTTCATTCATGCGCCCTTTTACTTTCAAAATTTCGCGGGCGTGAATTTCAATATCCGTCGCCTGGCCCTGGTAGCCGCCCAGCGGCTGGTGGATCATGACGCGAGAGTTCGGCAAGCAGAAACGTTTGCCTTTCGCCCCGGCAGTCAGCAAAAACGCCCCCATAGAGGCCGCCTGTCCCATACAAATGGTGCTGACGTCTGGCTTAATAAACTGCATGGTGTCATAGATGGACATCCCCGCAGTAATTACGCCGCCAGGAGAATTAATGTACAGATAGATATCTTTTTCCGGGTTTTCCGCTTCCAGGAACAGCATCTGCGCCACGATCAGGTTAGCCATATGGTCTTCGACCTGGCCGGTCAGAAATATGACGCGTTCCTTAAGTAGACGAGAATAGATATCAAAAGAGCGCTCACCGCGTGAGGTCTGTTCAATGACCATCGGCACCAGCGCCATATGAGGGGCCAAATTATCTCGTTCTCCGCTGTATGACATTTCCGTCTCCTGGATAAAAATTGAAAAAACCTGCTGTACTGATTGTAACCTGATGGACGGATTATCAGCCAGTCCCTCTGTAATGGGTACGGCATCGCCATAATTCAAGCATAACAATCTTTTGCTCTAACGCTAACACTGAAACGCGGTTTTCGCACCCTTACCATGCAAAATGCGTGACAAAAAAAACCCGTCACTGAAAGGTGACGGGTTTTTGTGCAAATTTCGTGCTTTTAACGCGAAAAATTACGCTTGCTGGTTCATCAGCTCATTGAAGGAAGTGGCTTTTTCAGACACTTTCGCTTTTGCCAGAACCGCTTCAACAGCCTGTTCTTCCAGAGCGACGTTACGCATATTGTCCATCAGCTCTTTATTTTTGCTGTAGAACTCAATCACTTCTTTCGGATCTTCGTAAGCAGACGCCATCTCTTCGATCAGACCTTTAACGCGTTCTTCGTCCGCTTTCAGCTCGTTGGTACGAATGACTTCGCCGAGCAGCAGACCGACAACTACACGACGCTTAGCCTGTTCTTCGAACAGTTCGCGCGGCAGCTCCAGAGCCTGTTTCTCGTTACCACCAAAACGCTGCGCAGCCTGACGACGCAGAACGTCGATTTCGCTGTCGATCAGCGCAGCCGGTACGTCGATGTCGTTAGCTTTTACCAGACCTTCGATCGCCTGAGACTTAACGCGGTTACGCACCGCGCCTTTCAGCTCGCGCTCCATGTTTTTACGTACTTCAGCGCGCAGACCGGCTACGGAACCATCTTCAACGCCGAAACGTTTGATGAATTCTTCGGTCAGTTCCGGCAGTTCGCGTTCTTCAACTTTCTTCAGGTTGATAACGAACTTAGCCGCTTTACCTTTCAGGTTTTCAGCGTGGTACTCTTCCGGGAAGGTCACATCGATAGTGAACTCTTCGCCAGCTTTGTGGCCTTTAACGCCGTCTTCAAAGCCCGGAATCATACGACCCTGGCCCATCGCCAGAACGAAATCGGTCGCTTTGCCGCCTTCGAACTCTTCGCCGTCTACAGAGCCGGTGAAGTCGATGGTCACGCGGTCTTCCGCATCAGCAGCGCCGTCTTTTTCTTTCCAGGTCGCCTGCTGCTTACGCAGGGTGTCCAGCATCACATCAACGTCAGCGTCGGTGACTTCAACAACCGGTTTTTCAACTTCGATGGACTCGAGGCCAGTCAGCTCAACTTCCGGATAGACTTCAAACTCGACGGAGTAAGTGAAGTCTTCACCCACTTTGTATTCGCCCGGAACATAGTTCGGCGCGCCTGCCGGGTTAATTTTTTCTTTGATGATCGCGTCAACGAAGTTGCGGCTCATCAGATCGCCCAGCACGTCCTGGCGAACAGAAGCGCCATAACGCTGAGCGACGATATTCATCGGTACTTTGCCTTTACGGAAGCCGTCAATACGTACTTTTTTCGCTACGTTGACCAGCTCGCTTTTTACAGCGGTCTCGATGCTGTCAGCAGCGATTGTAATCGTTACACGGCGGCCAAGGCCCTGAGTGGTTTCAACTGAAACTTGCATCTTGTTACCTCAAAAAATCACAGTGCTCGGTCAACTCTACTCCGCAAGCACGTGCTATTTGCTTCGCGGAACCGGGATGTTCTCATAATCAATCACATTCCCTGTCGTCAGAATCATCCCGAAGACGTTCATATATAAGACGGCGCATTATAGCGGCATCACTTTTGTGAGTCGAGAACGGTGATTGTGCGATGCTGCGGCGGTTTTCACAATTCTCGGCTAATTTTTGTCTGAATACTGTACGACATGCTCAAAATTCAGACAAAACAAAACGGCCCGCAGGCCGTTTTCACATAATTCTGTAGCAACATACTGGAAAAGCGGAGGTAGTTGCAAATCCGTTTTGCTACGCGATGCTTCCCGCGCCGCGACAAGGAGGCGACGCGAAGATAGTATCCTGCAATCCTTCCCACTCTTTGAGGGTATAAGTATGCAGTGCCAGCGCATGTACGGTTGTGGAAAGTTCCGCCGTTAACGTACCGTAAATCATCCGATGACGATTAAGAAAACGTTCGCCTGTAAAGCGATCGCTCACCAGCACGACCTTAAAATGGCTTTCCGATCCTGCAGGAACATTGTGACGATAGCTTTCATCCACAACTTCGAGAAACACGGGGTCGAACGCTGTCCTTAATTTTTCTTCTATTTGCTCACGTATCATCATGAAAATCTCCTCCGACAACGCTGTGATGTCACCCATCCCTTTAAATACTAGCCGCTTTTACCGTTTCCATTACAGCATGACAACAAAAATTTAGCTTTCGTCTGATTATTTCAGCCAAACGTATGAAGTTTACTGCCTTAATCATTCTTTTAGCGCTCAAAATCCCCGCTCGCGCCGTTATCAATACCAAATCGGACATTACGACGAATTTACCTGCGTTGACCACTTCCCCTCGCCGTTAGCGGTGTTATGATGGCGGGAATTTTTACCTATCACGTTTTAAGCGTCATTGAGAGCCTGAATATGTTAAAAAAACTTCTCTTTCCGTTAGTCGCTCTGTTTATGCTGGCAGGATGCGCCACACCGCCGACGACCATTGACGTCGCGCCGAAGATCACCTTGCCACAGCAGGATCCGAGCCTGATGGGCGTCACCGTTAGCATTACCGGCGCGGACCAACGCCAGGATCAAGCGTTAGCGAAAGTCACGCGTAACAACCAGCTGGTAACGTTAACCGCCTCCCGCGATTTACGCTTCCTGTTACAAGAAGTCCTGGAAAAACAGATGACGGCGCGGGGCTATATGATCGGGCCTAACGGCGCGGTTAATCTGCAGATTATTGTTAACCAACTGTATGCTGATGTTTCCCAGGGCAGCGTGCGCTACAACATCGCGACCAAAGCGGATATCGCGATTATTGCGACCGCGGCAAATGGCAACAAGATGACCAAAAACTATCGCGCCAACTACTCTATTGAAGGGGCATTCCAGGCCTCTAACCAGAATATTGCCGACGCGGTGAACAGTGTTCTGACCGATACTATCGCTGATATGTCTCAGGACACCAGTATTCACGATTTTATCAAGCAAAACGCCCGTTAATAGCAACAACAAGACCCGGCAGAAGCCGGGTCTGTAGATGCCTATGTCAAGTCAATATTTACGTATTTTCCAGCAACCGCGTTCAGCCATTCTGCTGATATTGGGTTTTGCCTCCGGCCTCCCGCTGGCGCTCACCTCCGGTACGCTACAGGCGTGGATGACCGTCGAGAATATCGATCTTAAAACGATTGGCTTCTTCTCGCTGGTTGGTCAGGCCTATGTGTTTAAGTTTCTCTGGTCCCCGCTGATGGACCGCTACACGCCGCCTTTTTTAGGTCGTCGTCGCGGTTGGTTACTCGCCACCCAACTGTTGTTACTGGCGGCGATTGCGGCGATGGGCTTTCTTGAACCCGGCACGCAGCTACGCTGGATGGCGGCGCTGGCGGTGGTGATTGCTTTTTGCTCCGCCTCGCAGGATATCGTGTTCGACGCCTGGAAAACCGATGTTTTACCCGCAGAAGAACGCGGCGCTGGCGCGGCAATCAGCGTGCTTGGCTACCGGTTGGGGATGCTGGTTTCCGGCGGACTGGCGCTATGGCTGGCCGATCGCTGGCTCGGCTGGCAGGGCATGTACTGGCTGATGGCGGCATTGTTGATCCCCTGCATTATCGCCACCTTACTGGCGCCGGAACCGACCGATACTATCCCCTCCCCGAAATCGCTGGAACAGGCCGTCGTCGCGCCGCTACGCGATTTCTTTGGCCGTAACAACGCCTGGCTGATTTTACTGCTCATTGTGCTTTATAAACTGGGTGACGCCTTCGCCATGAGCCTGACCACCACCTTTTTGATTCGCGGCGTCGGCTTTGACGCCGGCGAAGTCGGCGTGGTCAATAAAACGCTGGGCCTGTTGGCAACGATCGTCGGCGCGTTATACGGCGGCATATTAATGCAGCGTCTTTCGCTGTTTCGCGCGCTGCTGATTTTCGGCATTTTGCAAGGCGCGTCCAACGCCGGTTACTGGTTGCTCTCCATTACCGATAAAAACATGTTCAGCATGGGCGCGGCGGTCTTTTTCGAAAATCTGTGCGGCGGGATGGGTACTGCCGCCTTTGTCGCCTTATTAATGACGCTATGTAATAAGTCGTTTTCCGCAACACAGTTTGCCCTACTGTCGGCCCTCTCCGCAGTAGGCCGGGTTTATGTTGGTCCTGTGGCGGGCTGGTTCGTTGAAGCGCACGGCTGGCCGACATTCTACCTCTTCTCGGTTGTTGCCGCCGTTCCCGGGCTGTTACTGTTGCTGGTCTGTCGGCAAACGCTGGAATATAGCTGGCAGAGCGAGCGTTTCATTCCCCGCACGCAATACCGTGGCGCCTACAATTTCGCGCTTTCAATCCTGCTCGCGGGCGTCGCTTTGCTGGCGGTCTGGGTACTCCTGCTGACCATGAACGCGGTGGATTACACTAACTTCTCATTCCTGTCCGGATTGCTTGAGACTGCGGTAGCGGTTGCCGTGTGCGGCATTGTCTTTGGCGGGTTACTGGATTACCTGGCGCTACGAAAAACACGCCTGCTCTAAAACATTATTTGCCGTTGTAATAACGACCCGGAATTATAACGGCTAAATAACCATCAATTGATAAAAAATATATTTGTCTTTTTGTGCGCAACAGAATTTTGGAAATTATTGGTAATTTCTACGCTACCTATTTTCTTTACACGATTCAGCCGATTAAATTTAAATTCCCGCCGTTGATTGTCCTTTTATTGATAATAAATTGTTAAGTAATTGTTTTATTTTTACATTGGTTATACCAATTATCCCTCAACATCCCACTTACAGACCTCATCCGTTATAACGCAAAGTTTCAACAGTGTCTTAAAGTTATTTCGACATACTTGGCAACATATGTGACATGCGCGGCAGAACTTGGTAACACAGAACCAATCATGTTTACAGTAATGTAACCTTACCGTAAAATGCCCCTACACTTTAAACGCCACCAGGTCCCGTGGAATTGAGGTCGTTAAATGAGACTCAGGAAATACAATAAAAGTTTGGGATGGTTGTCATTAATTGCAGGCACTGCATTACTCAGTGGCTGTAATTCTGCGCTGCTGGATCCCAAAGGACAGATTGGACTGGAGCAACGTTCGCTGATACTGACGGCATTTGGCCTGATGTTGATCGTCGTTATTCCCGCCATCTTGATGGCTGTTGGTTTCGCCTGGAAGTATCGTGCGAGTAATAAGGATGCGAAGTATAGCCCGAACTGGTCACACTCCAATAAAGTGGAAGCCGTGGTCTGGACGGTGCCTATCTTGATCATCATTTTCCTTGCCGTACTGACCTGGAAAACCACGCACGCGCTTGAACCAAGCAAGCCGCTGGCGCATGACGAAAAACCGATCACCATCGAAGTGGTTTCCATGGACTGGAAATGGTTCTTCATCTATCCGGAGCAGGGTATCGCCACCGTCAACGAGATCGCCTTCCCGGCGAACACGCCGGTTTATTTCAAAGTGACCTCCAACTCCGTGATGAACTCCTTCTTTATCCCGCGTCTGGGTAGCCAGATTTATGCCATGGCCGGTATGCAAACACGTTTGCATCTGATCGCCAACGAACCCGGAACCTACGATGGCATCTCCGCCAGCTATAGCGGCCCGGGCTTCTCTGGTATGAAGTTTAAAGCTATCGCCACCAAAGACCGCGCAGAATTCGACCAATGGGTCGCAAAAGCGAAGCAGTCTCCGAACACCATGAATGATATGGCGGCGTTCGAGAAAGTGGCTATGCCAAGCGAGTACAACAAGGTGGAATATTTCTCCAGCGTGAAACCAGATTTGTTCAAGGACGTTATTAACAAATTCATGGACCACGGTAAGAGCATGGACATGACCCAACCTGAAGGTGGGCACAGCTCGCATGAAGGAATGGAAGGTATGGACATGAGCCACGCGGAATCCGCCAACTCCAAGGGTTGAGGAAGATAAGATGTTCGGAAAATTATCACTGGATGCAGTACCGTTCCATGAACCTATCGTCATGGTAACGATCGCTGCAATTATCGTCGGGGGACTGGCGATACTGGCAGCGATTACTTACTTCGGTAAGTGGACCTACCTATGGAAAGAGTGGTTAACGTCGGTTGACCATAAACGCCTCGGCATCATGTATATCATCGTCGCAATTGTGATGCTGTTACGTGGTTTCGCCGATGCCATCATGATGCGTAGCCAGCAGGCGCTTGCCTCCGCAGGCGAAGCGGGTTTTCTACCGCCGCACCACTACGATCAGATCTTTACCGCTCACGGCGTAATCATGATCTTCTTCGTGGCGATGCCCTTCGTTATCGGTCTGATGAACCTGGTGGTTCCGCTGCAGATCGGCGCGCGCGACGTTGCGTTCCCTTTCCTGAACAACCTGAGCTTCTGGTTCACCGTTGTCGGCGTTATCCTGGTTAACCTCTCGCTGGGCGTGGGTGAATTCGCTCAGACCGGCTGGCTGGCTTATCCGCCGCTATCGGGAATAGAGTACAGTCCCAGCGTCGGGGTCGATTACTGGATATGGGCGTTACAACTCTCGGGTATTGGTACGACGTTAACCGGTATCAACTTCTTCGTGACGATCCTGAAGATGCGTGCGCCGGGTATGACAATGTTCAAGATGCCGGTCTTTACCTGGGCCTCTTTGTGCGCCAACGTACTGATCATCGCCTCTTTCCCGATTCTGACGGTTACCGTCGCGTTGCTGACCCTGGATCGCTATCTGGGCACCCATTTCTTTACCAACGATATGGGCGGCAACATGATGATGTACATCAACCTGATTTGGGCCTGGGGCCATCCGGAAGTGTACATTCTGATTCTGCCGGTCTTCGGGGTATTCTCCGAAATCGCAGCGACCTTCTCGCGTAAACGTCTGTTCGGCTATACCTCGCTGGTTTGGGCGACCGTCTGTATTACCGTACTGTCGTTTATCGTTTGGCTGCACCACTTCTTCACGATGGGTGCGGGCGCGAACGTTAACGCCTTCTTCGGTATCACCACCATGATTATCGCCATCCCGACCGGGGTGAAGATCTTCAACTGGTTGTTCACCATGTATCAGGGCCGTATCGTCTTCCATTCCGCAATGATGTGGACCATCGGCTTTATCGTGACCTTCTCGGTCGGCGGTATGACCGGCGTGCTGCTGGCGGTACCGGGCGCGGACTTCGTCCTGCACAACAGTCTGTTCCTGATTGCGCACTTCCATAACGTGATCATCGGCGGCGTGGTGTTTGGCTGCTTCGCGGGTATGACCTACTGGTGGCCGAAGGCGTTTGGCTTCAAGCTGAACGAAACCTGGGGTAAACGCGCCTTCTGGTTCTGGATTATCGGTTTCTTTGTAGCCTTTATGCCGCTGTACGTACTGGGCTTCATGGGCATGACCCGTCGCCTCAGCCAGCAAATTGATCCGCAGTTCCATACGATGCTGATGGTTGCCGCCGCCGGTGCCGCGCTGATTGCGCTGGGTATCCTGTGCCAACTGATTCAGATCTTCGTTTCTATTCGCGACCGCGATCAGAACCGCGATCTGACCGGCGACCCATGGGGTGGCCGTACGCTGGAGTGGTCAACCTCGTCTCCGCCGCCGTTCTATAACTTTGCCGTTGTGCCGCACGTTCACGAACGTGACGCCTTCTGGGAAATGAAAGAAAAAGGCGAAGCGTACCAACAGCCTGGACAGTATGAAGAGATTCATATGCCGAAAAATAGTGGTGCCGGTATTGTTATCGCCGCCTTCGCGACGGTATTTGGCTTCGCCATGATCTGGCATATCTGGTGGCTGGCGATAGTGGGTTTCGCAGGCATGATCATCAGCTGGATTGTAAAAAGCTTTGATGAAGATGTGGATTACTACGTGCCGGTCCCGGAAGTCGAAAAACTGGAAAACCAGCATTTCGATGAGATTACTAAGGCAGGGCTGAAAAATGGCAACTGATACTTTAACGCACGCGACTGCCCACGCGCACGAACACGGGCACCATGACGCAGGCCAGAACAAAATCTTCGGATTTTGGGTCTACCTGATGAGCGACTGCATTCTGTTCTCTATTCTGTTTGCTACCTATGCCGTTCTGGTGAACGGCACCGCTGGCGGCCCGACAGGTAAGGACATTTTCGAACTGCCGTTCGTTCTGGTTGAAACCTTCCTGCTGTTATTTAGCTCCATTACCTACGGCATGGCGGCGATCGCCATGCACAAGAACAACAAGAGCCAGGTTATCTCCTGGCTGGCGTTGACCTTCTTGTTTGGCGCCGGATTCATCGGGATGGAACTCTATGAATTCCATCACCTGATTGTTAACGGTATGGGCCCGGATCGCAGCGGCTTCCTGTCTGCGTTCTTCGCGCTGGTCGGCACGCACGGTCTGCACGTCACTTCCGGTTTGATCTGGATGGCGGTGCTGATGGTGCAAGTTGCCCGTCGCGGTCTGACCAGCACTAACCGTACCCGCATCATGTGCCTGAGCCTGTTCTGGCACTTCCTGGATGTGATTTGGATTTGCGTATTCACTGTTGTTTATCTGATGGGGGCGATGTAATGAGTCATTCTACCGAGAGCGGCGGCGCATCCCACGGCAGCGTAAAAACGTACATGACCGGCTTTATCCTGTCGGTCATCCTGACGGTTATTCCATTCTGGATGGTGATGACCGGCGCTGCCTCTCCGGCCGTTATTCTGGGATCTATCCTGGCAATGGCAGTGGTGCAGATTTTGGTGCATCTGGTGTGTTTCCTGCACATGAACACCAAATCTGATGAAGGCTGGAACATGACGGCCTTCATCTTTACCGTGCTGATCATCGCCATCCTGGTTGTGGGCTCCATCTGGATTATGTGGAACCTCAACTACAACATGATGATGCACTAAGAGCGGCGAGTATGATGTTTAAGCAATACCTGCAAGTAACGAAACCAGGCATCATCTTTGGCAACCTGATCTCGGTGATCGGGGGATTTCTGCTGGCCTCAAAGGGCAGCATTGACTATCCCCTGTTCATTTATACGCTGGTCGGGGTGTCACTGGTTGTGGCGTCGGGTTGTGTATTTAACAACTACATCGACAGGGATATCGACAGGAAGATGGAAAGGACCAAGAATCGGGTGCTGGTCAAAGGCCTGATTTCTCCTGGCGTCTCGCTGGTATACGCCACCCTGCTGGGTATTGCTGGCTTTATGCTGCTGTGGTTTGGCGCCAATCCTCTGGCCTGCTGGCTGGGAGTGATGGGCTTCGTGGTCTATGTTGGCGTGTACAGCTTGTACATGAAGCGTCACTCCGTCTACGGAACGCTGATTGGTTCTCTCTCCGGCGCAGCGCCGCCGGTGATTGGCTACTGTGCCGTAACGGGCGACTTTGACAGCGGCGCGGCGATCCTGTTGGCTATTTTCAGCCTCTGGCAGATGCCGCACTCTTACGCCATCGCCATTTTCCGCTTTAAGGACTATCAGGCGGCCAATATCCCGGTTCTGCCGGTGGTAAAAGGAATCTCAGTCGCTAAAAACCACATCACGCTGTACATCATTGCGTTTGCCGTTGCAACGCTAATGCTAACGTTGGGCGGTTATGCCGGTTACAAATACCTGGTGGTCGCCGCGGCGGTCAGCGTTTGGTGGCTCGGCATGGCGCTACGCGGTTACAAAGTGGAAGATGATAAGGTCTGGGCGCGCAAGCTGTTCGGCTTCTCTATCATTGCGATTACCGCGCTGAGTATCATGATGTCCGTTGATTTTATGGTGCCGAATTCGCAGAATCTGCTGACTTACGTCTGGTAAGTTCATCGTCACCTCTTCTATGCCGGATGGCGGCTTATGCCTTATCCGGCCTACAAAAGCACGTTACCTGTAGGCCGGATAAGCGACGTGAGTATCGCCATCCGGCATTTTTCGTCTCTCGTGGCCTACCCTCACCACCACAACATTTGTTAATAAAGCGCATATTTACCCAACCAACCTGGCGCTTTACACTAGGTGCGAATTTCATACAGAGGTGGCAATGAACGATTATAAAATGACGCCAGGGGAGCTGCGTGCCACATGGGGTTTAGGGACCGTCTTTTCGTTGCGTATGCTGGGCATGTTTATGGTTCTACCAGTACTGACCACATACGGTATGGCGCTACAGGGCGCCAGCGAAGCATTAATCGGCATTGCGATCGGCATTTACGGGCTGGCGCAGGCTATCTTTCAAATTCCCTTTGGGCTGCTGTCCGACCGCATTGGCCGTAAACCGCTGATTGTCGGCGGACTGGTGGTATTTGTCGCGGGTAGCGTCATTGCCGCGCTCTCCCACTCAATCTGGGGCATTATTCTGGGGCGAGCACTACAGGGGTCCGGCGCTATTGCCGCCGCCGTCATGGCGCTCCTGTCTGATCTCACCCGAGAGCAAAACCGTACCAAAGCGATGGCGTTTATCGGCGTCAGCTTTGGTATCACCTTCGCGATTGCAATGGTATTAGGGCCGATCGTTACCCATAGTCTGGGATTGAACGCGTTGTTCTGGATGATCGCCGCCCTCGCCACCCTGGGCATTATTTTGACGATCTGGGTGGTTCCCAACAGTACCAACCATGTGCTGAATCGCGAATCCGGGATGGTCAAAGGCAGCTTCAGTAAAGTGCTGGCGGAGCCGAGGCTGCTCAAGCTCAATTTCGGCATTATGTGTCTACATATTTTATTGATGTCCACCTTTGTCGCCCTGCCCGGCCAGCTTGCCGATGCCGGTTTCCCTGCCGCCGAACACTGGAAGGTGTATCTGGCAACCATGGTGATCGCCTTTGCCGCCGTCGTGCCTTTTATTATCTATGCTGAAGTCAAACGGCGGATGAAGCAGGTATTCCTGTTCTGCGTGGGGCTCATTGTCGTCGCAGAAATCGTGTTGTGGGGAGCGGGCCAGCATTTCTGGGAGCTGGTGATTGGCGTACAACTCTTTTTCCTCGCCTTTAATCTGATGGAGGCGCTGCTGCCTTCGCTTATTAGCAAAGAGTCGCCCGCGGGGTATAAAGGAACGGCGATGGGCGTCTATTCTACCAGCCAGTTTCTTGGCGTGGCGCTTGGCGGCTCGCTGGGCGGCTGGATAGACGGCACGTTTGATGGGCAAACCGTTTTCCTTGCCGGGGCCGTACTGGCGATGGTATGGCTGGCGGTGGCAAGTACCATGAAAGAGCCGCCCTATGTCAGCAGCCTGCGCGTGGAAATTCCTGCGGATATTGTTGCTGACGACAGGCTAAAACAGCGACTGTTGGCAATGAAAGGCGTAAGCGAAGCGCTGATCGTGGCGGAAGAGCATTCCGCTTACGTCAAAATCGACAGCAAAGTGACCAATCGCTTTGAAGTTGAACAGCTTATCAGCAAAGGATGAATGCTGTATTGCCGGATGGCGGCAAGGCTCTATCCGGCATAACAACTTAATCGCGGAAGTTTTTGAACTGGAACGGCTGGCCCAAATCGCCGCCGCGAACCAGCGCCATTACCGATTGCAGATCGTCACGTGATTTGCCCGTCACGCGAATCTCTTCCCCCTGAATTTGCGCCTGCACCTTCAGTTTGCTGTCTTTAATCAGCTTGACGATTTTCTTCTGCACGGCGCTTTCAATGCCCTGCTTCAGCTTCGCTTCCACATACCAGGTTTTACCGCTATGCACGAACTCGTCCGGTACATCCAGCGAAGCGCCTTCAATACCGCGTTTAAGCAGCTTGGCGCGCAGAATATCGAGCAACTGATTGACCTGGAAATCGGACTCGCTCAGCACCTTGATGGTTTTATTGGCATCGTTCAGTTCAATAGTCGCCTCTACGCCACGAAAGTCAAAACGAGACTCAACCTCGCGAACCGCGTTATCCACGCCGTTACGCGCTTCCTGCAGATCAACTTCAGAAACAATATCGAAAGATGGCATCTTTTCTTCTCCCTTCATTTTCGTTGCGTTGCATAATACCTGCAACGAGGCTTAACGAGAAGCTTAGCTGATGACGCTATAATTAGCGCCATAACACCTGGCGCTGTTGCAGGTGAGGAGGAACAATGAAAATTACTGTACTGGGATGCGGAGCCTTAGGACAACTTTGGCTTTCGGCACTGTGCAAACACGGACATGACGTACAGGGCTGGCTACGGGTGCCACAACCTTATTGCAGCGTAAATCTGATCGATACCGATGGTTCCTTTTTCAACGAATCACTGACGGCAAACGATCCGGATTTTTTGGCGAAGAGCGAACTGTTATTAGTCACGCTGAAAGCGTGGCAGGTTTCCGACGCAGTACGAACTCTGGCGTCAACCTTACCGGTGACGTCGCCTATCCTGCTCATTCATAATGGAATGGGAACCATAGAAGAACTGCAAAATATCCAGCAGCCGATGTTGATGGGGACTATCACCCATGCTGCGCGCCGCGACGGTAATATCATTATTCATGTCGCTAACGGTACTACGCATATTGGCCCGGCGCGCGAGCAAGACGGCGATTACAGTTATCTCGCCGATATCCTGCAGGGGGTACTGCCCGATGTCGCCTGGCATAACAATATCCGCGCAGAGATGTGGCGCAAACTGGCCGTCAACTGTGTTATCAACCCGCTCACCGCGCTTTGGAACTGCCCGAACGGCGAGCTGCGCCATCATCCTGATGAAATCAACGCGATTTGCGAAGAGGTCGCCGCCGTGATTGAACGTGAAGGCTACCACACATCGGCAGACGATTTACGCTATTATGTTGAGCAAGTGATTGACAGTACGGCAGAAAACATCTCATCCATGTTGCAGGACGTGCGCGCCATGCGCCATACCGAAATTGACTACATCACCGGTTATTTACTCAAGCGCGCCCGCGTGCACGGTCTCGCCGTTCCGGAAAATAGCCGCCTGTTTGAAATGGTAAAGCGAAAGGAGAGTGAGTATGAGCGCTCAGGCACTGGTATGCCTCGCCCCTGGTAGTGAAGAGACCGAAGCGGTCACCACTATCGATCTGCTGGTTCGCGGCGGAATCCACGTCACTACCGCCAGCGTCGCCAGCGATGGCAACCTGACGATTGTCTGCTCGCGCGGTGTAAAGCTGCTGGCGGATGCGCCGCTGGTTGAAGTTGCCGACGGCGATTATGACATCATCGTGTTGCCCGGCGGAATTAAAGGCGCCGAGTGCTTTCGCGACAGCCCGCTGCTGGTCGAAACCGTAAAACAGTTTCACCGCTCCGGGCGCATTGTCGCAGCCATTTGCGCCGCAGCCGCCACAGTGCTCGTGCCGCACGATATCTTCCCTATCGGCAATATGACCGGTTTTCCGGCGCTGAAAGATAAGATCCCCGCTGAACAGTGGCAGGATAAGCGTGTGGTGTGGGATGCGCGGGTAAAATTATTAACCAGCCAGGGACCGGGTACCGCTATCGATTTTGGCTTGAAAATCATCGACCTGTTGGCTGGTCGTGAAAAAGCGCATGAAGTGGCTTCGCAACTGGTGATGGCGGCGGGGATTTATAACTACTACGAATAAGAATGATTGCCGGATGGCGGCGTAAACACCTTATCCGGCCTACAAAACGGTACAGTCTGTAGGCCGAATAAGCGGCAGCGCCATCCGGCAGTTATTTTACGGGCGTTCGCCCTGCGCCAGACGCGCATTAATATGCGCAATCACCCCAGGTAAATCCGCCAGTGAATCCACCACGTAATGCGCCCCGGCGGCGTACAGCTTGCTGGCCGCGTGCTCGCGGCGGATCGCAACGTCCTCTTTCGACATTGTTTGATAGGCGTCCCATGTTGCGCCGAATTCGTTACCCGATACCGCCAGCCCCACCGTCCACATACCCGCGTTAAGCCCCTCGCTAATGCCCGGCGCGGCATCATCTACCTTCACACAGTGCGCGACCGCATCAATGCCCAGCGCAATCACGTTTTGCAGCGCCATCCACGGCCCCGGGCGACCACCCGCGGCCAGGTCGTCCGTTGCCACCCAATGATCCGGACGATAGCCATGCTCGGCGGCGGCGGGAACCAGGCGCTCCATCACCGCTCGTGGGTAACCGGAGCAGGAGCCTATCTTGATACCCTCGGCTCGTAGCGCCGCGATCGTGTCGATAACTCCGGCAATAGGAGAAGAAAAATCGACAACTTTAGCAATCTGTAGCGGCATGAAGGCGGCATAGATGGCATCAATATCTGCTGCGCTCATGGAGCGGCCAAACTTTGCCTGCCAGCGCGCGTCAACAGCAGGTAATTTTCCCAGCGCTTCAATGTGTTGCCATTTACCCAGCCCCATTGGCACGCGTGCTTCGGCGAGGGTGATCTCCACATCAAATGCCTGACGGAACGCCTCGACGAAAATTTGCGTCGGCGCGAAGGAGCCAAAATCGACGGTGGTGCCCGCCCAGTCGAGAATAACAGCGTGAATACGGTTCATCATGGTTCCTTATTTCGTCCAGTACATGGCGGTACGAATGGCGGTCAGCAGGGCAGTGATATCGGCGGCATATACTTCACCAATGTTGCCGATGCGAAAGCAGTCGCTTTGCGACACTTTGCCTGGATAGATAACAAAGCCCTGCTCTTTGAGGCGGCGATAAAATTCGCTAAAGCGATACTGCGGGTCTTCCGGTGAATAAAAGGCGGTGATAATGGGCGAATGAAGTTCGTCATCCAGCAGCGTGTTAAAGCCCAGCGCCCGCATTCCGGCCACCAGGCTGCGCTGATTTTGCTGATAGCGTTGATGACGTGCCGCCACGCCACCTTCTTCCGCCAGCTCTTTCAACGCCTGGGCAAACGCCAGGACGGTATGAGTGGGCGAAGTAAAACGCCATTTGCCGTGGTTATCCTCCATGCAGCGCCACTGGGCGTAGAGATCTAACGACAGCGAGCGGGAACGCCCTTTGCACGCGGCCAGTTTTTGCTCGCGGGCAATCACGAAGGCAAAACCCGGCACGCCCTGAATGCATTTATTGGCGGAGCTGATCAGATAATCGATGTGTAATGTTGCAATATCCATGGGGATGCCGCCGAAGCTGCTCATGGCGTCAACGATGTAGGTTTTGCCATAGCGATGCGCCAGAGCGCCCACCTCATCAATGGGGTTGAGCATCCCGGTGGTCGTTTCGCTATGCACCATGGCGATATGGCTGATCGTCGGGTCGGCGTTGAGGATCGCGTCGATCGCCTGCACGTCCGGGCGCGCAACTTCGCCGCAGTCGTAAGCGTGATGGGCGATACCCATAAGGCCGGCCATCTCGACCATTCGTGCGCCGTATGCACCGTTGCTGACGATCAGCACCTTATCCTGCGGCCCCAATGCGCTGCCCAGTACGGCTTCCACAGCATAGCTGCCGCTGCCTTGCAGCAGTACGGAGGTGTAGCCTTCGGAGGCCGTTGCCAGTGCGGTCAACTGCTGGCGGATCTGTTCTACCACGCCGATATTGTAATCATCATCCCAGGTACAGCTATCGAACAACATCGCTTCTTTCACGGTACGAGAGGTGGTGAGCGGGCCAGGAGTCAGCAGCAGATAGTTACGCGAAGTCATGTTATTTACCTTTGGTCTATACCAGATTGCATTTATCATGACGATCTTTGCCGCGACGGGTCAAAGAGAAAATCGCGCTGCAACAAAAAATTCATCTCTGCTTGTATAATGGCGGCAGGCAAAACGGAAGCGAGTAAGCATGAAATCTATCCCGGGCGATATCCCGCAGTACCTGTTGATCAAGGCGCAGCTTCAGGCGCGTATTCAGAGCGGTGCGTTGAAAAGCGGTGATAAACTGCCGTCTGAACGCGAACTGTGCGCGATCTTCAACACCACGCGCATTACTATTCGCGAAAGCCTGGCGCAGCTGGAGTCCAGTGGGCTTATCTGGCGCGCCGATCGTCGCGGTTGGTTCGTTACGCCGGAACGCCTGTGGCTGGATCCGACCCAGAATACCAACTTCCATAAGCTTTGCCGCGAGCAGGGGCGGGAGCCAAAAACCGCGCTACTGAGCGGCGTGTTAACCACCGTGCCTGTCGAGGTCATGGAGCCCCTCCAGCTCCAGCCGTTTGATCAAATCTATCTGCTGACCCGTCTGCGTTACGCCGATGGCCGCGCCGTGTGCTACTGCGAAAACCATTGTTTGCCCGCCCGCGTGCCTGAGCTGCTACAGTACGATCTCAACGGCAGCCTGACCGAGGTATACGAGTCGCACTACAACCTCGTCTATACCAGCATGCATCTGTCGTTCTACCCCACCGCCATGCCTGCGCAGGCCGCACAGGCGCTGGGAGTTATGGAAGGACGCCCGGCGCTGTTGCTGCGCCGTCTGAACTACGATCAACACGGGCGAGTGCTGGATCTGGATATCGAATACTGGCGTCACGACAGCCTGCGTATTGAGGTAGATACCCACTAGCGGGTGCGCGGATGTTGGCTGCGGGCCTTATCCGGCCTGTCAATCGTATCGTCTCACGGCTATCCGGATAAGCGCAGCATCATCCGGCGTGGACTGATTTATTTCTCTTTCATCGTTTTGTCATATAAGCCGTTTAGCGTAAAAAGCAAACCTGGTATAGGCCAGAAAATGCAACGTACGCTATGAGGCTATTACGATGAAACTTTCCCGACTTGCTCTGCTGTCTGTCTTCGCTCTCGCCAGCGCCCCGTCATGGGCGGAATCGGTGGTCACGGTGTACTCCATCGACGGGCTGCACGATGGCGATAACAGCTGGTACCAGGTGCAGTTTGACGCGTTCACCAAAGCGACCGGCATTACCGTACGCTATGTTGAAGGCGGTGGTGGCGTGGTAGTGGAACGTCTGGCAAAAGAGCGCACGAATCCGCAGGCCGACGTGCTGGTAACCGCGCCGCCATTCATTCAGCGCGCCGCCGCCGAAAAGCTGCTGGCGAACTTTAACACCGACGCCGCATCGGCTATCCCCGATGCCAACAACCTTTATTCGCCGCTGGTAAAGAACTATCTGAGCTTTATCTACAACAGCAAGCTGCTGAAAACTGCCCCGGCGAGCTGGCAGGATCTGCTTGACGGTAAATTCAAAAATAAACTCCAGTATTCCACGCCAGGTCAGGCCGCTGACGGCACGGCGGTGATGCTGCAGGCTTTCCACAGCTTCGGCAGTAAAGATGCCGGTTTTGCGTATCTCGGCAAGCTGCAGGCCAATAACGTCGGGCCATCTGCCTCTACCGGCAAGCTAACCGCGCTGGTTAATAAAGGTGAAATCTACGTCGCTAACGGCGACCTGCAAATGAACCTCGCGCAGATGGAACGTAACCCGAACGTGAAAATCTTCTGGCCGGCCAACGACAAAGGCGAGCGCAGCGCGCTGGCCATCCCTTATGTCATTGGCCTGGTCCAGGGGGCGCCGCAGAGTGAAAATGGTAAAAAGCTGATTAACTTCCTGCTGAGTAAAGAAGCGCAGACTCGCGTCAGCGAACTCTCCTGGGGAATGCCGGTACGCAGCGACGTGACGCCGAGCGACGAACATTACAAGGCCGCCACTGCCGCGTTAGAAGGCGTGCAGAGCTGGCAGCCCAATTGGGATGACGTAGCCGTTTCGCTGTCGGCAGATATTAGCCGTTGGCACAAAGTGACCGAAAGCGAGTAAGCCTGATGCTGATGAAAACGACCGCCGTTCACGCCCCTGCATCGCAGGGGACATCGGGGATAGTCCTCGACTCGCTGCGCGTTGCGTATCACGGCAACGTGGTGCTTAAACCGCTCTCTTTGACGATTGAACCTGGCGAAGTGCTGGCGCTGATTGGCCCATCAGGATCTGGAAAAACGACGGTGCTGCGTGCGGTTGCGGGCTTTGTGCAACCTGCAGGCGGCCGTATTCTGATTGGCGATACGGACGTCACCCATCTGCCACCCTATAAACGCGGGTTGGCGATGGTGGTGCAGAACTACGCCTTGTTCCCGCATCTGAAAGTGGAAGACAACGTCGCTTTTGGCCTGCGTGCGCAGAAGCAGCCAAAGGCGCTAATTAATGAGCGTGTAACGCAGGCGCTGAAAACGGTTGGCATGAGTGATTACGCCACCCGTTATCCGCATCAACTTTCCGGCGGCCAGCAGCAACGCGTGGCCATCGCCCGCGCGATTGCCGTGCGCCCGCGCGTGCTGTTGCTGGATGAACCACTGTCAGCGCTGGACGCACAGATTCGTCATAATATGGTGGAAGAAATCGCCCGTCTTCACCGTGAGCTGCCGGAACTCACTATTCTCTACGTCACCCACGATCAAACGGAAGCGCTCACCCTGGCCGATAAAATCGGCATTATGAAGGATGGCTCGCTGATTGCTCACGGCGAAACCCGCGCGCTATATCAGCATCCGCCCAATCGTTTTGCCGCCGAATTCTTAGGTCGCGCCAATATTCTCTCCGCCATCGCGCTGGGGATAACGGAGGCTCCGGGGCTGGTGGACGTCAGCTGCGGCGGTGCGGTGATTCGCGCGTTCAGCCGGGGCAGCCACCACGGTTACAACAAACTGCTGTGCATTCGTCCTCAGCACCTCAGCCTGACGCCGCGTTCTGCCTACAGCAACCGCTTCAACGCCACACTGCAATCGGTGCACTGGCAGGGCGATTTAACCCATCTGTTGTGTGACGTTGCTGGCGAAACGGTGCGGATGGTGTTGACGCATGTCAATCCGCTGCCGCGCGTGGGCGACAAGCTGGCGCTGTGGTTCGAACCGGATGATGCGGTCCTGATTGAGGTATAACCATGTCACTCATTTTACCTCTGGAAAAACCGGCGCTTAACCTACGCCCGCTGCTGTGGCTGCTGCTCCCGTTGCTGGTGCTGGCGACGCTGTTTTTCTGGCCTCTGTCGCTCATCGTTGAACAGGCGCTACGCGGTGCCAATGGCGAGATCGGGCTCGAGACCTTCCGCCAGGTGGTCGACTCGAAACGCTTTGTCGGCGCGTTGCTGAACACGTTGCAAATCGCCTTTTTCGCCACCGCCGGTTGCCTGCTGCTGGGCAGCGTGATGTCGCTGATTCTGGTGTTTATTCCTTTCCCCGGCGGCGAGTTGATTGGTCGGGTCGTCGATACTTTTATTGCGCTGCCGACCTTCCTGATTACGCTGGCGTTCACCTTTATTTATGGGTCAGCGGGTCTGCTCAACGGTACGCTGATGAGCCTGTTTGCCTTTGAGCTACCGCCGGTAGATTTTCTCTACTCGATGCAGGGCGTCATTCTGGCGGAGATCACGGTGTTCACTCCGCTGGTGATGCGGCCACTGATGGCCGCGCTGCGGCAAATTGATAAAAGCCAGCTAGAGGCAGCCAGCATTCTGGGGGCGCACCCGTTACGGGTGATTGGGCAGGTGATTTTCCCGGCGGCGCTACCGGCGCTGATGGCTGGTGGCAGCCTGTGCCTGCTGTTGACCACTAACGAGTTCGGCATCGTACTGTTTATTGGCGCGAAAGGAGTTAACACCCTGCCGATGATGGTTTACAGCAAAGCGATTCTGGAGTCCGACTATACGGTCGCCTGCATGATTGCGTTGATTAACATTGTCTTGTCGCTGGGGCTGTTCTCCCTCTATCGCCTGGCGGCATCACGTACCGGCGTAAGGAGCTAGCCATGCTAATTTGGTCACCTAAAGGACGCGCAGCGGCGGGCGTTGTGGCTAGCGCACTGTTTATCGTGTTCTTTTTCCTGCCGCTGGCGGTGATTCTGATGTCCAGCCTTAGCCAGCAGTGGAACGGTATTCTGCCGAGTGGCTTCACGCTGAACCACTTTGTTAACGCTCTGCACGGTGCGGCATGGGATGCCCTACTTGCCAGCCTCACGATTGGCTTTTGCGCCAGCCTGTTTGCGCTGCTTTGCGGCGTTTGGGCGGCGCTGGCGCTGCGTCAACATGGGGTGAAAACGCAGAAATGGTTAAGTATGGTGTTCTATCTGCCGAGTGCGATTCCGTCAGTGTCCGTGGGCCTGGGCATTCTGGTTGCTTTCAGCCAGGGGCCATTGCAAATGAACGGCACCCTATGGATTGTGCTGACAGCGCACTTTGTGCTGATTTCCGCCTTTACCTTCAGTAACGTGTCGACCGGACTGGCGCGAATTTCCGCCGATATTGAAAACGTCGCGTCGAGTCTGGGGGCATCGCCCTGGTATCGTCTGCGTCACGTGACGTTGCCGTTATTGATGCCGTGGATGATGTCAGCGCTGGCGCTGAGTTTATCGCTCTCCATGGGGGAGTTGGGCGCGACGATGATGATTTATCCGCCGGGCTGGACGACGCTGCCGGTGGCTATCTTTAGCCTGACCGACCGTGGAAATATCGCCGACGGCGCGGCGCTGACCATTGTGCTGGTGGCCATTACGCTGCTGCTGATGATGAAGCTGGAGCGCATTGCAAAACGGTTGGGGCAGAAATAAAACGGTAGGCCGGGTAGGACATAGCCGCCACCCGGCAAAGGAATTACGGGCGATACACCTTCACATTGGCAAACCCCTGCTCGCGTAGATAGAGCGCCTGCAGGCGACTCATTACGCCGCGTTCGCACCATAGCAGCCAGGTTTTGCTCTGATCGAGGTCGCCAAATTTAGTGCTCAGCTTGTAGAAAGGCAGCGAAACGACGTCGACGCCTTCCACTTTCAGCGGCTTGTCATCCTGCTCATCGACAGAACGGATATCCAGAATCACATCGTTGGCGCCAAAACCGCTCACGGTTTCTACTTCCACCACCTCCTGCTGGGTCTGCTGGGCGATTTCACGAATATCGACGTTGTTCGCTTCTTCTACCACCTTATCGAGAATACTGAAGTCGAAATTTTCTTCTTCGGCTTCAATTTTCGCTTTAATGGCTTTCACCGTCGGACTTTTTGAAATCACGCCACAGTATTCCGGCATGGTACGGGCAAAATCTTCCGTACCAATCTGGCGCGCCAGGTTGATAATGTGCTCTTTATCGTAAGAGATCAGCGGGCGCAGGATCAGCGTGTCAGACACGTTATCGATCAAGCGCAAGTTGGTTAGCGTCTGGCTGGACACCTGGCCCAGCGCTTCGCCGGTCACCAGCGCCTGTACGCCGTAACGTTCCGCCACTTTCGACGCCGCGCGTACCATCATACGTTTGAGCACCACGCCCATCTGGCCGTCGTCAACTTTCTCCAGAATCTCGCCGACCACCGGTTCGAAGTTAATCGCTACAAAACGCACGCGATGGGAGCTGCCAAAGCGGTTCCACAGGTAATGCGCCACCTGGCGAACGCCGATTTCATGCGCCGCGCCGCCGAGGTTAAAGAAGCAGTAGTGTACGCGGCAGCCGCGACGCATCAGCATATAGCTGGAGACGCCGGAGTCAAAACCGCCGGAGATCAGCGACAGCACGTCTTCCTGGGTGCCAATCGGGAAACCGCCAATACCTTCATAACGCCCTTTGATCAGCAGCAGGCGATCATCTTCCACTTCCAGATGCACCGTCACATCCGGGTTAGTGAGCTTCACGCGCGCCGATTCAATATGCTGATTTAATCCGCCGCCAACATAGCGCTCCACTTCAATGGAGCTAAACTCATGCTTACCGCGACGTTTTACGCGCACGCAGAAGGTTTTGCCTTCAAGCTGCTCGCGATACTGCGCCAACGCTTTCTCGAAAATGTCGTGCATATCGGTGAACGGCACATCTTCGACTTCAAGAATATGGTGAATCCCCGGAATGCGGGTCAGCGCGTCGCGAATCGCCAGACGCTGGTTTTCATCTTTGGCGCGAACTTCAATGTTATCCCAGTGACGGACAACCGCGAGGGTCTCATCGTAGTGCTTTAAAACGTTACGGATGTTCCCGGTTAAAATTTTTATAAAGCGCAAACGCACAGATTGGCTTTTGATAGTGATTTCCGGGAACAATTTAATGATAAACTTCATGGCGGCAATGGTTCTTTAGCAAGCTATCTAAGGCTTGTCGTGGAGAAATAGTACAGCAGCCCATACCTACGGCTGCATCCAGGCGCGGAAGTATATCACCATCACGGACATCTTGCGCATTTCCCCTTACCATTGCGCGTTATTTGCTTATCAGTGTGAGTCCGTTACCATAGACTTGTGCTGCCATTACAGAGAGTCAAACAGTCATCATGCCGAAGAAAAATGAGGCGCCCGCCAGCTTTGAAACTGCGCTGAGCGAGCTGGAACATATTGTTACCCGCCTGGAAAGCGGCGATTTGCCGCTGGAAGACGCGCTGAATGAATTCGAGCGCGGCGTACAGCTGGCGCGTCAGGGGCAGGCAAAACTGCAGCAGGCGGAACAGCGCGTGCAAATTTTGCTGTCTGATAATGAAGAGGCTTCACCTGAGCCTTTTATCGCGGATAATGAGTAAATGGACTTTACGCAGCAGCTACAGGCTTGCGTAACGCAAGCGAATCAGGCGCTGAGCCGTTTTATCGCGCCACTTCCCTTTCAGAACACTCCCGTGGTCGAAGCCATGCAGTATGGCGCATTATTAGGCGGTAAACGCCTGCGGCCATTTCTGGTTTACGCCACCGGTCAAATGTTTGGCGTCAGTACGGCAACGCTGGATGCGCCAGCTGCGGCGGTCGAATGCATTCATGCCTATTCGCTGATCCATGACGACCTGCCAGCAATGGACGATGACGATTTGCGTCGCGGCCTGCCGACTTGCCATATTAAATTTGGCGAAGCCAACGCAATCCTGGCGGGAGACGCGTTGCAAACGCTGGCGTTTGCCATTATCAGCGACGCGCCGATGCCGGAAGTCGCCGATCGCGATCGTATCGCGATGATCGCCGAACTGGCGAACGCCAGCGGCATCGCCGGTATGTGCGGCGGTCAGGCATTGGATCTGGCGGCAGAAGGCCAGCGGATCACTCTGGACGCGCTGGAACGCATTCATCGCCATAAGACCGGCGCGCTCATTCGCGCCGCCGTTAGACTTGGCGCGTTGAGCGCGGGCGATAAAGGACGGAATACTCTGCCGATACTTGACCGCTATGCAGAGAGTATCGGCCTTGCCTTCCAGGTTCAGGATGACATTCTGGATGTGGTGGGCGATACTGCAACGTTAGGTAAACGTCAGGGCGCAGACCAGCAGCTTGGCAAAAGTACCTACCCTGCACTTCTGGGTCTTGAGCAAGCCCGGAATAAAGCCCGGGACCTGATAGAGGACGCCCGTCAGTCGTTACATCAGCTGGCCGCGCAATCACTGGACACCTCGGCACTGGAAGCGCTAGCGAACTACATAATCCAGCGTGATAAATAAACCCCATATCCAATGAGCTTGCGATGAGTTTTGATATAGCCAAATACCCTACC
The DNA here is from genome assembly GCF_046569105.1 of Salmonella sp. 741265073_HBA. Classification (NCBI taxonomy): domain Bacteria; kingdom Pseudomonadati; phylum Pseudomonadota; class Gammaproteobacteria; order Enterobacterales; family Enterobacteriaceae; genus Salmonella; species Salmonella sp. 741265073_HBA. Next base: position 177,235 of record NZ_JBKFRY010000002.1, on the reverse strand, counting down.
CTGGCATTGGTCGACTCCACCCAGGAGTTACGACTGTTACCGAAAGAGAGTCTGCCGAAACTCTGCGACGAGCTACGCCGCTACTTACTCGACAGCGTAAGCCGTTCCAGCGGGCACTTCGCTTCCGGGCTGGGCACGGTAGAACTTACCGTGGCGCTGCATTATGTCTACAACACCCCGTTTGACCAGCTAATCTGGGATGTTGGACACCAGGCTTATCCACATAAAATCCTTACCGGTCGTCGCGACAAAATCGGCACCATTCGCCAGAAAGGCGGTCTGCATCCGTTCCCGTGGCGCGGAGAAAGCGAATACGATGTGCTGAGCGTTGGGCATTCCTCCACCTCCATCAGCGCCGGTATCGGTATTGCCGTAGCGGCGGAGAAAGAAGGCAAAGATCGCCGCACCGTCTGTGTGATTGGCGACGGCGCCATCACCGCCGGTATGGCGTTTGAAGCAATGAATCACGCAGGCGATATCCGGCCCGACATGCTGGTCATTCTGAACGACAATGAAATGTCGATTTCGGAAAACGTCGGCGCGCTCAACAACCATCTGGCGCAGCTACTTTCCGGTAAGCTTTACTCTTCTCTGCGCGAAGGCGGAAAAAAGGTCTTCTCCGGCGTACCGCCAATTAAAGAACTGCTCAAGCGTACCGAAGAACATATTAAAGGCATGGTTGTGCCGGGAACACTGTTCGAAGAGCTGGGCTTTAACTACATCGGGCCGGTCGATGGTCACGATGTCATGGGGCTTATCAGCACATTGAAGAACATGCGCGACCTGAAAGGCCCGCAGTTCCTGCATATCATGACCAAGAAAGGCCGCGGCTATGAGCCCGCGGAAAAAGATCCGATCACTTTCCATGCGGTGCCTAAATTTGATCCTTCCAGCGGATGTTTGCCGAAAAGCAGCGGCGGTCTGCCAGGTTATTCAAAAATCTTCGGTGACTGGCTGTGTGAAACCGCCGCCAAAGACAGCAAGCTGATGGCGATCACCCCGGCAATGCGCGAAGGTTCCGGCATGGTGGAATTTTCACGTAAATTCCCGGATCGCTATTTCGACGTCGCCATCGCCGAGCAGCATGCCGTCACCTTCGCCGCAGGTCTGGCGATTGGCGGCTATAAGCCCGTCGTGGCAATCTACTCTACTTTCCTGCAACGCGCCTACGATCAGGTCATCCATGACGTCGCTATCCAGAAACTGCCGGTCATGTTCGCCATCGATCGCGCCGGTATCGTTGGCGCGGATGGACAAACACACCAGGGCGCGTTCGATCTCTCCTATCTGCGCTGCATCCCGGATATGGTGATCATGACGCCAAGCGACGAAAACGAATGTCGCCAGATGTTATTTACCGGGTATCACTATAACGACGGCCCGACGGCAGTACGTTATCCACGCGGTAATGCGCAGGGCGTGGCGCTAACCCCGCTGGAAAAACTGCCTATTGGTAAAGGCCTTGTGAAGCGTCATGGCGAAAAACTGGCGATTCTGAACTTTGGCACCTTAATGCCTGAGGCGGCGAAAGTTGCCGAAGCGCTGAACGCCACGCTGGTCGACATGCGCTTTGTTAAGCCGCTGGACGACACGTTAATTCTGGAGATGGCCGCGCAGCATGACGCGCTGGTGACGCTGGAAGAAAACGCCATTATGGGCGGCGCTGGCAGCGGCGTAAACGAAGTGCTAATGGCCCATCGTAAACCTGTACCTGTGCTGAATATCGGTCTTCCGGATTTCTTTATCCCGCAAGGAACGCAGGAAGAAGCCCGCGCGGAACTGGGGCTCGACGCCGCAGGCATTGAAGCCAAAATCAAGGCCTGGCTGGCATAATCCCCTCTTTGCTCCTGCTATGCTTGAAGAGTGACGGGTATAACAGGAGCGGAGTCATGCAATACAACACGTTAGGAAATACAGATCTTCGGGTATCCCGCCTTTGTCTGGGCTGCATGACATTCGGCGAGCCGAGTCGCGGCAATCACGCCTGGACGCTTCCCGAAGAGAGCAGCCGTCCCATCATCAAGCGCGCCCTTGAGGGCGGCATTAACTTTTTTGATACCGCCAACAGCTACTCCGACGGCAGCAGCGAAGAGATTGTCGGCCGCGCGCTGCGTGATTTCGCCCGGCGCGACGAGGTGGTGGTAGCGACGAAAGTCTTCCATCGCGTCGGCGATCTGCCGGAAGGATTGTCCCGCGCGCAAATCCTGCGCTCTATTGACGATAGCCTCACCCGTCTGGGAATGGAGTATGTCGATATCCTGCAAATCCACCGCTGGGATTACACCACACCGATAGAAGAAACTCTGGAAGCGCTAAACGACGTGGTGAAGGCGGGTAAAGCCCGCTATATCGGCGCTTCCTCAATGCACGCCTCACAATTTGCCCAGGCGCTGGCGCTACAAAAACAACACGGCTGGGCGCCGTTTGTCACCATGCAGGATCACTATAACCTGATCTACCGCGAGGAAGAGCGTGAGATGCTACCGCTGTGCTGGCAGGAAGGCGTCGCCGTGATTCCGTGGAGTCCGCTGGCGCGCGGGCGCTTAACTCGCCCCTGGGGAGAAACCACGGCCCGGCTGGTCTCGGATGACGTGGGTAAAAATTTATACGCTGAAAGCGATAAAAATGATGCGCAAATAGCGGAACGGCTGGCTGGCGTCAGCGAGGCGCTTGGCGCAACGCGAGCGCAGGTTGCGATGGCCTGGCTACTCAGTAAACGAGGCGTCGCCGCGCCGATTATCGGCACTTCGCGTGAAGAGCAGTTAGATGAGTTGCTGAATGCCGTTGATTTAACGCTCAAACCGGAGCAGATTGCCGAACTCGAAACGCCGTACAAACAGCATCCGGTGGTGGGATTTAAATAATCTGCCATTGCCCGATGGCGCGGCGCTTATCGGGCCTGCGAAATCGACATATTGTTCGGGGGTAGGCCGGATAAGGCATTTACGCCGCCATCCGGCAAACCCTTTAAATAATACCGAGCGGCCAGTGATGACCGATAAAATACAGTATGCCGGCGGATATCACCCCGGCGACGATATCATCGATCATAATCCCCATGCCGCCGTGCACGTTGCGATCAAACCAACGGATCGGCCAGGGTTTCCACATATCCAGAATGCGGAAAATAACGAACCCGGCAGCCACCCACTGCCAGTCCGTCGTCGGCAACGCCATCAGCGTTATCCACATACCGATAAATTCATCCCAGACAATACTGCCGTGGTCGTGTACGCCCATATCTTTCGCCGTCTGATGGCAAAGATAAACGCCAATGCAGATCCCAAACATCACGACCAGCGAATAAAGCTGCCACGGCAGAAACGTCATCAAATACCAGAAGGGGATCGCCGCCAGCGAGCCCATCGTGCCCGGCACCACGGGGCTCAGCCCGCTGCCAAAGCCGGTAGCGAGCAGGTGCCACGGATTGCGCAAATTCAGGCGGCTTTTCGCAACATCTTTATGGCGTGGCAAAATGGTCATATCCTTTCCAGTCAAAGGTGACAGGCATTCCGTCACGTACAAAATTCAGCCCTTCAATATCTGCGCTCATTTGACCTATGCAGGTAAAGGGAACACCCAGTTGACCAATGGCGACATCCAGCGCGCCACGGTTCAGTTCCGGCACCGTAAAGCACAGCTCATAGTCTTCGCCGCCGGAAAGCGCCCAACGCAGCGCCTGCCCGTCATCAACATGGCGCATCATCGCATCGGATTTTGGCAGCGCATCAACATCTACTCTTGCCCCACAGCCGCTGGCCTTGACGATATGCCCCAGATCGGAAATCAAACCATCGGAAAGATCGATAGCCGCGCTGGCGATATCACGCAGCGCCTGGCCGTGTAAAATACGCGGCGTCGGGCGTAAATGCCGTTGAATTAAATAGTGAGCGTCTGTCTCCTCCGACACCTGTAGCCGGTTTTGCAAAACCGCCAGCCCGGCAGCGCTGTCGCCCGGCGTACCGGTGACATAAATCCAGTCGCCCGGCTTCGCGCCAGATCGCTTGAGCGCGCGCCCTGCCGGGATATAACCGTGGATACCCAGCGTCATCGACAGCGGTCCACGCGTGGTGTCGCCGCCAATGAGCTGCATATCGTAGTAATTCAATAGCGCAAACAGACTGTCGCTAAAAGCCTCCAACCACGCCTCATCCACTTCCGGCAACGTTAACGCCAGCGTTAACCAGGCCGGATCGGCGCCCATCGCGGCCAGATCGCTTAAATTCACCGCCAACGCTTTATAAGCCAGATCGGCAGGATCGATATTGGGGAGGAAGTGGTTGCCCGCCACCAGCGTATCGGTACTGATCGCCAGGGTCTGCTTTTCAGGAATATTCAGGAGCGCGCAATCGTCGCCAATACCGGTTTCAACATCAAGACGAGAGCTTCTTACACGGTCAAAATAACGGGCAATCAGGGAAAACTCGCCACATGCCATACGTTATGCCTCAGCAGAAAAAAAGAAAAGGCCGGAGACGGCGGGTATCGATCGCCCGCTATCTTTCCGGCCTGTGAATCACTTTTTGTTGGGACGAATCACCGGAGCTGCTTTATCCAGTACGCCGTTGACGAATTTGTGGCTGTCTTCAGCGCCAAAGGTTTTCGCCAGTTCAATCGCTTCGTTGATGGCCACTTTATAAGGCACATCGCTGCGTTTTGACAGCTCAAACAACGCAATACGCAGCACGGCTTTTTCAACCTGTCCCAGCTCTTCAAGCAGGCGGGACAGATACGGTTTCATTAAACCATCCAGGTACGCGCTGTTAGTCGCCACCCCGGATAGCAGTTCACGGAAATAGAGAACGTCGACGTCTTTTACGTCCTGTTCCGCCAGGAACTGGTATTCAACATCAGCGATGTCGTTCTGGGACAACTGCCAGGAGTAAAGCGCCTGGACGGCACACTCACGGGCGCGGCGACGAGCAGCAGGTTTCACGGAATTCCCCTTACAAAAAATCAGGCCTTAATGGCTTTCAATACATTAATCATTTCAAGCGCGGTCAGCGCAGCTTCTGCGCCTTTATTACCGGCTTTTGTACCAGCACGTTCGATGGCTTGTTCAATACTCTCGGTGGTCAGAACACCAAAGGCTACCGGCACGCCACTGTCCTGGGCAACGCTTGCCAGGCCATTGCTGGCGCCGCCTGCCACATATTCAAAGTGCGCAGTCCCCCCGCGAATCACGGTTCCCAGCGCAACCACGGCGTCATATTTACCGCTTTTCGCCAGCGCTTCGGTCGCCAGCGGCAGTTCATAGGCGCCAGGCACCCACACTACGGTAATATTATCATCTTTTACCTGACCAATACGCGTCAGGGCATCAACCGCGCCATCCAGCAGGCTGTCGTTGATAAACTGATTGAAACGCGCAATAGTGATGGCGACACGAGCGTCAGGGGCTGCAACGTTAGCTTTAATAATGTTCATATTCTCTCTTCCAGGGTTCATTTGGCCCCGCAGGGGGGCGGATTTTATCATAATAATTTGAGCGCTGCTCCCCTTTCGACGGGAGAACTCATGCGCTCACCATATGCAGGCAAACATCCGGGCCGACATGACGTATTTCGCTGAAGGTAAATTGCGGCGCGTCGGCGAGCTTCTCAAGCCCCGGCAATTCGCATAATCCCCGCGCCTGGGTTCCCAACAATTTAGGCGCGACATAGACAATCAGTTCATCCACCAGCCCGGCTTGCAGCAACGCGCCCGCCAGTCCCGGTCCGGCTTCAACCCATATGCTATTAATCTGCTGCCTGCCTAACTGCATCATCAGCACAACCAGATCCAAATGTCCGTTGTGCGCCGGCACGCTGATAGTACGAACCGAATCGGGCCACGCGCGGCTATCTTCTTGGGTACGCGCGATCCACGTTTCGCCAGGCTGCTGCACAATACGATGCGCAGGCGTTACCCGGTTTTGGCTGTCGATAACAATTCGCACCGGCTGGCGCAGATTTTCCTGCGGGTAAGACGCCTGCGTAGAGGCATCTAACTCCGCCCAACGCACCGTCAAGGCCGGATCGTCAGCCAATACCGTCGCGCTACTGGTTAAGATAGCGTGACTTTGCGCACGCAAGCGCTGAACGTCGCGCCGGGCCTGCGGCGAGGTGATCCACTGGCTTTCGCCGCTGGCCATCGCCGTCCGTCCATCCACGGAGGCGCCCAGTTTAAGCTGAAGATAAGGGAATCCGGTACGCATCCGCTTGAGGAAGCCTTTATTGAGCGCCTCCGCTTCACTCATCATTAACCCGTGGCTGACCGCAATACCCGCCTGTTGCAGGCGATACAGCCCGCGCCCGGCGACCTGTGGATTTGGGTCCTGCATCGCGGCGACCACGCGCGCGACGCCGGCCGCAATCAGCGCATCGCAACATGGCGGCGTTCGCCCATGATGGCTACAGGGTTCAAGCGTGACATAGGCGGTTGCGCCTTTGGCTTTTGCGCCCGCCATCCGCAGCGCATGGACCTCGGCGTGCGGCTCTCCGGCGCGCTGGTGATAACCTTCGCCGACGATGTCGCCATTGTTAACAATGACACAGCCGACATTAGGGTTCGGGTGAGTGGTGAAACGCCCACGCTGCGCCAGTTTTAGCGCTCGCGCCATGTAAAATTCATCCTGCATGGCTTAGTCCTGTAGGCGAGCGATTTCTTCGCCAAAGTCTTTGATATCTTCGAAACTGCGATAGACGGAGGCAAAGCGAATATACGCGACTTTATCGAGTTTTTTCAGCTGCTCCATGACCAGGTTGCCAATCATCTTGCTGGGAACTTCACGCTCCCCAGTGGCACGTAATTGTGACTTAATATGGTTCAATGCCATTTCAACATCATCTGCGCTGACGGGTCTTTTTTCCAGCGCTCTCAACATGCCGCTACGCAGCTTATCCTCATTAAAGGGTTCGCGCACATCGTTGCTTTTTATCACGCGCGGCATGACCAGTTCAGCCACTTCAAAGGTCGTAAAGCGTTCATTACACACCAGACACTGCCGACGGCGGCGCACGGACGAGCCCTCGCCTACAAGACGAGAGTCAATGACTTTGGTATCTACGGCGAAACAAAATGGGCAATGCATACGGCGTCCTGACCAGATGATTTAGAAAACGCTATTTTACCCTGAACTGGCGCGACAACAAAGGCGGAGCGCTTTTGAGATAAAGGATCGGTGCCTTTGTGCGTATAGCGCACTACCATTACGCTATCGGACCACGAAGGAAATGATCGACATGACAAGACGTTACCTAAGAATTCTCCTGGTGGGAAGTCTCTTGAGCCTGACCGCCTGCGCGCCGCAGAGCGAAGTTCGCCAGATGCATCAAAGCATTAGCACCCTGAATAAAGAGATGACCCAACTGAATCAGGAAACGGTAAAAATTACCCAACAAAATAAGCTGAATGCGGAGTCAACCCGCGGCGTCTATTTGTTGCCTGGCGCCAATACGCCTGCCCGGCTGGAGAGTCAGATCGGTACGCTACGTATGACATTGCTGGACATTACGCCTGTCGCAGACGGCGCTCACGCAACGTTACGCATTCAGGGCGAGTCCCGCGATCCGCTGCCGGCATTCAGCGCTACCGTAGAGTACGGGCAAATTCAGGGCACTACGGAGAACTATCAGGAGGTGAATGCACAGAGCCTTCTGGTAAATGCGCCTGCCAGCTTGCTGGCGCCCAGTGATGTCAATATTTCGTTACCGTTGAAGGGGATCACTCCGGCGCAGTTAGGCTTCATTCGCATCCATGATATTCAGCCTGTTAATCAATAAACGTTCTGGCGGAGCGTTTTGTGCGTTCCGCAACATCCCCCGCGCGACTTTTGTTGCCCTACTGACATTTCCGTCATTTATGACATAGATTGGTAATATTCATGAAAGACAGTACTGTCGCCGCACCTAAAATGCGCAAACGTGAACGCAATCGATTACGTAAATGATAGATATGTGAAACAAGACATATTTTTGTGAGCAATGATTTTTATAATAGGCTCCGCAGAAACACGAAATATTTAGAAACGCAAATTGCGTTCTTTTCACTCCCGCAAGGGATTTCAAACAGTGGCATACATATGAAAAAAACTTTACTCGCAGTCAGCGCAGCGCTGGCGCTCACCTCATCTTTTACTGCTAACGCAGCAGAAAATGATCAGCCGCAGTATTTGTCCGACTGGTGGCACCAGAGTGTAAACGTGGTAGGCAGCTACCATACCCGTTTCTCGCCAAAATTGAACAACGACGTCTATCTGGAATATGAAGCATTTGCCAAAAAAGACTGGTTTGATTTCTACGGCTATATCGATATTCCCAAAACCTTTGATTGGGGTAACGGCAACGATAAAGGTATCTGGTCTGACGGTTCTCCGCTGTTCATGGAAATCGAACCGCGTTTCTCGATTGATAAGCTGACCGGCGCAGACCTGAGCTTCGGCCCGTTTAAAGAGTGGTATTTCGCCAACAACTACATCTACGATATGGGCGATAACAAAGCCAGCCGCCAGAGCACGTGGTATATGGGTCTGGGGACCGATATCGACACCGGTCTGCCGATGGGCCTGTCGCTGAACGTGTATGCGAAATATCAGTGGCAAAACTACGGCGCGTCCAATGAAAACGAATGGGACGGCTACCGTTTCAAAGTGAAATACTTCGTCCCCATCACCGATCTGTGGGGCGGTAAACTGAGCTATATCGGCTTTACCAACTTTGACTGGGGATCTGATTTAGGCGACGATCCGAACCGTACCAGCAACTCCATCGCTTCCAGCCATATCCTGGCGCTGAACTACGATCACTGGCACTACTCGGTCGTTGCGCGTTACTTCCATAACGGCGGACAGTGGCAGAATGGCGCAAAACTGAACTGGGGCGACGGCGATTTCAGCGCGAAATCTACCGGCTGGGGCGGCTACCTGGTCGTGGGTTACAACTTCTAAACCTGCAAAAAAGGCCAGAGGTCGCCCTCTGGCCCGTTTCGGGCGCATGCTGCCATGCGGCGGCGAGTCGCGCCCACTTCACATTACTTCCGGCGATGCCACCAGCCTAAAAACAGACCTGTCGCAATCCCGAACAGCGTTGGCGCCGCCAGATCGTGCCAGATAGTAATGCTCAACTCTGTGAGCGTCATATTGCCGCCTTTGTTGCAATGGCAACGGTTCGCGGCTATCCTCAACTTGTCTAGGGTCAAGTTAGCCCCCGTAATGTTGCCGGTGAATACCGAACAATGTGCGGGGGTTTTCTCTTTCCAGCGACAAGGCCACCGGGGATCAAGCCCCCGCAACATTGCGCCTCACCGGGTTGCCCCGGCTTACCGCTGATTCTACTCTGCTCGCCAGTATCGGCAGGACTTAAAAACAAAAAAATCCCAACCTTGCGATCGGGATTCCAGTGACAATGTATGCGTTACAGGAAGTTTGGGGCTGGCGACAAACTCCGGGGCTGAAAAAATGTCAGATTGCATCCGACCTACGAAAACCAATAATTCATTTATATTGCGGATTCCGTTGGGTGGAGCGAAGCGTAACCTAACATTCAACAGCACCAACAGCTTTGTCAGCAGTCTGCTTATTTCTTTTTGTTCATCATCGCTTTCAGATCGGCAAACGGGTTATAAGTCGCCTCGCCGACATCTTTTTGCGCATCTTCCCCGGCAATGACCGTCGAACCGTACTGATCGGCTTCGGTATATTTAGAATGCTCATGATCGTGGCAGTAGAGGCACAATAGCTCCCAGTTGCTGCCGTCTTCCGGGTTATTGGTGTGGTCATGATCGATATGATGCACCGTCAGCTCACGCAGATTTGAATACACAAACTCACGGGAACAACGTCCGCACACCCACGGAAACAGCTTCAGCGCTTTTTCACGATAGCCGCTTTCCAGGCGCGCGTAGTTTTTTGGGATGATAGCCATGATAGTTCCTCATGCAATCGAGTTTATTCTGGATAATAAAAAGCCGCAGCACCCTGCGATGTTGCGGCTTTTTTCAGTCATGTTAACGCCAGCTTACGGCAGAATGGACGGCTGATCCGCCCCTTCTTTTTCGACTTTCTGCTGCAACATATGCTCGCGCTTCATACCGAGTTTCAGCGCCAGCGCCGATGCGACATAGATAGAAGATGCCGTACCAATAGAGACACCGATCAGCATCGTCAGCGAGAAGCCTTCCAGTACCGGACCGCCGAAGAGATACAGCATCAGAATTACCACTAACGTCGTACCGGAGGTAATCAACGTGCGGTGTAGCGTCTGGGTCAGCGACACGTTAAAGATTTCGTAAGGCGTCCCGCGACGGATTTTGCGGAAGTTTTCACGAATACGGTCGGAGACCACGATACTGTCGTTCAGCGAGTAACCGATCACCGACATCAACGATGCCACAATGGTCAGGTCAATCTCGATATGGAAAAGCGACAGTATCCCCAGCGTAATGATCACGTCGTGCGCCAGCGCGATGACCACCCCTGCTGCCAGTCGCCACTCAAAGCGGAAACCGACATAAACGAGGATAGAGATCAACGCCACCAGCAGCGCCATAGCGCCGGTTTGCGCCAGATCGGCGCCCACGCTTGGCCCCACGAATTCAATACGCTTCACGGCCGCATTCTGGTTGGTGGCTTCATTAATGATCGTCACCACTTTGCTACCCAGCACCTGACCACCGGTTTCGCCTTCGGTTGGCGGCATACGCACCATAATGTCGTGACTGCTGCCAAAGTTCTGCAACTGCGGCTCTTCATAGCCCGCTTTTTGCAGCGCTTCGCGCATCACGTCCATTTCAGCCGGTTTTTCCAGCGTGATTTCAATTACCGTGCCACCGGTGAAATCCAGCCCCCAGTTAAACCCGCGTACGCCCATAATGACAATGGCCGCGATCAGCAACAGCCCGGAGATGCCGAATGCCCAGAAGTCCCAGCGCATAAAGTCATAGACTTTACGGCCGTGGTTTAGTTGTTCAACAGTGTATTCCTGTGCCACATCGCACTCCTCAGATTGACAGCTTAGTGACGCGCTTGCCGCCATATAGCAGGTTTACGATAGCACGCGTACCGATAATCGCGGTAAACATCGACGTCGCCACACCGATACCGGTCGTAATCGCGAACCCTTTAATTGCCCCGGTACCGACAGCATACAGAATGATGACTTTAATCAGCGTCGTGATGTTCGCATCGAAGATGGAACTGAACGCACCGGCATAGCCTTCGTTTATCGCCTGCTGTACCGTGCGGCCATTACTCAACTCTTCTTTGATACGTTCGTTAATCAGAACGTTGGCGTCGACCGCCACCGCAAGGGTTAACACGATACCCGCAATCCCCGGCATACTGAGCGTTGCCCCCGGCAACAGCGACATGATACCGACAATCAACACCAGGTTAGCCACTAACGCGCTGGTCGCAATCAGACCAAACTTCTTATAGAAGAAGATCATGAACAGGATGGAGACCACCAGACCGGCCAGACAGGCTTCCAGGCCCTGCTTGATGTTCTGCATACCCAGAGTCGGGCCAATGGTGCGCTCTTCAACGATCTGAATCGGCGCAATCAGGGCGCCCGCACGCAGCAGCAACGAGAGCTGACGCGCTTCGTTCGGGTTGCTGATACCAGTAATACGGAAGCTGTTACCCAGCCGAGACTGGATGTTGGCAATGTTAATCACCTCTTCCTGTTTCACCAGTACGGCGCGACCGTTAGCGTCTTTCTTACCGCTGTCTTTATACTCCACAAACAGGGTCGCCATCGGTTTGCCGATATTGTCCTTAGTGAAGTTAGACATGATATTGCCGCCTGCGCTATCCAGCGAGATGTTAACCTGCGGTTGGTTATATTCATCCTGGCTGGACGTCGAGTCGGTGATATGGTCGCCGGTGAGGATCACGCGTTTGTACAATACCACCGGCTGACCTTCGCGGGTCTGTTTCACTTCGGAATCGCCCGGTACACGCCCGGCAGCAGCAGCGGCCTGGTCAACGTTGGTATTCACCAGACGGAATTCCAGCGTCGCGGTCGCGCCGAGAATTTCTTTCGCGCGAGCGGTATCCTGGATACCCGGCAGCTCAACCACAATACGGTCTGCGCCCTGGCGTTGTACGACAGGCTCCGCGACGCCCAGTTGGTTAACACGGTTACGCAGAATATTAATGTTCTGCTGAACGGCGTATTCACGCGCTTCGCTCAGGCGCGCATCGGTCATTACCGCGCGAAGTTGATTACCGCTCTGGCTGGAAATCACCAGGTCACGATGACGCGGCGTCAGATAGGCGATCGCCTCATCACGCGCTTTGCTGTCACGGAACGTGATGCTCAGCCCATAATTATTTTCTTTACGAACGGTGGTATAAGGAATGCCTTTTTCACGCAGATCGCTGCGCAGGCTATCGATATTTTGTTCCTGGAGTTTACCTAACGCGGTATCCATATCCACTTCCATCAGGAAGTGAACGCCGCCGCGCAGATCAAGACCGAGCTTCATCGGATCGGCGTGAATAGCCGCCAACCAGCGCGGCGTAGCCGGCGCAAGGTTAAGCGCCACGACATATTTATCCCCCAGCACGCTCATCAGCGCTTCACGGGCGCGTAGCTGGGTATCGGTGGTGTCGAAGCGCGCAAGAATAGCGCCCTCTTCCAGTGCCACAGACTTAGCGGGAATTTTTTCTTCTTGTAACGTTTTCTGGACCTGGATCAGCGTTTGCTCACTGGCGGCGACGCCGCGCACGCCAGTGATTTGAACAGCCGGATCCTCACCATACAGGTTGGGAAGTGCGTAAAGCAGGCCGACGATAATCACGACGACCAGCATGATGTACTTCCACAAAGGATAACGGTTTAACACGGCAGTTCCCTTTGGGAAAACGAAATATTACAGCGCCTTCATGGTGCCTTTCGGCAGAACGGCAGCTACGAAGTCACGTTTGATAACCACTTCCGTGGTGTCATTCAGCGCGATGGCAATGTAGCCGGCTTCCGCTACTTTGGTCACTCGACCGACCAGACCGCCATTCGTCAGAACTTCATCACCTTTCGCAATGGAGTCCATCAGCTTTTTGTGCTCTTTGGTGCGCTTCTGCTGCGGGCGCAGGATCATGAAATAGAAAATCAGACCAAACACCACCAGCATTAAAATCAGAGACATCGGGCTGCCCTGCGCTGGAGCACCTGTTGCCGCTACCGCATCAGAAATAAAAAAGCTCATTCAAATTCCCTCATTATTAAAATTAATCAACGTTCAAAGGTGGAACGGGTCGCCCCTGACGTTGGTAAAACTCGGTTACGAAGCTCTCTAATTTACCCTCTTCAATAGCCTTGCGTAAACCCGCCATCAAACGCTGGTAGTAACGCAAGTTATGAATGGTATTGAGACGCGCACCTAATATTTCGTTGCAACGGTCGAGATGATGCAAGTAAGCGCGTGAATAATTGCGACAGGTGTAGCAATCGCACTCGGCGTCAAGCGGGCTGGTATCGCTTTTATGCTTTGCATTACGAATCTTCACCACGCCGTCGGTCACAAACAGATGACCATTACGGGCATTTCGCGTTGGCATGACACAGTCAAACATATCAATACCGCGACGCACCCCTTCCACCAGATCTTCCGGTTTACCCACGCCCATCAGGTAACGCGGTTTGTCAGCCGGGATCTGCGGGCAGACGTGCTCCAGAATGCGGTGCATATCTGCTTTCGGCTCACCGACAGCCAAACCGCCGACAGCGTAGCCATCAAAGCCAATCTCTACCAGACCTTTCACCGAGATATCGCGTAAATCTTCGTAAACGCTGCCCTGAATGATGCCAAAAAGCGCATTCTTATTGCCAAGGCTATCAAAACGGTCGCGGCTACGCTTCGCCCAACGCAACGACATCTCCATTGAGCGTTTAGCATAGTCCCAGTCTGCCGGGTACGGCGTACATTCATCAAAGATCATCACGATATCGGAACCGAGATCGTACTGGATCTCCATCGACTTTTCCGGATCGAGGAAAATCGGATCGCCGTTGATCGGGTTACGGAAGTGCACGCCTTGCTCGGTAATCTTACGAATATCGCCGAGGCTGAAGACCTGGAAGCCGCCGGAATCGGTGAGAATCGGCCCTTTCCACTGCATAAAATCGTGCAGATCGCCATGCAGCTTCATGATTTCCTGACCCGGGCGCAGCCACAGGTGGAAAGTGTTGCCGAGAATAATCTGCGCGTCGGTCGCTTCCACTTCTTCCGGCGTCATGCCTTTTACCGTACCGTAAGTACCCACAGGCATAAAAGCAGGCGTTTCCACTACGCCACGATCAAACACCAGACGACCGCGACGCGCGCGACCATCGGTGGTATCTAACTCAAATTTCATTATCACTCCTGCGTCAGAAAAACAGTCCGACGTTTAACGACTCGCTACGGAATGATTCCATAGCTAATAAATTCCCGAAGGCGTCATCGGCGCAGCCATTTGGGGGCGGCCAGCGCACAGCCACCGGAGCGTACACGCAGTACGTGAGGATGGCGAGCACTGCCCGGCGTCAAAATGGCATTCTTACGGACGCTCAAAAATAGCCTGCGGATTGTACGTGATAAACATCGCGTCCCCGTAGCTAAAAAAGCGATATTTTTGTTCTACCGCAGTCTTATAGGCATTCATGGTGTGTTGATAACCGGCAAATGCGGAAACCAGCATAATCAACGTCGATTCCGGCAGATGGAAGTTGGTGATCAGCGCATCAATCACTTTGTATTGATAACCTGGATAAATAAAGATTTGCGTATCGCCGAAGAACGGCTCTATCAAATCGCTTTTTGCCGCCTGCGCCGCGCTTTCCAGCGAGCGTACCGAGGTCGTGCCGACGGCGATAACCCGGTTGCCGCGCGCTTTCGCCGCCAGCACCGCGTCGACCACCTCTTGCGGCACCTCAGCATATTCGGAGTGCATGATGTGATCTTCAATGGTATCGACACGCACCGGCTGGAAAGTGCCCGCGCCTACGTGTAGCGTAACAAACGCCATTTCGATACCTTTCTCACGAAGCGCCGTCAGCAGCGGCTCATCAAAGTGCAGCCCTGCGGTCGGCGCGGCGACGGCGCCCGGTTTTTCACTGTAGACCGTCTGGTACAGTTCGCGGTCGGCGTCCTCGTCCGGACGGTCGATGTACGGCGGCAACGGCATATGGCCGATGGCGTTGAGAATATCCAGCACCGGACGCGGGTCATTAAACTCAACTTCAAACAGAGCGCCGTGACGCGCGGTCATGGTCGCGTGAATACTTTCGTCGTCGCCCAGCAGCAGTTCCGTGCCCGGTTTTGGCGCTTTAGAAGCGCGAATATGCGCCAGGATGCGTTTATCATCGAGCATACGTTCGACCAGCACTTCTATCTTGCCGCCGCTGGCTTTACGGCCAAAGAGCCGCGCCGGGATCACGCGGGTATTATTGAAAACCAGCAAATCGCCAGGGTTGAGCTTATCGAGCAGATCGGTGAAAGTACCGTGCGTCAGCGCGCCCGTCGGCCCCTCTAATGACAGCAAACGGCAGCGACTGCGTTCCGGCTGTGGGTAGTGGGCAATCAGGGATTCGGGTAGTTCAAAGGAAAAATCGGTAACGCGCATGACTCTGACTCAGACTAAAATAAGAGGCGGGTAGTCTAGTGCCGGGGCGTTCCCGCTGCAACCGTTACCCGCTTTTTGGACAGAGAATCAATAATGAATTTTCTTGCTCACCTGCATCTGGCGCACCTTGCCGACAGCTCGCTTTCCGGTAATCTGCTGGCCGATTTTGTCCGCGGTAACCCGGCAACGCATTATCCTCCTGACGTCGTAGAGGGTATTTATATGCATCGGCGTATTGACGTCATGACCGACAACCTGCCGGAAGTTCGTGAGGCGCGAGAGTGGTTCCGCCATGAAACGCGGCGCGTGGCGCCCATTACGCTGGACGTCATGTGGGATCATTTTTTATCGCGCCACTGGACGCAAATCTCTCCTGATTTTCCACTTCAGGCGTTTGTCGGCTACGCCCATGCGCAGGTCGCGACGATTCTGCCCGACTCCCCGCCACGCTTTGTCAACCTGAATGATTATCTTTGGTCAGAAAAATGGTTAGAGCGGTATCGCGATATGGATTTCATTCAAAACGTGCTGAATGGCATGGCGAATCGCCGTCCCCGGCTGGATGCCTTGCGTGATTCCTGGTACGATCTGGACGCGCACTACGACGCGTTAGAAGAGCGCTTCTGGCATTTTTATCCGCGTATGATGGCACAGGCCGCCCGCAAAGCGCTGTGACGGCCTGATAGCGAGGGCGTGCGTCAGATCCGCCGTTGGCAGAAAGATGGTTCGCTGTCATAAAGGGGTCATCATTACGATTTATAATGACCCGATCGATAGGCAAAAGCTGTCTCATTGATTGTCAAGACCGCATTGTTTTGTCGCTTCGCCCTCCCTATACTGCCCGCGTTGCGTTCTAAAACCCTTAATATTGCAGGAGAATTATTATGGTACTGGTTACTCGTCAGGCCCCGGATTTCACCGCTGCGGCGGTACTGGGTAGCGGTGAGATTGTTGATAAATTCAACTTCAAACAGCACACCAATGGTAAAACAACCGTTCTGTTCTTCTGGCCGATGGACTTCACTTTTGTTTGCCCGTCTGAGCTGATCGCCTTCGATAAACGTTATGAAGAATTCCAGAAGCGCGGCGTTGAAGTGGTCGGCGTTTCTTTCGACTCTGAGTTCGTCCACAACGCATGGCGTAACACCCCTGTCGATAAAGGCGGCATTGGCCCGGTGAAATACGCAATGGTTGCTGACGTGAAGCGTGAAATTCAGAAAGCTTACGGTATCGAACATCCGGACGAAGGCGTTGCGCTGCGCGGCTCTTTCCTGATTGACGCTAACGGTATTGTTCGCCACCAGGTCGTAAACGATCTGCCGCTGGGTCGTAACATCGACGAAATGCTGCGTATGGTCGACGCGCTGCAGTTCCACGAAGAGCACGGCGATGTCTGCCCGGCGCAGTGGGAAAAAGGCAAAGAAGGCATGAACGCCTCTCCGGACGGCGTGGCTAAATACCTGGCTGAGAACATTTCCAGCCTGTAAGTCAGTGCATTGATAAAAGGCTCGCGAATGCGAGCCTTTTTTATGCGTGAGGTGTTACGAACCACCTCGCCTCAACGATTCATCCATACGGTCGCGGAAATCGCGGGTAAATTAAGTCTTCCCTCGCGGATGTCACCGCTTCCCGTTTTACATTGCCATCCGGCCACGTTCAGCAACGGCAACGCTTCCAGCGCCACTTCACAGGCCTCGCCCCGGTTAATCGCCACCAGCGCCCGCTGCTGCTGATAAACTCGCACGAATACCACTACGTCACCTTCGGCATACAGCGCCTGGCATCCGCCACGACGCAGCGCCAGACTGCGCTGGCGCAGTTTCGCCATACGCTGGTACAGCGCCAGCAAGTTGCCGTCCTGCTTGCGTTCATCCCACGGGAACGGTTTGCGGCACATGGGGTCATTTGCGCCGTCCACGCCGACTTCATCGCCGTAATAAATACATGGCACGCCGGGCCATGTAAACAGCCAGACCACCGCCAGCGGCAGGCGCGCCGCGTCTTTACCGAGCAAGGTTTTAAAGCGCGCAGTATCATGGCTGTCGAGTTGATTAAACATGCGTAGTTGTTGCTGATGTGACAGCCCGGCGCGGTAGTTATCCATCCACGCGATACAGGTCCGGGCATCAATATGCTGTGGTTCGTAAGCGATATCAGTATTGGCGAGAAATCCCCATAGCGGGAAGGTGAAGCCGCGATAATTCATGGCGGCATCTTCCGCATCGGCCTGTAGCCACTGCCGCGCATCGCCGAAATGTTCCCCCACAATATAGGCTTCAGGCTGCGCCTCTTTTGCCGCCCGGGTAATGCCGGCGACGTGCTGCAAATTGTGGCGCGCCCCGCCCGCCTCGCCCAGCATATGTACGACATCCAGCCGCCAGCCGTCCATATTCCACGGTGCCTTTAGCCAGTGACGAACGATACTGTCCTCACCGCGATAGATCTCATCGACCAGTGTTTCTGATTGATAATCGAGTTTCGGCAGGCTCGGATAACCCAGCCAGTCCAGCGCCACGCCTTGTGGTGAAAAGGAGTACCAGTCGCGCCACGGCGAGTCCGGGTGATGGCACGCGCCGCCAGTGCTGCGGTTATGCCTGTCAAACCACGCATGCGAGTCGCCGCTATGATTAAACACGCCATCCAGCACCAGCCTCATGCCTTGCGCCTGGGTTTCACGCCGCAGGCGTAGCAGCGCCCGATCGCCGCCAAATTGCGGATCGACATGGCGATAATCTTCCGTGTCGTACTTATGGACGCTCGGCGCGGTAAATACCGGATTCAGATATAGCGCTGTGACGCCCAGTTTTTTCAGATACGGCAGCTTCTCACAAATGCCATTCAGACAGCCGCCGTAAAAGGTGGAACCGCCCGCCTGGGGGGTTAAAGGATCGTCCCAGTCGCGCAGCACAATCTCCTGACCTGCGGCATGATGGTAATACACCCGGTCCTGATCGGCTTCACGCGTCGCGCTGCGGGCAAAACGATCCGGGAAGATCTGATAAAAAATTTGATCGGCGACCCACTGCGGGCCGCTATCCGGCGCATCAACCGCAAATTGTTCCAGACGCGCAGGCGGAAAACGGCTAAATCCCTGCGGCGTAAACCAAAGCTGGCGGTCGTGCCAAAGCAATTTAAAGCTGTAACGGCGACGTGGCTGCCCTAACGCGATATTGAGCGTCGCTCGCCACGCCGTCACGCCCGGCTGCGGCTGGCGGCGCTGTTTGCGCATCGCCAGTGAGATTTCTTCATTATCGAATTCTGAGCGCAACGTCACGCGAGACGGCGGATTTTCTCCGCTCAGCCACAGCGTAATGGTTAATTTATCGTTATGTTGCTTCACAAATGGGGCAACCGGTAAGTGCCAGGCATTCAACATCTCGTATCCCCTCTACTGAAAATGGGGCCACCTTGCCATAGAGATTTACAGGATAACTCATCATCCAGGGGTTTATTAGGGGAGGAGACTCCAGGAGGAGAAGCGGCTCCGCTTATCCGGCCTGCCGTTGCCTGCAGACCGGATAAGGCAGAGAAAAACGACTACGCCTGCGCCAATTGACGGTCGCGACGGCGTTTAAATATCCAGCCAATCAACAGCAGAACTATCCAGGCGAAGCCCACATACAGTGAGATGCGGGTATCCGGATGGTAGCCGATAAGCGCAATAATGAAGACCAGGAAAATCAGCCCCGCTATCGTCGTTACGACGCCGCCCGGCACCTTAAACTTCAGCGCTTTTACCTCTTCCGGCGGTAAACGACGGCGGAAGGCGATTTGCGACAGCAGGATCATAATCCATACCCATACCGTCGCAAACGTCGCCAGCGAGGCAATCACCAGGAAAACGTTTTCCGGCATGATGTAGTTCAGGTAAACCGCAAACAGCAGCGCAATCGTCATCACCAGCACAGTGACCCACGGAATACCACGGCGTGACGTTTTGGCAAAGACTTTCGGCGCGCTCCCCTGCTCCGCCATACCATGCAGCATACGGCCTACGCCAAACACATCGGAGTTGATAGCGGAAAGCGAGGCGGTCAATACCACAAAGTTCAGAATGCTGGCGGCGAAGGTAATCCCCATATGCTGGAACGTCAGCACAAATGGACTGCCGTTTGTGCCGACCTGATTCCACGGATAGATAGACATAATGACGAACAGCGTGCCGACATAAAATACCAGGATACGCATCGGTACTGAGTTAATAGCGCGCGGAATGGATTTCTCCGGGTCTTTCGCTTCCCCGGCGGTGATACCGATAATTTCAATCCCGCCGTAAGCGAACATCACCATTTGCAGCGACATGATCATTCCCAGCCAGCCATTGCTGAAGAAGCCGCCGTTGCTCCACAGGTTATGAATGCCGGTGGGCTGCCCGCCGTTGCCAATTCCCCACACAATAATGCCGATACCCGCGACAATCATGATAATAATGGTGGCGACTTTGAAGAAGGAGAACCAAAACTCCAGCTCGCCGAACACCTTGACGCTCATCAGGTTGACGGCGCAAATGATCAGCACCACGCTAAGTACCCAAATCCAGTGCGGCACGGCGGGGAACCAGACTCCCATGTAAATGCCGAACGCGGTCACGTCGGCAATGGCGACGATCAGGATCTCAAAACAGTAGGTCCAGCCGGTAATATAGCCCGCAAGCGGGCCGAGGTTTTCCTGCGCATAGCGCGAAAATGAGCTGGCGGCAGGGTTGTGAACGGACATTTCCCCCAATGCGCGCATAATGATATATGCCGCGACCCCGCCAATAATATAGGCCAACAGCACGCTCGGCCCCGCCATTTTGATGGCGTCCGCCGAGCCGTAAAACAGGCCGGTGCCGATTGCCGAACCTAATGCCATAAAGCGAATGTGCCGGGTGCTCAGCCCACGCTTTAGCTTATTATTGCTTTCCATCAATTTCTGACCTATCAACACAATAAAAAACCACGGGGCGTTAAGCCCCGTGGTGTACACATATGTCAGCGATTTTAGTGAGCGCTGGAGGTCACCTGCCGACCCGCCGCGCGATCCCAGATAATCGCCAGGATCACCATCACCACCGTTGGCATCAACCACGCCAGTCCCTGTTCCGCCAGCGGCAAACGCTGACTCCAGGCTGGCAGCATATCGCCAAAGGCAGATGCTTTGATGCCGTCAAGGATACCAAAAAGCAGACTGATAAACATGGCCGGCGCGATGATGCGGGTGGAATTATGCCACCATGAGCGGGTAAAACTTAATACAACCAGTGCGATACACGGCGGATAGATAGCCGTCAGCACCGGAATGGAGATTTGAATCAGATGGCTCAGTCCGAGGTTTGACACCACCATAGAGAAGCCGCCGAGAATAAAGACCAGCGTGCGGTAAGACAGCGGAATATACTGCGCGAAAAACTCAGCGCAGGCGCAGGTCAGCCCCACCGCCGTCACCAGACACGCGATAAAGATCAGCGCCGCCAGCAGGAAGCTTCCCGCGCCGCCAAAGGTATGCTGAACGTAGGCATGAAGAATCGCCGCGCCGTTCGCTGACTGATCGACCAGCGTCGCGCTGTCAGAACCTAAGCGGAACAAGGCAAGATAAAGCAGCGTCAGCCCCACGCCCGCCATCAGGCCGGCCCAGACCGTGTAACGCGTCAACAGGCGCGCTTCGGTCACGCCGCGAGAACGCGCCGCGTTCACAATAACGATACCAAACACCATCGCGCCCAGCGTATCCATCGTCAGATAGCCGTTCACAAATCCGTTAGAAAAGGCCGCATTCTGATAAGCGTCCAGGGCGTTGCTGATTGGGCCGGCAGGCCAAACGATAGCCGCGACGGAAAGGATGACCAGCGCAATAATTTTCAACGGTGCCAGGAAATTCCCCACCGTATCCAGCAGCTTACCCGGATAGAGGGAAACCAGAATAACGATAGCGAAATAGACCACGCTGTAAATCAGCAACGGCATTGCAGAATCGCCGGTCAACGGAGCGATACCGACCTCAAACGACACCGTCGCGGTACGCGGCGTCGCAAATAACGGCCCGACGGCCAGATAGCAAACGGTCGCCAGCAGGAGTCCCGCCACTTTACCAATCGGCGTACTGAGGCTGTCTACGCCGCCGCCGACTTTCGCCAGCGCCACAACAGTAAGAACCGGTAGCCCTACGGCGGTAATCAGAAAGCCAATAGCGGCTGTCCAGACGTGTTCACCCGCCTGCAAACCGACCATAGGAGGAAAGATAATATTGCCTGCGCCAACGAACAGCGCAAATGTCATAAAGCCCAGGGCGATGATATCGCGCGATTTTAACTGATGGGTCATAAAGTCTTACTGCCTGTGGATGGTGATGTTGTAAACATTAAAATTTTTGCCTTTCCCGGAGGATTATAAAGCGGCGTTTTTTATCAATTTCAGCGGGAAAAGCTCCCGGACCGATGCGGCGAAGAATTGTTTTTCGATTTACCGCGCAAATGCAGTCGTAATGACAGCACCTGAAGCGCAATTTAAACGCTTATAACGTTTTAAAGCAAGGTGGGATCTAAAAACCAGATGAATATAGCGATATGAAATTTACAACCAGAATAAAACACCATTCTCATGAAAAAGTTATGGCTAATCATGCGAACAAAAAATCACCAAACGTTGAATGTTTCAACGACCCCGTCTTAACTGCAAAGAAAATAAGCCAGCATCCGCTGGCTTATGGAAAGTTATACTTACGAAAGGCAATTAATCGCTATTTTTGGCAATTAAACGTTCCGGCAGCACAAAGCTAAATCGCGTTCCTTTGCCAGGCGAACTGTCGATTTCAAGGCGGCTTTCATGGTGATTC
This sequence comes from Salmonella sp. 741265073_HBA, assembly GCF_046569105.1. Classification (NCBI taxonomy): domain Bacteria; kingdom Pseudomonadati; phylum Pseudomonadota; class Gammaproteobacteria; order Enterobacterales; family Enterobacteriaceae; genus Salmonella; species Salmonella sp. 741265073_HBA. The sequence continues at coordinate 154,839 of NZ_JBKFRY010000002.1, read as the reverse complement.
AACGCATGTTTCACAATCGCCAATCCCAGGCCGCTACCGCCCGTTTGCCGCGAACGCGCTTTATCGACACGGTAGAAGCGTTCGGTCAGACGAGGAATATGCTCGGCAGCAATCCCCGGACCGTTATCTTGAATGCAAAATTCAGCGCCATGCGCGGCACGTCGCCAGTTCACCGTAATATGCGTTCCCGCCGGCGTATGGTTTACCGCGTTATACACCAGGTTTGAGATCGCGCTACGTAGCTGCTCTTCATTGCCCAGAACGCTAAGACTATCGTCGACCTCAAACGTAAAGGTATGTTTCTGCTGGCTGAGCGTCTGCGCTTCACGCTCCACGACCCGCAGCATCATCGGTACATCCACTTTTTCATTTAATAACAGCGCCGGGGCCGCCTCAATTTTAGACAGCGTAAGCAGTTGTTTTACCAGCCCTTCCATACGATACGTTTGCTCGCGCATCGTATGCAGCGCTTTCTCTCGCGTCGTCCCCTCCAGCGCCTGTTCCTGCATCATTTCCAGATAGCCTTGCAATACCGTCAAGGGCGTACGCAACTCATGGCTAACGTTGGCGAAAAAGTTACGTCTGGCGCCTTCAAGCTGATGCATTTGCGTCACATCGCGCGCCACCATCAGGAGTTGTTTATCGGTATAAGGCATAACGCGGATCTCCAGATGCCGCCCGGTATTGAGCACCAAATGAAGCGGACGGGTGAAATCACGCGTTTTTAAATACTGGGTAAACTCCGGATAACGCAGTAGATTGAGAATATTCTGCCCGTTGTCATCCGGCCAGCGTAGCCCCAGTATCTGTTGCGCCAAACCGTTACACCAAAAAATGCCGCCCTCTTCTGTGGTCAGTACCACGGCATCAGGCAGCGACTCCGCGCCGCTGCGAAAACGTTTAATCAGGTTCCCCAGCTCGCGACGACGCTTCTTATTTCGCAACTGCATCTGGTGTAAACCGTATAACAGCGGTTCCCAACTTCCCCGTCCCGGCGGCGGCGTCATACTTCTGTCGACCCAAAGCCACCAGGAGAGGCGTAATAAATTCCAGAAATGCCAGACAAGCAGTCCCGTCACCGCCGCCAGTAAAAACCACGGCAGATAACCAAAAAAAGCGCTAAGGATAAGCGCGGGGATGCAACAGAGCACCAGCTCCAGCACCAGCCTTTTCCATGACAGCCGTTCCAGCACGCGTCATACTCCCTCAAGAATGGAAAGCCTTCTCCGCCAGAAACCTGTGTTCTACTGGCGGAAAAGGCATTAAAAGCGGGTCGAAAAACGATACCCTGTCCCGCGTACCGTTTGCACCATCCGGTCGTGGCCGCTGTGCTCCAGCGCCTTACGCAAACGGCGAATATGCACGTCGACCGTCCGGTCTTCAACGTACACATTGGTGCCCCAGACATGATTGAGTAGCTGCTCGCGACTGTAAACCCGTTCCGGGTGCGTCATAAAGAAATGGAGTAATTTAAATTCGGTCGGCCCCATATCCAGCGGGCTGTCGCCGGTCATCACGCGGTGAGAGCCGGGATCAAGGCTCAGTCCCTGCATCTCGATCACCTCTTCGACCGCCATCGGCGAGATGCGCCGCATAACGGCTTTAATGCGCGCCACCAACTCCTTGGGGGAAAACGGCTTGGTAATGTAATCGTCAGCGCCGGTTTCCAGTCCGCGCACGCGATCTTCTTCCTCACCTCTTGCGGTCAGCATAACCACGGGAATATCCCGGGTCATGGCTTCACGTTTGAGATGTTTAATAAACTGTAACCCTGACCCGCCGGGCAACATCCAGTCAAGAAGGATGAGATCCGGCCAGGGTTCATTAAGTTTATTCACCGCACTGTCATAATCTTCGGCTTCTACGGGCTGAAAGCCATTTTGTTCGAGCACGAAGCACACCATTTCACGGATCGGCGCCTCATCTTCTACGACCAGAATACGTCTCGCCATAATTTGCCCTGTTAGTCGTTAGTTATCAATGCCGCGCCATTATGCGTCAGATTTATGACAGATTTATGAAAAAAAAAGGCGGCATTGACAGCATGTTGATGATTTATGACACCGGTGAAACCGTGCATTACCGTGTACCGGCGGTAAATTGCGCCCAAAAATGGAGGGGATGACGTGTATAATCCCGTTCACGCTTTTTTTGCATGGAACAATTATGCGCATCCTCCACACCTCTGACTGGCATCTGGGACAAAATTTCTACAGTAAAAGCCGCGCCGCGGAGCATCAGGCTTTTCTGGACTGGCTGCTGGAGACCGCGCAGGCCCATCAGGTGGATGCCATTATTGTCGCTGGCGATATTTTTGATACCGGTTCGCCGCCAAGCTATGCCCGAGAACTTTATAACCGTTTCGTCGTTAATTTACAGCAAACGGGCTGTCATCTGGTGGTGCTGGCCGGTAATCATGATTCCGTTGCCACGCTAAACGAGTCGCGCGACATTCTGGCGTTTCTCAATACAACCGTGATCGCCAGTGCGGGCTATGCGCCGCAGCTACTTCATCGTCGCGACGGTTCTCCGGGCGCCGTACTGTGCCCCATTCCCTTTTTGCGCCCGCGCGACATTCTTACCAGTCAGGCGGGATTATCCGGCAGCGAGAAACAGCAGCAACTTCTTCATGCGATTGCCGATTATTATCAACAGCAGTATCAGGAAGCGTGCCAGCTACGCGGCGAACGAAAGCTGCCGATTATCGCGACGGGGCATTTAACCACCGTCGGCGCCAGCAAAAGCGATGCGGTTCGCGACATTTACATCGGTACGCTGGATGCCTTTCCGGCGCAGCATTTCCCCCCCGCGGATTATATCGCATTAGGACACATTCACCGCGCGCAATGTGTCGGCGGCACAGAGCATATCCGCTATTGCGGCTCGCCCATCGCCCTCAGCTTTGATGAGTGCGGCAAAAGCAAATGCGTGCATCTGGTGACCTTCGAGCAGGGGAAATGGCAAAGCACCGAAAGTCTGGCTGTCCCCGTGACTCAACCGTTGGCGGTTTTAAAAGGCGACCTGGAGTCGATTACCGAACAGCTTGAGCAGTGGCGCGGCGTGGAGCAATCGCCTCCCGTCTGGCTGGATATTGAAATCACCACCGATGATTATCTGCACGATATCCAACGCAGAATACAGACGCTAACGGAGTCGCTACCCGTAGAGGTATTACTGGTGCGCCGTAGCCGCGAACAGCGCGAGCGCTCGCTGGCGAACGAGCGGCGGGAAACATTAAGCGAGCTTAGCGTGGAGGAGGTTTTTGCGCGGCGTCTGGCGCTGGAAGCGTTAGATCCCCCGCAGCGCGAGCGCCTGAATCAGCTCTTTTCCAGCACGCTCTACGCGTTGAATGAGGAGCATGAGGCATGAAAATTCTCAGTTTGCGTCTGAAAAACCTGAACTCGCTGAAAGGAGAATGGAAGGTCGACTTTACCGCCGAACCGTTTGCCAGTAACGGGTTATTCGCCATTACCGGCCCGACCGGCGCGGGAAAAACCACCTTGCTTGACGCCATCTGCCTGGCGCTGTACCACGAAACGCCGCGCCTGAATACGGTATCGCAGTCGCAAAACGATTTGATGACGCGCGATACGGCGGAATGTCTGGCCGAAGTGGAGTTTGAGGTAAAAGGCGAAGCCTGGCGCGCGTTCTGGAGCCAGAACCGAGCCCGAAATCAGCCTGACGGCAATCTCCAGGCCCCACGCGTGGAGCTGGCGCGGTGTTCAGACGGAAAGATCTTTGCCGATAAGGTAAAGGATAAACTGGAGATGATCGCCACGTTGACCGGGCTGGACTACGGGCGCTTCACCCGTTCGATGTTGTTATCACAGGGGCAGTTCGCCGCCTTTCTTAACGCCAAAGCGAAAGAGCGCGCAGAGCTTCTGGAGGAGCTCACCGGCACTGAGATTTACGGGCAGATCTCCGCACAGGTATTTGAAAAACATAAATCAGCCCGTCTCGAACTGGAAAAGTTACAAGCGCAGGCCAGCGGCGTCGCCCTATTGGCGGACGAACAGTTACAGCAACTGGAAGCTAGTTTGCAGGCGCTTACTGACGAAGAGAAACGCCTGCTGGCCAGCCAGCAGGGACAGCAGCAGCACCTTCACTGGCTGACCCGAAAAAACGAACTCCACACTGAATTACACGCCCGACAGCAGGCGCTGTACGCGGCGCAAGAGGCGCGAGAAAAAGCGCAGCCGCAGCTCGCGGCGCTGACGCTGGCGCAACCTGCTCGCCAGTTGCGCCCGCATTGGGAGCGCATTCAGGAACAAACCCGCGCCGTTGAGCGTGTTCGCCAGCACAGTGATGAAGTGAATGCTCGCTTACAAAGCGCGTATCGCCTGCGCCAGCGTATCCGCGCCTGCGCGCATCGACAATTCACGCAACTGAACGCCACAGGGCAGCGGTTGAAGACATGGCTGGCGGAACACGACGGCATCCGCGTCTGGCGCAGCGAACTGGCGGGGTGGCGAGCATTATTAACACAACAATCCCACGATCGGGCGCAACTGAGCCAATGGCAACAGCAGTTGCTGAGCGATACGCGTCAGCGTGATGCGCTACCGCCGCTCACGCTCGACCTCACGCCACAGGCGCTGGCGGAAGCCAGAGCATTGCATACCCGGCAGCGTCCGCTACGCCATCGTCTCGCCGCGCTTCAGGGGCAAATTGTCCCGAAACAAAAGCGTCAGGCGCAGCTACAGGCAGCTATCGCGCGTCATCATCAGGAGCAGGCGCAATACACCCAACGTCTGGCGGATAAGCGCCTGAGTTATAAGACTAAAGCGCAGGAGCTTGCGGACGTTCGCACTATTTGCGAGCAGGAGGCGCGCATCAAAAATCTGGAAAGCCAGCGGGCGCACTTACAGTCCGGCCAGCCGTGCCCGCTTTGCGGCTCGACGACGCACCCCGCCATCGCCGCCTATCAGGCGCTGGAACTGAGCGCGAATCAAACCCGCCGCGACGCGCTGGAAAAAGAGGTCAAAACGCTGGCGGAAGAAGGCGCGGCGCTGCGAGGACAGTTAGATGCCTTAACGCAACAATTACAGCGGGATGAAAGCGAGGCGCAGTCGTTGTTGCAGGAGGAGCAAGCGCTTACTGAGGAATGGCAAACGCTGTGCGCTACGCTGGGCGTTCAGCTCCAGCCGCAAGAAAACCTCGCTGGCTGGCTGACCGCCGCGGAAGAGCATGAGCAACAGTTGGATCAGCTCAGCCAGCGTCATGCTCTACAAACGCAAATCGCGGCGCATACTGAACAGGTAGCGCGCTTTACCGCGCAGATTGCGCAGCGTCAGGCGTCGCTGACGGCTGATTTGGCGCAGTATAAGCTTTCCCTTCCTGCGCCAGAAGACGAGGCCGCATGGCTGAATGAGCGCGCCGACGAAGCGAAAATATGGCAACAGCGTCAGACAGAGTTCGCGGATTTGCAAACGCAGATCGACAGGCTTGCCCCGTTGCTGGAGACGCTACCGCAAACGGATACCGCGGATTCCGACGACGACGTGCCGCTGGATAACTGGCGGCAGGCGCATGATGAGTGCGTGTCATTACAAAGCCAGTTGCAAACCCTGCAGGAACAGACGACGCAGGAACAGCAGCGCGCCGCCGAGGCGATAGCGCACTTTGATGCGGCGTTAAAAAATAGCCCGTTTGACAGCCAGGCAACGTTCCTGGCGGCGTTGTTGGATGAAGAGACCGTGACCCGTCTGGAAAAACAACAACAAACGCTGGAAAGTCAGCTACAACAAGCGAAGGCGTTAAGCGCGCAGTCCGCGCAGGCGCTGGCTGACCATCAGCAACAGCCGCCCGCCGGTCTGGACCCAACGTGTACGGCGGAGCAGCTCGCGCAGCGGCTGACGCAGTTGGCGCAACAACTGCGCGAGAACACGACACGCCAGGGGGAAATCCGCCAGCAAATTAAACAGGATGCAGATAATCGGCAGCGCCAACGCGCGCTGATGGCGGAAATGAAGCAAGCCTCTCAGCAAGTGGAAGACTGGGGCTATCTCAATGCGCTGATCGGATCTAAAGAAGGTGATAAGTTCCGCAAATTCGCCCAGGGACTGACGCTGGATAATCTGGTCTGGCTGGCGAATCATCAGCTCACCCGTCTGCATGGCCGCTATTTATTGCAGCGCAAAGCCAGCGACGCGCTGGAACTGGAGGTTGTCGATACCTGGCAGGCCGACGCCGTGCGCGATACGCGAACGTTATCAGGCGGCGAAAGTTTCCTGGTCAGCCTGGCGCTGGCGCTGGCGTTATCAGATTTGGTCAGCCATAAAACGCGCATTGATTCTTTGTTCCTCGACGAAGGCTTCGGCACGCTTGATAGCGAAACGCTGGACGCCGCGCTGGATGCGCTCGACGCGCTGAATGCCAGCGGGAAGACCATCGGTGTGATTAGCCACGTGGAAGCCATGAAAGAACGTATCCCCGTGCAGATAAAAGTGAAAAAAATCAATGGGCTTGGTTATAGCAAACTGGACAAAGCGTTTGCCGTGGAGTAACGCGAGTGTCATCCTGGGCACAACATACCGTCATGACATAGCACAATAATGAATACACAAAAACGGATAAGGAATGGTATTACCTCGCGCTTATCTGCAAGCTATATGTTGATTGGCTGTGACAATTCACAGCACAGCGCGCAACATGCGCCTTTATTTTCGGCAGGTGGTATGAAAAAAGTTATTTTTTCTTTGGCGCTGGGTACGTTCGGCCTGGGGATGGCCGAGTTTGGCATTATGGGCGTGCTGACGGAGCTGGCACGCGATGTCGGAATAACGATTCCCGCCGCCGGGCATATGATCTCGTTTTACGCCTTCGGCGTCGTGCTGGGCGCTCCCATTATGGCGCTCTTTTCCAGCCGCTTTTCGCTTAAACATATATTGCTGTTTCTGGTCATGCTGTGCGTGATGGGCAATGCCATATTTACCTTTTCCTCGTCATATCTGATGCTCGCCGTCGGCAGACTGGTTTCCGGCTTTCCGCACGGCACCTTTTTTGGCGTCGGCGCCATTGTCTTGTCAAAGATTACCCGCCCCGGGAAGGTCACCGCCGCCGTCGCGGGTATGGTTTCAGGGATGACGGTGGCGAATCTGGTGGGCATTCCGGTCGGCACTTACCTGAGCCAGGAATTTAGCTGGCGCTACACCTTTTTATTGATCGCGGTTTTCAACATCGCTGTGCTCACCGCGATTTTCTTCTGGGTGCCGGATATCCGTGACAAAGCCCAAGGCAGCCTGCGCGAGCAGTTCCACTTCTTGCGTAGTCCTACGCCGTGGCTCATTTTCGCCGCCACGATGTTCGGCAATGCGGGCGTTTTTGCCTGGTTCAGCTATATCAAGCCATTTATGATGTACATCTCCGGTTTTTCGGAGACGAGCATGACGTTTATTATGATGCTGGTCGGGCTGGGGATGGTGTTAGGCAATCTGTTAAGCGGCAAACTCTCCGGCAGATATACGCCGCTGCGCATCGCGGTAGTGACTGACCTCGTTATCGTGCTCTCTCTCATGGCGCTCTTTTTCTTCAGCGGATACAAAACGGCATCGCTGACTTTCGCGTTTATCTGCTGCGCTGGTCTGTTTGCGCTCTCTGCGCCGCTGCAAATCCTGCTACTGCAAAACGCCAAAGGCGGCGAACTGCTGGGCGCGGCGGGAGGGCAAATCGCGTTTAATCTCGGTAGCGCGATTGGCGCCTGGTGCGGCGGACTGATGCTGACGCTAGGTTTTGCGTACCACTACGTGGCGCTTCCCGCCGCCCTGCTCTCGTTTTCCGCCATGTCGTCGTTGCTGGTATACGGACGTCTAAAACACAAGCAGCCATCGGTCACGCCGGTTGCCGGATGACGTCATCCGGCTATAAACGTTACGCCAGCGGCCACAGCCAGGCCGCGCCGCGCACGCCGCTCGAATCGCCATGCCGCGCCTTACGTACCGGCGTCTCGCACTCGCCGCCAAAAACAAACGATTTCATCAGCGACGGAACCGTCTTGTACAGGCGCTCAACATTGCTCATACCGCCGCCCAGCACAATGACATCCGGATCCAGAATATTCACGACATGAGATAATGCTTTCGCCAGCCGCAGCTCATAACGGCTTAACGCCAGTTCCGCCACGGCGTCCTGCGCGTCGACCAGACGAATAATCTCATCGCCTTTTAGCGCGTTACCGCTCAAACGCTGGTAATCCGTAGCAAATCCCGTACCGGAAATAAAGGTTTCGATACAGCCTTGTTTACCGCAATAACAGGGAATTTCTTCGCGGTAACGCAACTCATCGTCATCCATCCACGGCAACGGATTGTGGCCCCATTCACCTGCCGTACCGTTGCCGCCGATGTGCGCCCGGCCATTTAGCGCTACGCCCGCGCCGCACCCGGTACCGATAATCACCGCAAATACCGTTTGCGCCCCCGCTGCCGCGCCATCTACCGCCTCTGATACCGCCAGGCAATTGGCATCGTTGGCTAACCGCACTTCACGCTTCAGACGACGGCTCACATCGCTATCGAACGGCTGGCCGTTAAGCCACGTAGAGTTAGCGTTTTTTACCACGCCGGTGTAAGGCGAGAGAGAACCGGGAATGCCAATGCCAACGCTACCGGTCTGGCCGGTCGCCTGTTCCGCCATGTCGACCAGCGTAGCGACGGTTTCTATCGTTTGCTGATAATCCTCCCGCGGCGTAGGCAGACGATGGCGAAACCGCTGCTCTCCTGCATCATCAAGCGCAATGACTTCCATTTTTGTGCCGCCTAAATCGATACCAATACGCACATACCGCTCCTCATTTTTTGGGAATATCAACAGGGTAGAATTCACCGTTCTGATTGGCAATGCAAGCCTGCCGACAATTCGTTACTATACCGCCTGGATTTAACGACAAGGCCGTGGAAATTATCATGCTGTGGTTCAAAAATTTAATGGTTTACCGTCTTAGCCGCGATATCACATTACGCGCCGAAGAGATGGAGAAACAGCTCGCCTCAATGACGTTTACCCCATGCGGTAGCCAGGATATGGCCAAAATGGGCTGGGTTCCGCCGATGGGCTCTCACAGCGATGCGTTAACGCACACCGCCAATGGCCAAATTATTATTTGCGCGCGCAAAGAAGAGAAAATCCTGCCATCGCCAGTGATCAAACAGGCTCTGGAGGCGAAAATCCAGAAACTGGAAGCCGATCAGGGACGCAAGCTGAAGAAGACGGAAAAAGATTCCCTGAAGGATGAAGTGTTGCATTCGTTGCTGCCGCGCGCGTTTAGCCGCTTCAGTCAGACAATGATGTGGATTGATACCGTTAACGGCCTGATTATGGTTGACTGCGCCAGCGCGAAAAAAGCGGAAGATACTTTGGCGCTACTGCGTAAAAGTCTTGGCTCGCTGCCGGTCGTCCCGCTGGCGCTGGAAAACCCGATTGAGCTGACGCTCACCGAGTGGGTGCGCTCCGGTACGGTCGCTCAGGGTTTCCAGTTGCTGGACGAAGCCGAATTGAAAGCGATGCTGGAAGATGGCGGCGTGATCCGCGCGAAAAAGCAGGATCTGGTCAGCGACGAGATCGCCGTTCATATTGAAGCGGGTAAAGTGGTCACGAAGCTGGCGCTCGACTGGCAGCAGCGTATTCAATTCGTCATGTGCGACGACGGCTCCATTAAGCGTCTGAAATTCTGCGATGAGCTGCGCGATCAGAACGAAGATATCGACCGGGAAGATTTTGCCCAACGTTTTGACGCGGACTTTATCCTGATGACCGGCGAGCTGGCGGCGCTGATTCAAAGCCTGGTGGAAGGATTAGGCGGCGAAGCGCAGCGCTAACCAGAGGGTCCCTCTCCGCCGGAGAGGGGACTCACCGTTACAAATAGCGGCACAGATACGAGGTGGGCTCAGCAACCTGTAGATGAAACTCGCTGTGGCCAGGCACGTTAAACACCTCACCGGCTGTATACACTCTCCATTCGACAGTTCCCGGCAACAGTACCTTCAACGCGCCGCTCACAACCGTCATCTCTTCGGGTTCGGCGGTGCCAAAGGTATACTCCCCTTCCGCCATCACACCAACGCTGGCCCGGCCGGTGCTACTGCTGGTAAATCCAATAGACTTCACTTTCCCGGAAAAGTATTCATTGCTTTGTAGCATAATCAGGCCCCGTCTCATTATTAAATTAACACCCAATATAGAGTCCTGACGTTCGGCCTGTCACGTAAAATTAGACAAGCAGTTCTGAAGCTAACCGCGCAATCAAAACATTAGAGAGTAAAACCGGCACATCCAGCGCCTGCTGTAAAATATCCCGATGACGCTGATGAAAACCCAGACAATCCAGCATAATGACGTCCGCGCCTTGATCCAATAGCGCCTGCCCGGCATCAATTAACTGTTGCTCAGAACCGTGAACCGGATTCGCCAGCGAATACACCGGCGGCATTTGCAATACCTGCCATTTTTTCTCCTGGGCCGCCAGAAGTTCTGCAACAGGCACAATCACGCCCACCTGATGCCCATCCACAATAGAGGCGACAAGCGGTGGAATAATACGCAGCGGTTCAAGCAAAATAGAATTACGGGCTGCCATACTTTTAATCGCCGCGGTGCTCATCAGTATAATGACGTCATAACCCTGGTTATCCAGCACCTCGACAACGCTCTGTAAATCTCGCTCCACTTTCTGGCGGGAAACATGGGCTATCTGGTTATCATTCAGCAACGTCAAAAGCGGATCGTCGCCAGGCTCTACAGCGTAATCCGCCATAACGTCTTCCCGGCTCATTTTTCCCAGCAGGCTATGATGGGTGATGTGTTGTTCGTCGATGTATTCCGTCAGAAGCGGTAACACTTCGCTCATTGGCACAACGCCGATTGTGAGGATTGCCAACGACGCACTCATTTTTATTCCACCTTATTACTTCGTCGTAATTCCCGGGCAAATATTCACACGCTCACCGCGCTACCTGCCCTACAAATCTCAGAAAGCGTAGCAGCAGATGAGCAACGTATTGTGTAAAGATTCCAAATAATTCCAATATTGTATTGTTATCGCTTAATTTACGGTTTTAGTTGCCAGTATAAATGTTTCAAGAATGTGATGGAGATACAATTTAGGGGTACCCGGAATCCCTTCCGAGTGGTTCATGCGTCTATGATTTATCCGGATCTTCGTAACGTTTTTTCGCATCCATCGCTTCTTCTGCGGTCGGATGCTCGCTGATGAGCGAATCAGGTTTCGGATGGTCAGCCCGTAGCTGATACCACGTCACCGTCTGGCCCGGCGTGCCTTTTTCAATGGTGACGATATAAGCTTCCCGCGGATAAGGTGGTCTGGTTGGCATAGCGTTTCCTTTATTCTGGGTGAGCGTTAAGTATAGACATCTCCCTGTAACCGTTGCGTCGACGGCGGCAACGCCGCAATAATTTCAGAAACGACCTGGGCCGGCGTTTTCGTCGCGTCAATAATGTAATGCGCCGTTTCGCGATACAACGCGTCACGCTGCTCAAGCACTTCCCGAACCTCTTCGCTCAACGGCTTGCCGGTGAGGGTCGGGCGCAGATCCGCTTCAGGTTCAGCCTCAAGCCGGTTAACCAGCGTGGATACCGGCGCGCACAGATAAATCACTACGCCAACACGGTGCATATAACGTCGGTTATACTCCGTGAGAATAATACCGCCCCCCGTCGCCACAACAGTCGAAGGCGCGCTTACCGCTTCCAGGGCCGCGGTTTCCCGGGCGCGGAACCCTCCCCAGCCTTCTTTTTCAACGATATCAGCGACGCTCATCTGCACGTGCGATTGCAGCCAGCGGTCGGTATCTGCAAACCGAAAACCGGTTGCCTGCGCCAGCGCCATACCGATGGTGGTTTTCCCACAGCCCCGCGGGCCAACAAGATAAAGAGGTTGCATCATAGCAGGCGTTCCCCCAGGAACTGCGCATACGCAGGATTTGATATCAGCAATGTTATAATCATATCATCTAACTAGTACAACGCATAAATGTAAATAATAATTTACACAAAGGTACTAAAGTCACAATATTAGTACTATAGCAAGAATCAGAAATGAATAAACTGTAAATTTTTCATTACACGATTTATTTTTTACGCTGGCTTTCCAGCCACCACTTATCCAGCTCGGCGGCAAAATGCTGACGATCGCGCGGCGAGAGTGTGTTTGGTCCCCCCGTTTGTACGCCGCTGGCGCGTAGCGTGTCCATAAAGTCACGCATCGTCAGACGTTCGCGAATCGTGGCGTCGCTATAGCGTTCTCCCCGGGGATTAAGAGCCGCAGCGCCTTTTTCCAGCACTTCAGCCGCCAGCGGAATATCCGCGGTAATCACCAGATCGCCCGCTTCGCATTGACGCACAATTTCATTGTCCGCCACGTCAAACCCGGCGGCCACGCGGAGCGTGCGGATAAAACGCGAAGGCGGCACACGCAAGGCCTGATTGGCAACCAGAATAAGCGGCAACTGCATCCGCTCGGCGGCGCGGTACAAAATTTCTTTAATGACATTCGGACACGCATCCGCATCCACCCAGATGGTCATAATGTCTCCCGTACGATATACAATCTTTTATTGTCTCGCGCTTTTGTCTTTCATCAAAGTGCTGTTTCTCCTTCTGCCCGTTTTCAATCCGCGTTAAGCTAACCATTCCCCATAACACACAAACATAGGGAGTGACGAGATGGAGAAGAAAATCGGTTTTATTGGCTGCGGTAATATGGGCAAGGCTATTCTTGGCGGACTGATTGCCAGCGGTCAGGTACTTCCCGGTCAGATCTGGGTCTACACCCCCTCCCCCGATAAAGTTGCCGCCCTGCATGACCAGTACGGCATTAATGCGGCGCAAAGCGCGCAGGAGGTCGCTCAGGTCGCGGATATCGTTTTCGGCGCGGTAAAACCGGGCATTATGGTGAAAGTGCTCAGTGAAATCTCCTCCAGCCTGAACAAAGACTCGCTGGTGGTTTCTATCGCCGCAGGCGTAACGCTTGATCAGCTTGCGCGCGCGCTGGGACACGACCGTAAAATCATTCGCGCTATGCCGAATACGCCATCGCTGGTCAACGCAGGAATGACCTCCGTCACGCCAAACGCGCTGGTCACACCGGAAGATACGGCTGATGTCCTGAATATTTTCCGCTGCTTTGGCGAGGCGGAAGTGATTGCTGAGCCGATGATCCATCCGGTGGTTGGCGTGAGCGGATCTTCGCCGGCCTATGTGTTTATGTTTATCGAGGCGATGGCGGACGCAGCCGTTCTGGGCGGTATGCCTCGCGCTCAGGCTTATAAATTCGCCGCGCAGGCCGTCATGGGATCGGCGAAAATGGTACTCGAAACCGGAAAGCATCCCGGCGAACTGAAAGATATGGTGTGCTCGCCTGGCGGAACGACGATTGAAGCCGTACGCGTTCTGGAAGAACGTGGCTTCCGCGCTGCGGTAATAGAAGCGATGACGAAGTGTATGGAAAAATCAGAGGCGCTCAGTAAATCCTGAGGCCCGGCTGGACGTCATGCCGCCACTTCGGTGCGGTTACGTCCGGCATTCTTTGCTTTATAAAGCGCCATATCCGCAGACTTTAGCCATTCCCGATAATGACCGATTTGTGGCGTTAACGGCGCCACGCCCACGCTGATACGTAACATGACCTGCGGCGCGCCCGGCAAGCGTAAGGTATTTAGCCGTTCATGCACTCGCGACATGGCGGTAATCGCGCTGTCTGCCGGCGTTCCGCACATAATCACCGCGAATTCGTCGCCGCCAAAGCGCCCGATAATATCACTCCCGCGTAGCGTTATCTGTAATTGACGCGTCAGGGCGATAATAGCCTCATCCCCAACATCATGCCCCCAGGTGTCGTTAATGCTCTTAAAATGATCGATGTCGATAATCAACAATGTCGCCTCCCGATGGTGGCGTCGGCTGTGATCGAATTCATTACGTAATAAAATTTCCCAGTGGCGTCGGTTATAGACGCCGGTCATGCCATCCCGCGAGCTCATCGCCTGCAAGCGTCGCTTATGTTCCGCTAATTTAATGGCCGTTTGATAACTTACCCAGGCGAACAGAAGCGGATACAACATAATGACGGGCAAAGAGAGCGTAACTTCCAGCGACGAGCTTCGCATAGCGACGGGTAGCCCGGTAAGCTGCAACGTCACCAGACATGACGCCAGCAAAAGCCCCATTCCGGCAGTGAATAGCCGCCGCCCGCCAGCCCCCATCAGATTCATGCTCATCATCATAAACAGCGCGGCGGCAGGCAACATATTGACGCCCATCAGCGCGATCCACATGCCGGAGAGGATCGCATCCACTTTCAGGTTGTAAATTTCCTGACGTAGCGGATCAAGGGCTTTCGCCGACCACTGCCACGCCAGATGCGGCCAGACAAAAGACCAGCCGACCAGCAACAGCCACCAGCCGCCAAAGACAGGTTGCGTCACTAACACGGCGGCCACCGGTAAAAACATCCCCCCTAACCCCACCGCGCGCGGTAGCCTGATGCGCCGGGCGAAGCGCAACCCGGAGCGCTGACGATCATCAGAAGGGTCAGGCGGCGCTACCGCCTGTTCAACTGCTTTTCGGTAAAAATTTTCATCATTCATTATTTTTGGGAACATTTAGAAACAATTTTCCCAAATTATAGAAACAGAGCGCATGGAGGGAGTATGAAATTTCGGGTGAGTGTTTTTCAGGGCTCACCCGATAGCACTACGCCGCTTTTTTCAGGCAGGCGCTCATAAACTTGCTACGGTCATCGCCTTTCAGGGATTGTTCCGTCGCCTGAACATTGCATTCACGCATTTTCTGCTGTTGCGGCGTCAGGCTTTTCTCGCCAGGGGCTGACTGACTGTTTTTCAGGCAGTCGCTAAGGTAGGTTTTACGCGCATCGCCTTTCAACGCTTGCGCTGTCGCCTGCTGATTACAGGTCGTCATGCGCTGCTGTTGCGGCGTTAACGGTTTCTCGGTTGCGCCGACGGCGGTTAAAAAGACCAGGCCAAAAAGTAAAGTCACCAGTAATGTTATTTTCATAGCACCATCCTTTTGTCAGTGTACACATTACACGTTGTCCCTTTGGGAAATATCCCAGGGACTTTATATAAGTCTGGCTGTTACTGGCAAAAATACCACCCGGCTGTAAAAGTATTACTTACCGTTAGCAATAGATGTTTTATTGATTGACAAACCGTAGGCTAATGTGCAATTCGATTATCCACAGTCACACTGGCAGGATGCAGAAGAACAGCGCATAACGTTACACTGTTATTACCATAGCCGCTTCGTTTTTATTTTGCTCTGTATTACCCAGAAGAAAATAAAAACGAAGCGGCTATGTTATTTCATAAAAGTAACGTTATAACAACTGTGTTGTTTTAAAATACGATTAGTGCCGGGGGTGTCTCAGCAACTTTTTTACATATTGGCGCAGCAATTCCGTATCGTGATCAGGAACGCTGGCATCCGGCTTTACGCCTTCAAGTGCCCCCTCTACCTGACGTATCAACATCTCCTGCTCGTTTTGCGCCATGTTACGTAACATTGCTGTGACGATAATCTCTAACGCTTCTACCTGAGCAACCAGTTCTTTCGACTCTTCTTCTTTTTGGGCTAGCTTAAGCAACAACTCTGCTATGAGATTTTTCATGACCATATTTCCTTATTAGTTCCAGGGTGACGTTATCACTATGAAGAACCACTGCCTAGAGGCTGAAAGTACTATTTTTATGATACAGGAAGAACTTTACACAAATAATTATCACTGTCGCCGCAGCGAAACGTTTCTCAGACCGAAAACGAGACGATAATAAACCATCAAAAAACAATAATCACGCTATATCATAATTTAAGGTTATGCCATCTATAGAAAAACTTCACGGATAAAGAATATATCTTTTAATTTAAACCATATCGTAACGGCAGAAGCGCCGTTACGATGCACCGCTATTGGCCTTTCGCTTTTTGCGCGTTACGCCGACGACGTAACGCCAGGGTCAGTTGCCCAATATTGATCAACACGATCGCCGCCGTAGCGATAAAAACCCAGCGGAAACCGGCCATCGCCGATACCGTCGCGCCCATCAACGGCCCAACCACGTTGCCCAGATACATAAATGACTGGTTGTAGCCAAAAATACGTCCGGTAATTTGGTCGCTGGAGTATTTCACCAATAACGTTTGTACGGCGGGTAACATCGCGCCATCGGCAAAGCCCAACAAGAAACGCAACAGCCCCAACTGGAACGGCGTGGTGACCCAGGACATCGCGAAGAAAAGCAGCACTGCGCAGATAAGCGTGGCCATCAGAATTCTTTCCGTGCCGATTCTGTCGCCAAGTTTTCCCAGGCGAGGCGCGGAGATAAGCGCGGAGATACCGGGCACCGAGGCAATTAACCCGCTAAGAAAGGCGATGTTATTACTGTCCGGCATCATTGATTTGATAAACAGCGCCAGAATTGGACTGATGGAACCATTACAGAGTTGAATGACCATCGTGGTAAAAAACAAGCTGATCACCAGCGCAGGATAAGGTAACGACGCAAAAACGGCTTTACCGCTCAGGCGTTCGCTTTTCCTGATGACCGGACGCACGCCTTCTTTAATTAAAAATAGCGTGACCAGAAAGCTCACCACCAACAGCATGGCGGTAATCAGAAATACCGCCCGCAGCCCGATATGATCCGCGACAAAGCCGCCCATTAACGGCCCGCCGATAACGCCGCTGATCTGCGCGGTAGAAAGCGTACTGAGCGCCCAGCCGCTACGTTCGCGCGGTACCTGAGAGGCTACCAGCGCCATGGCATTGGGGATATAGCCTGACGTTAACCCCATGATTCCGCGCAGCAGGAAAAGTTGCCAGACATGGGTCGCGAATGCCTGCAGTAGAATAGCTATCGCCATCCCGAGCGACGCGCGCAATAGCATCAGTTTACGCCCTTTACGATCGGCGAGACTGCCCCACATCGGCGACACAATGGCGGAAATAAGAAACGTGATGCTAAACGTTAACCCGGACCACATTGATAACGCTTCATGGGAAGAGACGCCAAGCTGGGAAATATAAAGGGGTAAGAATGGCAGGATTTGGCTGATTGCCAGCCCGGTAAAAAAACATCCAAACCAAACGGAAATTAGATTAACTTTCCAGGATTCCATAAGACTCGTAACGGTAAGTAGCTGAAAATACGCGTTAGCTTAGCAAGTTCTCTTTTTCCTGGTGGTTCCAGAGGTGCGATACGTCACACTTTGCTATTTTGTCTCCCCGTTCATCATTTTTGTGAAACATGTCACATTATATAGCCGTGCAAGGCAGACGTTTATGCTTTAACGACACACGCCGTAGCCCCGCATTCCAAGATGAAAATGGTTAGCATGAGCAGCGTTATAGTCAGGCCCGAGCCCATTGCCATAATAATGGCAACTGGCGTTTAACATAGCGCGTAACCAGGGCCCCGTCTCATCGCGCTCCCAGCCGCGCAGGATAGTGATTTTTCGGCCATCCGATAGCTGAAACCCGCTGACATCCAGCGCTTCTGCGCTGGCATGTTCACTGCGACGCGCATCCGGGCGGTGATAAATATTACGGCAGGCATAGCTGCCCAGATGTTCGATGCGGGTCAGGCGGCGCTTCATCCACGTTTCTGTTAAAGGTTTTGCCTGCTGTTCGACAAACAGCGCGGAGCGCAGCGCCAGCGGGCAGGAGGCTAAAAAACTGCTGCTCAGTTTGACCTGGCCAAAATCTCTGACGCGCACAACATGGGACAAGGGACATTCACCAGCGCTATCCGCAACAGGTTGTGATGAAATTAATCCCTGTTGATTGGCCGCCGTCAAAAGCTCCCGGCACTGCGACGGCGTCAGGCGCTGTAGTTTGAAGGTCGTGATCCAGCCTGGCGGATCGGCAAGTTGTAGCGGAGCAAAAGGATTATAATAAGAGGGAAGATAACGATATCCCAGCCCGCCAATGCCGCCCAACAGCACAATAATCAGAAAACCCTTACCTCTCACGCGGCCTCCATTCTCACATCCCATAAACATTATGGCAGAAGCCCGCGAAACCCGCGTTTTGTCGTGGTAATGTATACGCTTTGCATTCGATGGAATGGGTTTTTAAGATGGCGAAATTGCGGGTAGGAATAGTATTTGGCGGTAAGTCGGCGGAACATGAAGTGTCTTTGCAATCAGCGAAAAATATCGTTGATGCGATCGATAAAACCCGCTTCGACGTGGTGCTGTTAGGGATAGATAAGGCAGGACAATGGCATGTTAACGATGCGGAAAATTATTTGCAGAATGCAGACGATCCGGCACATATCGCGCTACGTCCTTCGGCAATCAGTCTGGCCCAGGTGCCTGGCAAACATCAACACCAATTGATTAACGCCCAGAACGGGCAGCCGCTACCGACGGTAGATGTTATTTTTCCTATCGTCCACGGTACGCTGGGCGAAGACGGCTCATTGCAGGGGATGCTACGCGTCGCAAACTTACCGTTTGTCGGTTCAGACGTGCTGAGCTCCGCAGCCTGCATGGATAAAGACGTCGCCAAACGACTGCTACGCGATGCAGGACTGAATATCGCCCCGTTTATTACACTCACCCGAACGAATCGTCACGCGTTTAGTTTTGCCGAGGTTGAATCCCGTCTGGGACTGCCGCTGTTCGTTAAGCCCGCCAATCAGGGCTCTTCGGTCGGCGTTAGTAAAGTCGCTAACGAAGCGCAATATCAGCAGGCGGTCGCGCTGGCTTTCGAATTCGATCATAAAGTGGTGGTGGAGCAAGGGATCAAAGGGCGCGAGATCGAATGCGCCGTATTAGGTAACGATAACCCACAGGCCAGTACCTGCGGCGAAATCGTACTGAATAGCGAATTTTACGCCTACGATACTAAGTATATTGATGATAACGGCGCACAAGTTGTCGTGCCTGCGCAGATCCCTTCCGAGGTGAATGACAAGATCCGCGCGATCGCGATCCAGGCTTATCAGACGCTGGGGTGCGCGGGTATGGCGCGTGTCGATGTCTTCTTAACGGCAGACAATGAGGTCGTGATTAACGAGATTAATACGCTGCCAGGTTTTACCAATATCAGTATGTATCCAAAACTCTGGCAGGCGAGCGGATTGGGCTATACCGATTTGATCAGCCGCCTGATTGAGCTGGCGCTGGAACGCCATACGGCGAATAACGCCTTAAAAACCACGATGTAATAGCGCACGCCCGATAGCGCAACGTTTATCGGGCGTCTTTTACCTCATCATCTTCGCGCCGGCGAATGATGAACCCCGCCAGCCAGAAGCTGATAATCCACGTTACCAGCCCAACGCCATAGGTTTGCCATCCTTTCGCCTCAAAACCCAGCAATCCTACGACACCATTCAAAATAAAGATAAGGCCAATAGAGAAGGCATAGTAGTGCCAGTCACGACGAATTTTTACAGGCAAACGCATAACGACTCCGACGTATTAACAGCAACAAAAACGTATTTTTGCATACTTCTTGCGAGCGAGTCTGTGGGGGATACGGAATTTCTTAAATGTTAATTGATTTTGATAAAAGTGATCGTTTTGTGACAACTAACAAAAATTTACGCGATGGATACATTCCGTATGTGAAATTACCATGATTCTGATATTGACAAACACAATGACCTGTCAGACTTCACAGTAAGCCGATGGCATAACGCCAGATCGTAGCCGATCATCCTGGAGGTCTTTATGGCTGATTTCACTCTCTCAAAATCGCTGTTCAGCGGGAAGCATCGAGAAACCTCCTCTACGCCCGGAAATATTGCTTACGCCATATTTGTACTGTTTTGCTTCTGGGCCGGAGCGCAACTCTTAAACCTGCTGGTTCATGCGCCGGGCATCTATGAGCATCTGATGCAGGTACAGGATACAGGTCGACCGCGGGTAGAGATTGGGCTGGGCGTCGGGACGATTTTTGGCCTGGTGCCCTTCCTCACGGGCTGCCTCATTTTCGCCGTTATCGCCGCGTTTTTACGCTGGCGTCACCGTCACCAATAAACCTTAGCGCGCTGGAGAAAATATCCCAGCGCGAAATTTATCGCCCCATACACCGCGCCCGCCGCTCATCAACTCGTTTAGCAAACCAGGCGGTCGTCAGCTTACGCGTGATCTTCGGACTTTCCAGTTGAATACCGGGCAACATTTCCCGCGCAAGCGTCTTACCCGTTTTGGCCTCGGCCAGTTTATAGACTTTCTTGTAGAGCGCCGTTTTTTCAAACGCCAGGCTATCGCCTTTCTCCAGTTGGCTGCGAATTTCACGCTCACTCATTCCCAACTGCCCTGCCAGTTTGCGCACCGCTAACTCTGTTTTGCCCGGTTCCTTGCTGTTATAACGAATCAGATCGCCATCCAGCGCCAGTTTTACCCCACTGGCTTTACTGACGGCATTCTGGAACGCAGCGTTACGGCTGGCGTACCATCCCGCGTTGAAGTCGGCGAAGCGGAAAACAGGCGCGCTGTAGTTCGCCGGGTAATTCAGCAAATGGTAGGTTCCAAACCACAACCCGCCACGGCGCGTAAAGACCTCCTGACGTACCGTACCCGTCATCTTCCACGGATAGCCTTTCGCGTGCTGTTCGGCAAAGGCAATGCTGACCTGCATCGGGCCGCCCGTATGCACCGGGTTATATGAGCCAAATAGCGTCTGCCCCATAGGGACCATATTGATAAAATCGTCAAAAATAGCGCTAAGCTGTTTTTCGGTTTTTACCGTGTCCAGGCGTTCGCTATAGCTCTTGCCGTTGGGGGAGTTAATTTTCAGCGCGGTGTGCACCAGAAACAGCGGGATGTGTAGTCGTTCAGCGCGGCGATCAATCTCCTGCCAGGCGATTTTACTTAGCCCCGGCACGACAGGATCCGCCTGATAACCGGACTCCTGCTGGGCGACAGCCAGCACCGAACAGATATTTTCTACCGTCGGCGCCAGCCCCTGGCTCTTAAATGTTGTCGCGATATCTTTCGCCCAGGCCTCTCTGTCTTTGACAGTGGCCGGCATTTTCTGACGAACTACGCTTGCCACGTCGACAGGCTTCTCGCCCTTGCTCACCGGCTGCCCGGATTGACTACTACAGCCAGCCAATATGGCGACCGCCAGAAAAGGCAGAGGATAAAGACGGGACGCCGCCGACATAACGTTTCCTTCTGTTAGCTAAAAGAGTGGGTCACTTCCTGAACTGGCTGACCATCCAACTGACGTTCAAAGCTACGTAAACGTTTATAAATAGACATCAGCTCCACCAGAGTCGTCCAGGAGTTAATCAAATACTGGAACGAACCGCGCACCTGGCCAAACACGTTGGTGATTTGCGTCATCAGCCCCAGCGTAATCGTACCGGCAACAATGGAAGGAAACAGCAGGAACAAACCGAAAACGTTATCGACCTGCAAATAGAGAATGCGCGCGATGTTGAAATACATATAGTGAAAGTAGAGACGGAAGTAGTTATGGCGCACTGCGCTAAACAGTTCACGGACGGTGGGCGGCGTGGCGCGGCTGGCGTCATCTTCACCGTAGACCAGCTCCTTACGATAAGCGGCTTCCACTCGCTGATTTTTAAATTCCAGCCCCGGCAATTTGATCCCGACGACCGCCAGCAGGCCCGTCCCCATTAATGACCAGACTATGGCGGCAATGACCAGGCCGTAAGGGATATGTCCTACGATGGGTAAATCCGGCACATGCGCTGACAGGGTGACCAACACCGGCAGAAAGGCGATAAGCGTCATGATGGCATTGATAAAACTCACGCCCATGTTCTCCAGTGTAGAGGCAAAACGCATGGTGTCTTCCTGCACACGCTGGGCAGCCCCTTCGATATGGCGCAGGTACTGCCAGTGCGCCATATAGTGCTCATTCATTGCGGTACGCCAGCGAAATACATAGTGGCTGACAAAGAAGTTGTTCAGCACGCCGATCACCACGGCGATAAGCGCAATACCGAGAAACACCCCCACTTCATGATAAAATTGACCAAGAGTGACCTTGTGCGGCGAGCTGAGCGCCGTTTGAATCAAATCATAGAACGGTGCGTACCAGGCGTTAACCGCGACGCCAACCTCCACCAAAAACCAGGTGACAAAAATAATGAGCGAGGTGCCAAGTATCGACCAGTACTGCCAGCGGTGCGGGCTATAGATGAACCAGAACGTTGCAAATAATCCCACGCAAATCAGGTAATAAGCATAAAAAATCAGATAGTCCAGCGACCAGAAGCGCGCTGCGCTGATAGGCACTTCATCGGATGCCCCCACAAGTCGCGCCACCCAATCTCCTCCTCCCGCCTGCCAGAAAATGACGGCGATCAGCGCCCAAACAAACGCCGACATGAAAAACGGCCCTGGCTTTGGGAAAAAAGATTTAAACATCATGCTCTCCTGCTAACTTCTTCTCTTTATTACGGCTGCTGTGA
Organism: Salmonella sp. 741265073_HBA; assembly: GCF_046569105.1. Lineage (NCBI taxonomy): Bacteria > Pseudomonadati > Pseudomonadota > Gammaproteobacteria > Enterobacterales > Enterobacteriaceae > Salmonella > Salmonella sp. 741265073_HBA. The sequence continues at coordinate 132,409 of NZ_JBKFRY010000002.1, read as the reverse complement.
TGACGGCAATATCACGCCATGCCCACGCAAATGAAAGGGCTAAACCAGGCATTGTGACCTACGTTGTGACGCTTAGTTCGCACTTCTGCTCAACAGAATTGTTTCGACGAGTTTCATCCTAAGCAGGCAGGCTGACGCTATCAGGTTATCACAAGCGCTCTATCACAAAAGTAAACATTCTCCATCACGAAAACCCGCCGTTACGTTTTTTCACCCACTTTTTTCTCTTTAACGTTTTGCAATGTGCCGCCGGGTAGTATAAATACGCATAACCACCGTTATTTCACTTATGGACATCACCGTTGAAACGTAGTCTGCTTTTTACTGCCATGCTGTTTGCGGCATCCCTTACTTCTGTCCAGGCGGCTCAGCCGATTGCCGATCCGGTTTTTGCCTCTGATATCGTTGATCGTTATGCCGAGCATATCTTTTATGGTAGCGGCGCCACGGGCATGGCGCTGGTGGTGATCGACGGCAATCAACGCGTGTTTCGTAGTTTCGGTGACACCAGACCGGGAAATAATGTTCGTCCACAGCTTGATTCGGTCATTCGTATCGCTTCTCTCACCAAGCTCATGACCAGTGAAATGTTGGTAAAATTGCTCGATCAGGGAACGGTAAAATTAAACGATCCGCTCAGCAAATATGCGCCTCCCGGCGCGCATGTCCCGACGTATCAAGGCACGCCGATTACGTTGGTCAACTTAGCGACCCATACCAGCGCGCTTCCGCGAGAACAGCCCGGCGGCGCGGCGCATCGTCCGGTATTTGTCTGGCCAACCCGCGAACAACGCTGGAACTGGCTCTCCACAGCAACGTTAAAAGTCGCGCCCGGTTCACAGGCGGCCTATTCCAATCTGGCGTTCGACCTGTTAGCCGACGCGCTGGCGACCGCCTCCGGCAAACCTTATACGCAACTGTTTGAAGAAAAGATTACCCGCCCGCTGGGAATGAAAGACACCACGTTTACCCCCTCTCCCGATCAGTGTAAGCGTCTGATGGTGGCAGAAAAAGGCGCAAGCCCCTGTAATAATACGCTGGCTGCCATTGGCAGCGGCGGGGTCTATTCTACGCCAGGAGATATGATGCGCTGGATGCAACAGTATCTGTCGTCAGATTTCTATCACCGTAGCCAACAGGCCGATCGTATGCAAACGTTGATTTATCAGCGCACACAGTTAAAGAAAATCATCGGGATGGACGTACCGGGTAAAGCCGACGCGCTCGGTCTGGGTTGGGTCTATATGGCACCAAAAGACGGACGTCCTGGCATTATCCAGAAAACAGGAGGAGGCGGCGGTTTTATTACCTATATGGCGATGATCCCGCAATATAATATTGGCGCTTTTGTGGTCGTAACCCGTTCCCCCCTCACTCGTTTTACCAATATGAGCGACGGGATTAACGATTTGGTTACTGAGCTAAGCGGCAATAAACCGATTGCTATTCCTGCATCCTGAGTCGTCGCGCCTCGCGCTATATCAGACGAGGCGCAACATTTTTGTTAATATTCGGAGGGCAAACGGTTAATACTGATCAGTTTGCCTTTATTCATTTCAATGTAATTACCCTTACGCAGGGCCGCGAGAACTTCCGCCACCACCGATCGCGATACGCGCGTTCGTTGATGAATATAATTCATAACACCAATACGTGAGCGAAGTTCTTCATCCCACTCAATCATTGTCATTAACGTCGCACGAATCTGGTCGTAAGAATTATTACCAATGAGCTGCTTGTCACGAAGTTCCAGTACCTGACTTTTCCATACTATCCAACAGAAGGCTTCACGCCACAGTTGGTTCTGCTCAATGATGGCAAGAGTTTGTGATGATGAGAGGCGATAACCAATGCAACCGCTCTCCGCAATTAATTTATATTGTGCCTCTTTTTTCGCCACACCATCGGCTAAACCGAAAATAAAGGGGGCCTGCACAATACCAATAAGAACTTTATCACCCCGAACTAACGAAACAACCCCCTCTAAAATAACAAAGGTATGGGTATTACTTTCATCAGGTGAACAGATAATCTCTTTATCGTTAACAAACTCGAAACGCGTACCATGCTTAGAAAGGCATTTATCAAGTCTGTTGAATTCCTGTAGTGGCTTGCTTAAAGATAACATATGCATTCCTTGCAATAATGCCCGTCAAGTCCTTGACGGGCATTTTTCAATTTAAATTACCTTTATTTCTCCTGAGAGAAAATGATTACCAGGTATATTTAACACCAACGTTTGCAGACCAGTCTTGATCAACATCACCGCCGCCGAGGTAGTTAGCATCGGTGTAAGCGCTGAAGTTCTTCGTGAAGCTGAACTGAGTACCCAGACCAACACGTACCGCAGAACCTTCTACGCCGTTGTCGATAGAGTCGCCGTTTACGTCAGCATCGTTGTTGGAGTCGTCGTAAACGTAAGCCAGTTTGAAGTACGGCGTCAGCGCCTGATCTTCGCTGTAAGTGAAGGTATAACCTGCATCTACACCGATTTCATAACGCATGCTGTCGTAGGACTGACCGTCAACTTTCATGTTGTTGCTCAGCTGGTAGTCGTCGCCAGACTGGAACAGACCGGACACGCTGCCGTAAGGCGTTACGTAGCCTGCATCACCCAGCTTCAGATCATAACCCAGTTTCAAGCCAAAGCCCCAGGCGTCAGAAGAGGTGTTGCCGTCAACGTAAGTACCGTCGCTCATGTTAGCAGACAAATCGTTGTTGAAGTGAGAGTAGCTCAAGTTACCATCAACAAAGATGTTGTTTGCGAAACGAGCGGAAGAGTAGATGTAGGCAGACTGGCTGTCCTGATCCACCTGACCGGTACGATCGCTCAGATCGCCTTTCGCGAAGCCTGCTGCCGCACCAACGATCCACTTAGCGTTGTTACCGTCAACTTTGGTATCAACACCGACCATGATGCCATTAACATCCTGATCGTAGTTAATGGTGCCGTTGTCGCCGTTGAAGTTACCGCCGAAGTAGCTTACCCATGCGCCGCCGTTATCCGCCAGGCCATGACGAGCGTTGGTCAGACGAGTACCAACGGTGTCTTGTTCCAGGTTCCAGATATTGGTGTTCGCAGAAGGAATGCTCAGCGCCATGTTAGCGTAGTCGGTCAGTTCCATCTGTTCCAGCACGACAGTGTTGCCTTCCTGCTTAGCCTGATAGGTGTAAGCACCCAGGTCAGCTTTGTTTGCTGCAGAGAAGGTAGCGGTGCTGTTCTTATCGTTAACATAGATCAGCTCATTACCTTTATAATCCGCAACAGAACCCGTGCCTGTAGCATTGTCGATACGTACTTTATAGTTACCGGTTGCAGCTGCAACATTGTCACCAACGTTATCAACTTCATCCTGACCTGCTTCCGTCTGGTCGGTATCGTAAGTATCGCCGTTACCGTTAATGGTCAAATGACCATCAGAGTTCATCGCAATCACGCCATAACCGTAGTTAGACTTAGTCGTGTCGTTAGTACGATCGTTAGTCAGGTCAGCATCCAGTACGAAACGGTTACTTTCGATGTTGAAAACACCTGCGTTCACATAACCGTTAGCATCGGTGTAGCTGGTCAGGTTCAGAGTATCAACCTGCAGCGCATTAGAAGCGCTATTACCAACATCCAGTACACCATTATTGGTTACGTTGATAGTGTTTGCGTACAGGGCAGCATCATTTACGCTCCAGCCAGCAGAAACATCATCAGCAATCGTAACGGTACTGTTATCGATAGACAGGGTATCAGTTGCAACATGACCATCTTCATTGATGTTCAGAGCAGAACCACCAGTCAGGCCGATAGTGTCAGAAACCAGAGTAGAATCAGCAACATTGACAACAGAACCACTATTGATACTCAGCGTATCAATCAGAGAAGTTTTAGTAGTGTCCCACTGTGATCCGGTATTCAGGGTCACGTTAAACAGGCCGCTCTGATAAACTTCGTTACCAACGATATGGTTATACTCACTGTAGTCAGTATGAATGTTATCAATACCTACAGTTGATAATGGCCACAGACTGTTAGCTGCGATATCGATCAGATTTGCAGTTGCCTCGGTACCTGCAGCATAAGAATCGTAAACTCCATCCGGAGATGTGGCATCAAAAACACCGTCTCCATCGGCATCAGTACCAGTGTCTGTCATATGTACAGACATTGCTGCACCAACCCATTTGCTACCATTATTCAGGGTAACATCCATACGGTCAGTGCCATCCCAACCGTTCGTGTCGCGGTCAGCATCAGTATCACGATAGCTATCCGCTCCATTCGGGAAGAAGTTCTCATCGAAATTGCTGGAGAATACAACATCGCCCATCAGCGTGGAGTTGCTGAGGTTGACCGTCGTCTGCATTGCATTATCAGCGTATGGGTTTGCAATTGCCGCAATCGCAATGTCATCAGCAGTATAAGAACCGCTGTAATCGCTAGCGTTATTAGTATTACCAAACCAGCCGGAAGTACCTTCATCAGACCATGAACCAGAGGTTACGGTAGAATCAGCAACATTGATTGTGTTATTAAATACTTCACCGCTGTTTACGCCAGTGCTAACGGTGTTATCGTCGATATCTTCCCATTCGTAGCCCTGAGTCAGGGTAATACCAGCAACATGAGAATTATTTACAATAGACAGATCAACTTCCTGATCCAGTGTAATCGCGGTACCCATGTCATAAACATCAACAACATGCGTATCCGCAGTACCATCGGTATAGGTACCGTTATAGGTATAATGCTCGTAGTTGTCATCAATGGTAGAGTTATCAACGGTCAGCGCCAGGCGATCATATACATACCCGGTGTCACGATTTACGCAATCGGTAGTCATACACTCGGAGGTAATCATACCATGAATAGTACTGTTTTTAATTGTCAGGCTATTCGCATTAGTATTGGTAGTAACGCCATCATCCAGATAGTAGGTAGAAATAACGCCATTAACTCGCGCGTTATTGATTACAGGATAAATGTCACCGTTATAGTAACTATCAGTTGCGTAGTTGTTCCAACCTACATAGCCATCATAATAAACGCCATCAGCGTAGGTCGCATCGTTGTAGTGATGAAACGTATTGTAAGTGGTACCAGAAATATCATTAGTAGTAGCATTCGCCTGAGAAGTGATTGCCAGAGTGCAAGCCAATGCTAATTGTGAGACTACAAGTTTCTTTTTCCAGGAGTGCATTTGTCATCCCTCCTCAGGGACGTAATATAGTTGATCCATCAATTATCAATGCATAAAAACATATAGATGTTTAGCAAGGAGGATTATGCGGCGTCATTGCTAAAAGGTTCAATTATTCTTTATCCTCAGTCCGGATTCGGACATGAATTAAAAAGACGTAATAAAAGGAAAATGGATAATTAAAAATCATTCTTTTTCATGAGGTTACAAGAAAATAAAAAAATAAAATACATATGAGATAAATATGGATTAAAGAAAAATAAAATAAATATGAATAATGTTAAAACCCACATTTACTTAAATGACGATGAAATAAAACTAAAAACAACGTAAAACTAATTCTTATTTAAAATGATATAGTACCTGAGGTATTAATCTCCGGTATATAAAAGAAGCGCCATGTTCTGCCGCCGCTGGGGCTGCGCCTGCTACGTTAAGGACCGTTTTCGTAAAACATCTGCCTGCAGATTCAGGTATACTGGGCCTTCGATTCCACAAACATCAGGCAGACCATGACAGACCTTATCCATCGCCCTCGCCGCCTGCGCAAATCCGCTGCGCTGCGCGCTATGTTTGAAGAGACAACACTTAGCCTGAACGACCTGGTGTTGCCGATCTTTGTTGAAGAAGAACTCGACGATTACAAAGCTATTGATGCCATGCCCGGCGTAATGCGTATCCCGGAAAAGCAGCTGGCGCGAGAGATTGAACGTATCGCAAATGCTGGCATTCGTTCCGTTATGACCTTCGGCATTTCCCACCATACTGATGACACCGGCAGCGATACCTGGAAAGAAGACGGCCTGGTGGCAAGAATGTCCCGCATCTGTAAGCAAACCGTGCCGGAGATGATCGTCATGTCCGACACCTGCTTCTGCGAATACACCTCGCACGGCCACTGCGGCGTGTTGTGCGAACACGGTGTGGATAACGATGCGACGCTGGCCAACCTCGGCAAGCAGGCCGTTATCGCGGCGGCGGCTGGAGCAGATTTTATTGCGCCCTCCGCGGCCATGGATGGACAAGTCCAGGCTATCCGCCAGGCGCTGGATGCCGCCGGTTTTTCCGATACGGCAATAATGTCCTACTCCACTAAGTTCGCCTCTTCTTTCTACGGCCCCTTCCGTGAAGCAGCGGGTACTGCGTTAAAAGGCGACCGCAAGACGTATCAAATGAATCCGATGAACCGCCGTGAAGCGATTCGCGAATCACTGCTCGACGAAGCCCAGGGCGCGGATTGCTTAATGGTGAAACCGGCCGGCGCGTATCTGGACGTGCTGCGTGAAATCCGCGAACGCACAGAGTTGCCGCTTGGCGCTTACCAGGTGAGCGGTGAATACGCCATGATTAAATTTGCTGCTATGGCTGGCGCCATTGATGAAGAAAAGGTCGTGCTGGAAAGTCTGGGCTCGATTAAACGCGCCGGCGCCGATTTGATTTTCAGTTACTTCGCGCTGGAGCTGGCTGAGAAAAATATTCTGCGTTAATTCTGTTACAGGGCGGCGCTCTGCCGCCCTTTCCCGACGTTACACCCCACTATTCAGTCGCTGACGCTAACCCGTTGCCGAACGCGGCTTATCCGGCCTACGGCTATTCCTCGATCGCCTGGCGAATTTGTTGCAACGATGCGGGATCGTCAATGGTTGTCAGATCGCCCGGATCGCGGCCTTCGCAGATCGCCTGGATCGTGCGGCGAAGCATCTTTCCGGAACGCGTTTTGGGGAGCTGCGAAACAAACCAGACATGCGCCGGACGACCAAAGTGACCGATCTGGTTGTCCACCAGCGCCATAATCGCTTTTTCCTCGTCGCGCGCCGCCTCGCGATCCGCCAGCGTATCGCTCTGCTTCGGAATGACAAACGCCACCGCTACCTGCCCTTTCAGAGCGTCTTTTATCCCCACTACCGCCACTTCCGCTACGTTCGGGTAGCTGGAGATACTTTCTTCTATTTCTCGCGTCCCCAGCCGATGGCCCGCAATATTAATCACATCATCGGTACGGCCCAGAATAAAGTAATACCCCTCGGCATCGCGGATTCCCCAGTCGAAGGTGGCATAAACCTGACGGTTAAACAGCGACCAGTAAGTCTTCACAAAACGCGCATCGTCGCCCCAAATAGTCTGAATACAGCCCGGCGGCAGCGGCCCTTCAATCACCAGCATCCCCTTTTCATTTATGCCGCAAGGTTCGCCGGTGACTTCATTGAGTAGCTGGACGTTATAACCGTACATCGGCACGCCCGGGCTTCCCAGACGCGACGGCCTATCGTCCAGCGCGCGGGCCAGCGCCATGATCGGCCAGCCGGACTCCGTCTGCCAATAATTGTCGATAACCGGCACACCCAGCGTCTCCGTTACCCAACTGGCCGTCGGCTCGTCCAGCGGCTCACCGGCCAGATAAAGCGCCTCCAGCGAGGAGAGATCGTGATTGCGGATTTGCGCCGTCGGGAATTTTTTCAGCACGCGAATCGCGGTCGGGGCGGAAAACATCCGGTTAACCTGGTATTTCTCGACAATTTTCCACCAGACCCCGCAGTCCGGGTACGTCGGCAGCCCTTCGTAAACAATCGTCGCCATGCCTGCCAGCAGCGGCGCGTAAACGATATAGGAGTGGCCGACGACCCAGCCGATATCCGATGCGCAAAAGAATACGCCGCCCACCTTGCCGCCAAAAATGGTGTCCATCGAGGTTGCCAGCGCCACCGCATAACCGCCGACGTCGCGCTGGACGCCTTTCGGTTTGCCGGTAGTGCCGGAGGTGTAAAGAATGCACGAAGTTTCATTGGATTCCAGCCACACCACCGGCACGCTCGCGCCGAGATGCTGCTGGCGCAACGTGGCAAAATCCAGATCGCGCCCATCCACCCACGCCATTTTCGCCAGCCCTCTGTCCACCAGCAGAACGTGTTTCGGCTGATGCTGCGCCTGCACAATAGCGTCATCGAGCAGCTTTTTATACGGCAGAATTTTACCGCCCCGCGCTCCGGCATCCGCCGACACAATCAGCGCCGGTCTGGCATCGTCAATGCGCGCCGCCACGCTGTGCGAGGCAAAACCGCCAAAGACCACCGAATGGATCGCGCCAATGCGCGCGCAGGCCAGCAGGGTTATCTGCGCTTCGGCAATCATCGGCATATAGACCAATACGCGATCGCCACGCTGCACGCCCAGCGACAGCAACATGGCGGCCACAGCGTTGACTTCATCATGCAACTGGCTGAAGGTAAATGTGCGCTCTTCATCGGTCTCTGATGAGACGGCAATCAGCGCCAGCGCCTCCGGCTGTTTATCCAGCCAGCGGTCAACGGCGTTATGACATAAGTTAGTGGTGCCGCCGCAAAACCAGCGGGCAAACGGTGGACGGCTATGATCCAGCGTCTGCGTAAACGGCTGTCGCCAGTCGATACGCCGGGCCTGCTCGGCCCAGAACGCCTCCGGTTCGTTAATGGAACGCTGATAAAATTCGCTAAAAGACATCACGCTCTCCTGTTGAACTTACGCCTTACTGCTGGCTGGCTCAGATGACATATAAATCGAGGTATTCGTTAACCGGCATCTGCTCCAGGCGGGCTCTGTCCAGGGAGACATCCAGAATGCGTTGCTGCTGGCGAGTCGGGAACTGACGCGCCAGGTTTATTTTAAATTTTTCGATAAGCTTCGGAATACCGTCGGCGCGGCGACGCGCATGACCAATCGGATACTCCACGACAACCTCGCCAAAGCGTGAGCCATCAGTAAACTCCACGGTGATCGCATTGCCGATAGCACGTTTTTCCGGGTCGTGATAGTCGGCGGTAAAAGCCGGGTCCTCATAACACACGATTTTCTCGCGCAGGGCGTCAACACGCTTGTCCTGCGCCACCTCGTCTTCATAATCCGCCGCGGTTAACCGTCCGAACAGCAACGGCACGGCGACCATATACTGGATACAGTGATCGCGGTCCGCCGGGTTATTGAGCGGGCCTTTTTTATCGATAATGCGGAGACAGGCTTCGTGGGTGCGGATGGTCACTTTCTCGATATCCGCTGCCGTTTTACCCGCGGCCTGCATCTGCTCATACAGCGTCATCGCCGCTTCGACGGCGGTTTGCGAGTGGAACTCTGCCGGGAAAGAAATTTTGAATAGCACGTTTTCCATCACGTAGGAGCCGTAAGGGCGCTGGAAACGGAACGTTTCACCTTTGAATGAAACGTCGTAGAAGCCCCAGGTTTTGGCGGTGAGCGCCGAGGGATAGCCCATCTCGCCGGTTTTCGCCATCAGCGCCAGACGTACCGCGCGCGAAGTCGCATCGCCCGCCGCCCAGGATTTGCGCGTACCGGTATTCGGCGCATGACGATAAGTGCGCAACGACTGCCCATCCACCCACGCCAGCGATACCGCGTTGAGGATCTCATCGCGCGTCAGCCCCAGCATTTCAGCGACCACCGCAGTCGAGGCCACTTTCACCAGCAACACATGGTCAAGTCCGACACGGTTGAAGGCGTTTTCCAGCGCGATGCAGCCCTGAATTTCGTGGGCTTTGATCATCCCGTTCAATACCTGTTTCATGGTCAGCGGCGCTTTGCCGGCGGCGACGGCGTTGCGTGACAGCCAGTCAGCCGTCGCCAGAATACCGCCGAGGTTATCAGAAGGATGGCCCCACTCGGCGGCAAGCCAGGTATCGTTAAAATCGAGCCAGCGGATCATCGCGCCAATGTTAAAGGCTGCCTGTACCGGATCGAGCTGGAACTGGGTGCCCGGCACGCGTGCGCCGTTGGGCACCACCGTGCCTGGCACGATCGGCCCAAGCAATTTTTTACAGGCCGGGTATTCCAGCGCTTCCAGACCACAGCCGAGCGTGTCGAGCAGGCAATAATGCGCGGTGTCGTACGCCACCTTTGAGGTGATGTCGTAGTTCATCACGTAATCCACGATATCGACGATTTCGCGGTCAAATTCCGGGCGGATGTTCAGTTCTTGGGTAGACATAGGGTACGTTTCCTGCGTTTTATTTTTAATAAGAGTGAGTTAGCAACGATCGTCTATCGAGACAAACGGACGATCTTCCGGCCCGGTATAGTTGGCAGAGGGACGAATAATTTTGTTGTCCTGACGCTGTTCAATAATGTGCGCCGCCCAGCCGGTAACGCGGGCGATGACAAACAGCGGGGTGAACATTTCGGTAGGGACGCCCATCATGTTGTAGGAGACCGCCGAAAACCAGTCGAGATTCGGGAACATCTTTTTGGTCTCCCACATCACCGTTTCCAGACGGTCGGCGATGTGGTACATCTTCAGCGAGCCGCCTTCTTCTGAAAGCTGTTTCGCCACCCGTTTAATCACCTGATGGCGCGGGTCGGCGATGGTGTAAACCGGATGTCCAAAGCCAATCACCACCTCTTTGTTTTCCACGCGTTTACGGATATCCGCCTCTGCCTCGTCCGGCGTTTCATAACGCTGTTGAATTTCCAGCGACACCTCATTCGCCCCGCCGTGTTTCGGGCCGCGCAGCGCGCCAATCGCGCCGATAATCGCGGAGTAGACATCCGAGCCGGTCCCGGCAATCACCCGGCTGGTAAACGTCGAGGCGTTGAACTCATGCTCGGCATACAGCACCAGCGAAATATGCATCGCCTTTTCCCAGCTTTGGGTTGGCTTTTCACCATGTAGCAGATGCAGGAAATGGCCGCCAATGGAATCATCGTCGGTTTCCGGCTGAATACGTTCGCCGTTGTGGCTGTAGTGATACCAGTAAAGAAGGATAGAGCTGAGCGAGGCCAACAGCTTATCGGCAATATCGCGCGCGCCGGAGACGGTATGTCCCTCTTTTTCCGGCAGGGTGCAGCCCAGCGCGGAAACGCCGGTACGCATCACGTCCATCGGGTGCGAGGCCGCCGGTAACGCTTCCAGAACGGTACGGACATTGGCGGGTAATCCGCGCAGCGCTTTTAACTTGCTTTTATACGCGTTCAGCTCGTCGCGGGTCGGTAATTTTCCGTGGATCAGTAAATGCGCGACTTCTTCAAATTCGCAATGCTCCGCCAGATCGAGAATGTCGTAACCGCGATAGTGCAGATCGTTACCGCTTTTTCCCACGGTACACAGAGCGGTATTTCCGGCAGGTACGCCGGAAAGCGCGACGGATTTTTTGGGCTTAATGACATGGTTATTATTTTGCAGGATCGTGGTGTCGCTCATAGTGTCCTCGTCATTTTTTTAATGTGTAGGATATTGAGGCGTGTAGGCGGGATAAACGTAGTGCCATCCGGCATTGCCTGATGGCGGCTTCGCCTTATCAGGCCTACAGGCTACGATTTTTTATTCCTGTACAGCGCGTCCAGCTTCTCTTCGAACTGGTAGTAATTGATGCTTTCATACAGCTCGTTGCGGGTCTGCATGATGTCGATCACGTTCTTTTGCGTCCCTTCCTGGCGCAGCACGGTATAGACTTTTTCTGCGGCGCGGTTCATGGCGCGAAACGCCGACAGCGGATAGAGCGCCATCGCCACGTTTGCGCTGCGCAACTCGTCGGTCGTAAACAGCGGCGTCGCGCCAAACTCAGTGATGTTGGCGAGGATCGGCACCTGCGCCACATCGGCGAACTGGCGGTACATCGACAGTTCGGTGATCGCCTCCGGGAACAGCATGTCAGCCCCCGCGTCCACGTAAGCCTGCGCGCGATCGAGAGCCGCCTCCAGCCCTTCCACCGCCAGCGCATCGGTACGCGCCATGATCACAAAGTTCGGATCGGTGCGCGCATCCACTGCCGCCCGAATTCTGTCTACCATCTCCTCTTTCGAGACGATCGCTTTGTTTGGACGGTGTCCACAGCGCTTAGCGCCAACCTGGTCTTCAATATGCAGCGCGGCGGCGCCCGCTTTGGCTATGGACTTTACCGTCCGCGCGACATTAAAGGCGGAGGAGCCAAAGCCAATATCCGCATCCACCAACAGCGGCAGCGGGCAAACATCCGTGATGCGCCGGATATCGGTTAACACATCATCCAGCGTAGAAATCCCCAGATCCGGCAGTCCGAGCGAGCCCGCCGCTACGCCGCCGCCAGAAAGATAGATAGCCTGATACCCGGCCCGTTGGGCCAACAGAGCATGGTTGGCATTAATAGCGCCGACAATTTGTAATGGATTCTCTTTAGCGAGCGCGGCGCGAAATGCCTGCCCCGGCGAATGTAAAGACATATCTCGTCCTCATGTTAGTAAATTGTTACTCAGAATGTATTCACCAAAGCAAAGGCTATGCCAGGCAAAGAGGCTGCGAGAAAATTAAATACAATGAGATTTAAAAACAGGTAATTACAGTCATTCCTGTTATGAATAAGCGCGATTAAGGGAAAAGAAAAACGTGTCAGCTAACGTTTCATGAAACGAATCGCTCCGTTTCATTGCAACATTTATGAAACACGTTTAAAACAAAAAATCGCCCCTTAAAGATGAGCCTACTGCGATGACGACTGCTCACAGCGCTCCGCGCGATAATAGCGATAAACCGGTGATCTGGACGGTCTCCGTAACGCGTCTGTTCGAACTGTTTCGGGATATCAGCCTGGAATTCGATCATCTGGCGACCATCACGCCTATTCAACTCGGCTTTGAAAAGGCGGTGACCTACATTCGCAAAAAACTGGCGACCGAGCGCTGCGACGCGATTATCGCGGCGGGTTCGAACGGGGCCTATTTAAAAAGTCGCCTGTCAATACCGGTGATCCTCATCAAGCCCAGCGGATTCGATGTATTACAGGCGCTGGCGAAAGCGGGAAAGCTCACCTCGTCTATCGGTATCGTGACCTATCAGGAGACCATTCCGGCTTTACTTGCCTTTCAGAAAACGTTTCACCTCTGTCTTGAACAGCGAAGCTATGTCACCGAAGAGGACGCGCGCGGGCAAATTAACGAACTTAAGGCCAACAGTATTGAAGCCGTCGTCGGCGCGGGATTAATTACCGATCTGGCGGAAGAAGCGGGAATGACCGCCATCTTTATTTATTCCGCGGCGACCGTTCGTCAGGCTTTCCATGATGCGCTGGATATGACCCGTCTGACACGGCGACAGCGCGTGGATTACCCATCCGGCAAGGGATTACAAACCCGGTATGAACTGGGCGATATACGCGGCCAGTCGCCGCAAATGGAGCAGCTCCGCCAGACGATTACGCTCTATGCCCGCTCCCGTGCGGCAGTGCTGATTCAGGGGGAGACAGGAACCGGAAAAGAGCTGGCGGCGCAGGCGATTCACCAGACGTTTTTTCACCGCCAGCCTCACCGTCAGAATAAGCCATCCCCTCCCTTTGTCGCCGTCAATTGCGGCGCGATTACCGAGTCGTTGCTGGAAGCGGAACTGTTTGGTTATGAAGAGGGCGCGTTTACCGGTTCACGACGAGGAGGCCGGGCGGGGCTGTTTGAAATCGCACACGGCGGCACGCTGTTTCTGGATGAAATCGGCGAAATGCCCTTGCCGTTACAAACCCGACTTTTGCGCGTACTGGAGGAAAAAGCCGTCACTCGCGTCGGCGGACACCAGCCGGTCCCGGTGGATGTCCGGGTGATCAGCGCTACGCATTGCGATCTGGATCGGGAGATAATGCAAGGACGTTTTCGCTCCGATCTCTTTTATCGCCTGAGTATTCTGCGTCTGACGCTTCCTCCTTTACGCAAGCGGCAGGCTGATATTTTGCCGCTGGCGGAAAGCTTTTTAAAACAGTCGCTGGCGGCGATGGAAATTCCGTTTACCGAATCGATACGTCATGGATTGATACAGTGTCAGCCGCTTTTGCTGACCTGGCGCTGGCCCGGTAATATTCGCGAACTGCGTAATATGATGGAGCGCCTGGCGCTTTTTTTAAGCGTCGATCCCGCGCCAACGCTGGACAGGCAATTTATGCGGCAGTTATTACCTGAGCTTATGGTGAACACAGCAGAACTGACGCCTTCAACCGTGGATGCGCACACGTTACAGGATGTACTGGCGCGCTTTAAGGGCGATAAGACCGCGGCAGCGCGTTATCTGGGGATTAGCCGCACCACTCTGTGGCGTCGTTTAAAAGCTGGTGCCAAAGACCAGTCGGATAATTAAGACAAATGACAGCGTCCTGAATGCCTGATGGCGCTACGTTTACTGCAGGCCGTCATCCGGCAAAACGGATGCCGGTTGCCAGGAATAAAAATACCCGCCGGAAACCCAGGCGGGTATTTTTATGATGCAACGCTTTTATTTCTTTTTATAAATATCAGCCGTACCATGAATTTTATTTTCTGTCTGCCCGGACGTCAGCACCACCACATCCGCCCCTTTTTCATCCGCCTTTTTGATTAAATCTTCTCTGGCGTCCAGCGGCGACATTTCCCCGGTGGTGGAAATCGTGCCAATTTTCGTGTATTCGGAGGCGACTTTATCAAAGTCCGTTTTTTTCATGATTTCTGCGGCATAAACGTTTGTCACGACAAACGCTAATGCGCCAAGCATAACCTTGTAGCCAGTTTTCATAGCAAAACCCTCGTTTTATTATTACGCCATCATCGCTTTATCAGAACAAAAAGGCCGTTCGGACTGATTAAATAAGTAGTGTAGATTGCTGGAAAAATCCAGTCAGCCCCCGCTCTGTCGGCGTAACAACGCGGATTAAAACGCCCCTGCTTTGTGATCTCACTCGCAATCATCTGGTTTGACTATTAATAAGATGAAGGTTATTTCTTGAGGCTAAGAGAAGAGTTGCCTATGGAGCCGTTTCATGCCGTTGTGCTTACCGTCAGTCTGTTTGTGTTAACCTTTTTTAATCCCGGCGCGAATCTGTTTGTGGTGGTGCAAACCAGCCTCGCATCAGGACGCCGGGCGGGAGTCATCACCGGCCTGGGCGTCGCCACGGGAGACGCCTTTTATTCCGGGCTGGGGCTTTTCGGTCTGGCGACGCTCATTACGCAATGCGAAGCGGTATTTTCTCTTATCAAAATTGTCGGCGGCGCCTATTTATTATGGTTCGCCTGGAACAGTATTCGCCACCAGGCGACGCCGCAAATGAGCACGCTCCAGACGCCAATTGCCGCCCCGTGGACAATTTTCTTTCGCCGGGGATTAATGACCGATTTATCCAATCCGCAAACCGTACTGTTTTTTATCAGTATTTTTTCCGTAACGCTTAGCGCAGAAACGCCCACATGGGCAAGGTTAATGGCCTGGGCCGGAATTGTGCTGTCATCCGTTATCTGGCGTATTTTTCTCAGCCAGGCCTTTTCGCTCCCCGCAGTCCGCCGCGCTTATGGACGAATACAGCGCATTGCCAGCCGTGTTATCGGCGCCATTATCGGGATGTTTGCGCTCAGACTTCTCTATGAAGGCGTGACGCACCGCTAGTTTGCCCGGTAGCCTTTGCTACCGGACGATAAGCGTTATCAAAACGCCCATGACACGCTGCCTACAATGCTACGCTCGGCGCCAAAATAACAATAAGAGAGCGAATTACAGGCAGCGACATAGCGTTTGTCCGTCAGGTTATTTACGTTGAGCTGGGCGCTCAAGCCATTTAACCCAATGCTGGATAAATCATACCCTACCACCATATCGACCAGTGTATAGGACGGCAACGTGTGGGTATTCAGGCGATCGCTGGTCACGCCGTTGACGTACCGGATGCCGGAGCCCAAAGTCAGCCCCTCTAACAGACCGCTTTTCACATCGTAGCTTAGCCAGGCGCTGGCCTGGTTCCGTGGAGCATAAACCGCGCGCTTACCCTGCTCTTGCGGGCTACTTTTCTTATAACGGATATCAGTATAGGTATACGCCGCCTGCAAACGGACGCTATCCGACAAATGGCTAATGGCCTCCAGTTCCACCCCTTTAGACTCAATTTCACCAATCGAGCGGTACGGATCGGTAGGTTCTTCTTTGGTCGCGATATTGGTTTGGTTAATACGATACACGGCGGCGCTAAACTGGCTATTCCCCCCCAGCGGTTCGTATTTTACCCCCGCCTCCCACTGCTTGCCTTTCATCGGTTCCAGCACATTGCCGTTTTCGTCGGCGAAGCTGGTCGGCGTAAACGCGGTAGAATAACTGAGATAGGGGGCGACGCCATTGTCGAACAGATAAAGCAACGCAGCACGGGTGCTGACGTTGTTTTTATCGAGATCGCTGCGTGAATCATGAAGTTTGTCGATGTTATACACGCTGACCCGATCGTAACGACCGCCCAACGTAAAGCGCCAGCGATCCCATGACATCTGATCCTGTAAATAGTATCCGGTCTGCCGCAGCTTATGTTTTTCACGGCTATACAACGTAATGTAATCCGGCTGAGCGCCATAAACGGGGTTGAAAGCGTCAATCGGCGGAAACGCGCCATAATAGCCAGTAGTATGATTACTGCGATCCTGATAATCGATCCCCACCAGCAGACGATGATTAATCGCCCCGGTATCCACGCTGCCGTCGAGCTGATTATCCAGCGCGATAGCCGACATTTTCTCCCCGGAGCCGGAATAGCCGCGATTCAGCGCCGTTTCATTCAACCAACCTGCGGCATAGACCTGATTCAACGTCACTTTGGTATGCAAATAGCGCAATTTTTGCCGTACCGACCAGCCGTTATCGAACAGATGCTCAATGTTATAACCCACCATATTTTCACGGCGATCGTATTTGTCGTAGTCATCTTCACCTTCAAAGAAAGTGTTAGAAATTTTTCCGCCGTTATAAGGTACAACCGTGCCTTGATAAGGCAGTCCGGAGTGGCTACCGCCTTCCGGATCACGGTGCAGATAGGCCATAAGATCAAGACGCGTCCGATCGGTAATTCGCCAGGTCAGGCTCGGCATCAGCGCATAGCGTTCCTCTTTCAAGGGGGTAAACTGCGAATCGGCGTAACGTGTCATGCCGCTAAGACGCGCCGCCACACGTTCATTGTCATCCAGTGGGCCGGTCACATCAAAAGCCGCCCCGCGCTGGTTGTGATTGCCGGCAAACAGCTTCACCTCTCCCCCGGCATCAAACGCCGGTTTTCGCGACGTCAGCGCGACAATGCCGCCTGGCGATGAACGTCCATACAGAACGGACGCCGGGCCGCGTACCACCTCAATATCTTCCAGAAACCAGGGGTCAACCACCAACGAACTGTGCGAATTGGTGTCGCCCATCATTTTTAACCCGTCGAGATAGACGTTATCCAGACTACCGTCCGAAAAACCACGCAATACGATGTAATCAAAGCGGTTAGACGCGCCTATCTGATTACTGTATACGCCTGGGGTGTAGCTGACCGCCTGACGCACGCTGGTTGCGCCCTGCTCTTCAAACTGCTGGCGGGTAATAATGGATACCGACTGCGGCGTTTCAATATCTGGCGTCGCCAGCTTGGTCGCGCCACTCTGAACGGGCGAGGTGACAATGACGGTATCATTTTTTGTGGTTTCCTGGGCAAAAAGAGGAAAAGTCGCGCCGCCGATAGCTCCGCCTATCAATAGCGCCATACGCGTTGTCGCAAACATGAACATCTCCAAAGGCATCTTTATTGTAAATAAGAATTATTACCTTTTAGAGATGACGGACCACTATGCGTAACGCCAGATTGCCTATGCGCAATGATAAAAAATCACCCAAAGCGGCAGAAAACCGGGTTAGCGGCGGATATTACCGCTCTGGCGGAGCGCGTTACGCACAGTGTCGGGACGCCGTCAGAGACGCGTCACGCAGCTCGCCGGGCGAGCAGCCATAACGCCGACGAAATGCCGTCGCAAAGTTTGTGGCATGTTGATAGCCTGACATCCAGGCGGCCTGCTGCACGCTGTATCCCTCCATCAGATAACGACGCGCGCGCGCCAGGCGGCAATCGCGCAGATAATCAAACACGGTACACCCATAGGCATGGCGAAACTTGCACCGCAGGCTACTTGGACTCATTGCCGCCCGACGCGCCAGTTCGTTCAGCGTGTAGGCTTTTTCCGGCGTCTGCTCCAGTAAACGCCGAATGAGCTCCAGCCGCTGGTATTCACCGGTGACGGGAAGCCCGCGTTTTTGCGTTGCGGGCTGACATAGATTTAGCGCATAGCCCAGCAATTGCAGCATGATGCCTTCCAGCATTAACTGGCGTGACGCCGCATGAGGTCCGGGCTGCTGCGCATAGCGTAGCCCTGAAAGCAGAAACTCCGGCACCTGCCAGACCCTCGCCGAGGCTGCGCTATTTTCCCACTCGTCTGCCAGCGAGACAGGCAAACGCTCCCGCCATCCGCCGTCCGGGTACATTCCCAGCGACAAGGTGCGCAATTTACTGTCTGCGCCGTGATGGGCGCGTATCGTCTGCTGCTCACTCAGTTGCGAGCAAAACGCCATCCCCGCGCTCAACAAAAAGGTCTGCTCATTGACAGCCAGCGCGACGTTACCTTCCAGCACCACCAGCATATACAGCGGGCTGCTATGGCGAGAGGTGGTTTCATAAGGTTGTAACACGTGAACATCCGAGCGTGTAATGCAAATCCCGCCGGGAAGCGCTATCTCTTCGATATCGCCATGAAGTACGGGACTACTCTGCGTATACTGCGGTAACGCAGGGAAGCGGTAATCAATGCCATAACGCTCGCCAAACGCGATGAAATCGCTGACGGAAAAGATCTTTTTCATCGCCGGGGCGGCGGAAGAGTGACAGGAGATCGGAGACATTATCAATACCGTTTATCTGCGTTATACCAGAGCGTTAGCCACTGTGTAACCATATCACTGCGGCCCGGGAACGACAATAAAGATGAGAATAATTATCAACCGCTATTGAGGGGAGAGATAAGGCGAGCAAAGGTGATCGATAAACGCCGATCTGTCGATAAAAACGCGCTTTCGCGAGAGACGAAAGCGCGTCCGGGGGGTATCAGTCAGGAGCGAAATCCTGCGGAGGTCATGAGCAGTCTGAATAACATTCCGACGCCCGCCAGCAGAAGCACGCTGGCGCACCATATCGCAACCATCCATACGACTCGCCGCGACCATTTTTTCACTTTAACCATCAGTGATATCCCTCTCCATGTCGCACTTTTCCACGGAAGACGTAGTAGCTCCAGAAGGTATAAGCCAGAATAATCGGGATGATTATCAGCGCCCCAACCAGCATAAAGCTTTGACTTTGCGGCGGCGCGGCGGCGGCATACAGCGAAATATCCGGTGGAATAATATTCGGCCAAATACTGATGCCTAACCCGCTGAACCCCAGAAAAATCAAACCTAGCGTGAGAATAAATGGACGCGCATGGGATTCTGGTTTTTTCACGCTGCGCCATAGCCAGACGCTAAAAGCCAACACCAGCACAGGCACCGGCAGGAAGTAGTATAAATTGGGCAGCGTGAACCAGCGCTCGGCGATGTCGTCGTGGGTGAGCGGCGTCCACACGCTGACGCCTCCCATCACCAACAACAAGACGATCAACAACGGGCGCGACAGCGCGCACATCCGGCTATGCAGTGGATCTTCGCTTTTCATAATCAGCCAGGTAGCGCCCAGCAGCGCATAGGTGACGACCAGACCGACGCCGCAGAACAGGTTAAACGGTGTCAGCCAGTCAAGCTGCGAACCGCTAAAGGTTCGCCCTTCCACCTGAAAACCGCTCACCACCGCGCCCACCACAACCCCCTGGGCAAAGGTCGCCAGGATTGACCCGACGATAAAGGATTTATCCCAGAACGCGCGATGCGACTCGGTGGCTTTAAAACGGAATTCAAAAGCGACGCCGCGAAAGATAAGACCAAGCAGCATAACCACCAGCGGGATAGTCAGCGCGTCGCTGATGACGGCGTAAGCCAACGGGAACGCGCCAAAAAGCCCGGCCCCGCCCAACACCAGCCAGGTTTCGTTCCCGTCCCATACCGGCGCGACCGAGTTCACCATAACATCGCGATCGTGTTTATCACGAATAAACGGAAACAGGATACCGACGCCCAGATCGAAACCATCCATTACGATATACATCAGCGTGGCGAACACGATAATAGCAAACCAGATAACCGGAAGATCGATGGTCATTCGCGTTTCTCCTGCTCAAGCGATTCTCCCACGGCAGAGATAGGACGCGCGGGTCTGCCATCGGTTTCAGCGGTCGGTGTCTCCGCCGGCTGCGGCCCTTTCTGGATAAGGCGAATCATATAAATATAGCCAACCCCAAAGACCAGGGAATAGACCACAAAGAAGGCCAGCAAACTGATGCTCATCTGCAAGGTGCTGTGCGCGGAAACCGCATCACGCGTTCGCAGCAGGCCATAGACCACCCACGGCTGACGTCCTACTTCAGTCGTCACCCATCCGGCAAGGATGGCGATAAGCCCGGACGGCCCCATCCACAGCGCAAAGTGCATAAAGGGCCGCGAATGATACAGTCGGCGTCGGTAGCGTAGCCACAGGCTGGCCAGCCCCAGGAAGATCATCAGTACGCCCATGCCCACCATCAGACGGAAAGACCAGAACACCACGGTAGAGTTGGGGCGATCCTCTTTGGGATAATCTTTTAGCGCAGGCACCTGTTTGTCCAGGCTATGCGTCAGGATCAGACTGCCCAACGCCGGGATCTCAAGCGCATAGCGGGTCCGTTCCGCCTCCATATCCGGCCAGCCTACCAGCGTAAGCGGCGTTGGCTCGCCGGGCGTATTTTCCCAGTGCCCCTCAATCGCGGCAATTTTGACCGGCTGATGCTTCAGGGTATTAAGGCCGTGCATATCGCCAATCAATGCCTGAACGGGCGCCACTACGACCGCCATCCATAACGCCATTGAGAACATACGGCGGATAGCCGGCGTATCGTTACCTTTCAGTAAATGCCAGGCAGCGGACGCGCCGACAAACATCGCGCTACTTAAAAACGCCGCAACGGACATATGCAACAGGCGATACGGGAACGACGGGTTGAAAATCACCGCGAACCAGTCCACCGGGACCACCTGACCGTTGTGAATTTCAAATCCCTGCGGGGTATGCATCCAGCTGTTAGACGCCAGAATCCAGAACGTCGACATTAACGTGCCCAACGCCACCATACAGGTAGACAAGAAATGCAGGCCCGGCCCGACTTTGTTCCAGCCAAAAAGCATCACGCCTAAGAATCCCGCTTCCAGGAAGAATGCGGTGAGCACTTCATAGGTTAATAAAGGCCCGGTGATACTGCCGGCGAACTGGGAGAAACCGCTCCAGTTCGTTCCGAACTGGTAAGCCATGACCAGACCGGAGACCACGCCCATCCCGAAGTTGACGGCAAAAATTTTGAGCCAGAACTGATAGAGCGAGCGCCAGACAGGATTACGCGTTTTTAGCCATAAACCTTCCAGTACCACCAGGTAACTGGCTAAGCCAATCGTAATCGCGGGGAAAATAATATGAAAAGAGACGGTAAAGGCAAACTGGAGTCTCGCTAAAAAGAATGCATCAAACTCCATGTTCCCTCCCGTTTATATATAGTCACTTCGTGTAAAATATTCACTGTTCGCAACCAGGTTGAAACGAAACGGTTATTTTCCCCAAACGTAAAAACGTCGGGGAATATCCAGATAAATTACGATTTTTTTTGCGGCTGGCTGTCAGGCTTATCGCCCGACTCTGGCGCTTCGGAGGGGTCGTCTTTTTCGACAGCGAAACGGTAGTATCTATTTAGCATAACATGTCTCCCTTAGTTACATTCAATTGGCAATATCTACCTGGCCGTTATAAAAATAACGGCAAAACAAAAAAACAGCGTCCTCAAGACTATTTGCAATTTCAGCAAAATACGCTTAGCTGAAAGTTAAGAATAGACGTAAAACGATAACCTTCAAGTCAACGCGGTTTACGGGACGGGGGATTAGCACAGGGAGAATGACCGCAACGCTCGCTGCGCGGCGGCCATTTTATATGGTCTATCAAAAAGATAACCGTTAAGGTCCATTCAAACCCGTTAGTTTACCTTCCCCTCAATCAAACCATTGATCGTAGAAAATACCGCCGGCGCGCTGGTCGCTTCCGCAAACTCGACATTGATATTTTGCCGACGCAGCATATCGAAGAATTTACGTTGCGCATCAAGAATAACCTGATCGCCTACGCGCATATTTTCTGCTTTAGTTTCAACCAGTAAATAAACACTGTCGGCGTCCTGACGCTCAATACGGTACACAAAATCCGGCGTAGTAGAGCCCCCCGTATATTTGGGGATCTGAATGGCCCGCTTAGGCAGTTTGCCAAACACAGAAACCTGTTGCGGATAATCGTATTTTAATAGCGGCAATTCTGGATCGACGCTGTCATAACGCAACGGCGGTATTTGATAGAGAGAACGGGGATCGTCTATCGCATTCTCATCCACATTTTTCCCCACAATTTCAGCGCTAATCTCCTCTCTGAACTGCCGTGCCGTGGAATCAAATACCGACGTTGAAGCCTGAAAATCGAGAGGCAGATAATCGTGGCGCTGCGCAAAATGCGCATTAATCCGCGCCTGTAATGCGCGGGTCATATTGTCCAACGAGATCTCGCTTAAATAACGTGAATCTCCGTGCAAAACATCACGCAGCATCGCCATTAACACCGGGTGCAGGACGTTAACCGGCAGACTGGTACGTAACGCCAGTTGCTTAAGAAAATGGCCATATTTCATGCCCGCCATAAATTCGCTGGCGGCTAATTCGCCTTCCCGCTGCGCCACTTCAAAACGGCCATTATCTTCATTCGATACCAGCCGTTGTTGCACCTGGCTTGGCTTCTGGCGTATATACAGCGCCGGATCGCGCAGCACCTCGGCGGCAATCTGTTCCAAAGAAGCGCCGCTACGCTCGAATTGCAGCATATAACGGCGGGAAAACTGCTCCCAGATACTGCTAAGTTGTTCCCAATTCTCTTTGCGTAACCTGACTCGCAGCCGGGAGGCGGGCTTATTGTCACGAATACGATCCGCTCGCACCCGCGCCTGCGTCAGCTCAGGGTAGAACTCCAGTAGCCACGCAAAACCACTTTTGGTTTCTCCGTTAAGCGTGACGCTGGGTTTAAACTCATTACTCCGGTTGATCAGTTTTTTATCATCCAGATCTTCCAGCAAACGAAGCTCCGTAAACGCAGGATCGACTTTTTGTCGCTCGGTGACGATGAGTGTGATCATCGCCTCATCCAGTTTCTGCTCGTTAAGCTGAACTTTGCTGTCGCGATTAATCTCATCAACCAGCATACTGGCAAACGTTTTTTCATCATAACCAATCAGAAACGACAGCCGGGACGGCCACTCTTCCTGATGAACGCGATGACCGTTTTCATCTACCGGTAGCCGCAGGCCGCGCCCCACTTCCTGAATTTTGCTCGACTCGCTACCGGAAGAACGTAATTTAGCAATGACAAAAACATTCGGGTTATCCCAGCCTTCGCGAAGCGTCCATTTTGAAAACAGAAAGCGGCGCGTTTCCCAGTTGCCGTGATGGTCTGAAAAACTGAGCAACTTCTCTTTATTTTTCAGAATATCATCTACTTCAGCCTGGATCGCCTCATCGCCGCTTCCCCGGTCTTCGCCAAAGTAACCAGCGTGGACGTTTTGGTTATCCGAGTGCAGGCTGGCGAGCGTGGCCTGCAGAAACGACAGATACTCTACTTCTCGCGGCAGGGTCTTGCGCTGATAATCGTCAATCAGTTGCGTCAGTTTCTTTTTCAGCAAACGCTCAAAAGTGACTTTCAACCAGCCTTCGTCATCACGATAGCTTTTAATACTGTCAATAAAGAAAAGGCTTAAGGTCTTAATACGCGGGGCATTATTTTCTGGCTCATTGCTGCGTAAGAAATTTGCCTGCTCGGTATCAAAATGCTTATCGATAGCGTCCTGAATAATCAGTTCCTGGTAGCTCGCGCCAAAGGTTCCTGGCACCAGCGCCATCCCTGCCTCCAGCTCCAGATCGTTCGACAACATTTTACTGCCGGCATATTCGATACTGCCTTCAAATCCTGCATCGACATCGGCGAGATTTTCGCCCACGCCAACCTCGGCAATTTTGCTCCCCCGTCGGAGGATTAATTTCTTTGCCGTGACGCTGTCAACGATATAACGATTGTTGGCCTGTTCTTCGGGGAGATTCGGGTAATAAATATCAATACCTTTCACCAAACCATCGTTAAAACTGTCCACCGCGTTGAGATCAAACTGCGGTTGCCGGCGATAGTAATCTTTACGTACACATTTATTTTTACCCTTACCTTCGACAATATCCGGGAAGGTAGCGCCAAAGCGGACGATCATTTGCGGCTGAATAGCCTGAATCGCTCGATAAAATTTGTTATCTCGCGCAAAACGATGCGGTTCATCAATAATGACCACCGGTCGCGTCATTTGCAGCCCTTTAACAGGCGACGTCAGCCCACCCAGGAGCGTTTGATCGTAATCGTCTCGCGTCATACTGGCGGAATTGAGCATTTGCGCATTGATCAGCAAAACCTGAATCGTATGGCTATCACGACGGCTGGCATCAGTAAAACTTAATAACTGGGCCGGAAAATTTTTACGCCCCGACTTTACTTTAAAATCACCGGCGTTAATGGTGCAAAGTTCCATCCGCGTATTTTCGTAGAACTGTGAAAAATGCTGTCTGGCGTAATCGCTGATGATAAAGTTCCGCGCGCCTTCTTTAATGGCTGGCGTCGGCACCACCAGCACAAATTTGAAGAGGCCATAGTTCTGATGCAGTTCATACATCAACCGGGTATAGACATAGGTTTTACCCGTCCCGGTCTCCATTTTAACGTCAATATTGGCCTTATCGTCGTAACGTCCCTTAATCAGCGGATTAGCATAGTGATTATGATCGGCCTGCGCGTGATCGATACCGGTGAAACTCGCCAGAATCGCCGCTAATGCCTGTTCCTGATGGGGAAGTTCTTCCAGTAAAATATTCATCATCATCCCCTCTTAATAACGCTTCACCAGGTTCACTTTTTGATCAAGCTGTTTTAAGCCGATTTCCAGTTCACGAATGGATTCAAGGTCGAAAGAGTAGCCGTAAATGACAATGGTCTGAACCGGAAGCCGGTGCGTACCAATGTGGTTGAGAAGATCGCGGGTCTGCTCGGTTCCCCATCGTTCATCAATCAGATACAGGCGCGTATTATCAACATACCTGGCGCAATAGCCGGAAAAATCAACGCTCTGTACGTCAATATCCATTTTATAACCATCGGCGACCAGCCATGTCGTTAATAAGGTCTCTTCGCCGCTTGCGCCGCCCGGCACGCCCAATCCTCTGGCGGAAAAAGGATTGATCATGTCGGTAAATCCTGACTCGGTAAAAGCGGCCAGTTGACCGCTGGTATTGATAAAATGGCCGGTAGCAATATCGAAGCTATCCAGATCGTCCAGCGTCTGCTGTGTCGGAGTGGCAAAACGATAATGTTTAAAACCGAGATCGCTATTGGTCGCGGGATTGTTGGCGCGGATCTTCGCCGCAACGCGTGTAATTCGCTCGCGGCTGATTTCATCAATAGTGCTATAACCTGCTTTTTTCGCGATAGTGTTATTGCTTAATGCCTGATCGATAGTACACAGAATAAACGTGCGCTGCCCCCCATCTTCTTCATTCAGCGCCATCACCGCATGGGCCGTGGTGCCGGAACCGGCAAAAAAGTCCAGAACGACGCCGTCTTTATCGATAGCGAGCTTGATAATTTTCTTCAATAATGCGGTCGGTTTCGGCGTATCAAAAACGTTGTCGCCGAAGAGATCCAGAATCTCCTTTTTCCCCTCTTTATTCGACGCTACGTTATCCCAGTAATTGGTCGTTGGCTGCCCTTTACTGTGGTGCGCGTACATGACTCGCTGGGGAATACCGCCGTTATCTTTGCCAAAATAGACCAGATTATCGGCCACCAGTTTTTGGTAACTGGCTTCAGGATAAGCCCATAGTCTTTCGTGTACCGTACCGTTCGGCGTGGTAATTTTATAGGTATAGCCGCCGCCGCTCAGCCCTTTTGACACCGTTAACGGCACCGGTCGCCATTTCCCTTCTGGAAACTGTTCGGTCGGTTCTTTATAGGATTTCTGAATATACTCTTTAGAAAGCGGTTCTAAACGTAAAGCGCCCTGACCGGTTTTGGCGTAAACAAGAATGTATTCTCCCTGGATGGAAACGTTATCAGAGTCGTTAGAAATCTCTTTTTTGCGCTTCCACATCACATTGGTGACAAATCCGCCTTCGCCAAAAATCTCATCCATCATTAATTTAAGATTGGCGTACTCATTATCGTCGATAGAGATAAAAATAAATCCGGTATCTTTCAGGAGCTTCCTGGCCAGGAAAAGACGCGGATACATGAAAGATAACCACGCGGAGTGCGTCGATTTACCCTGAATGGATTTTAAACGTGCCAGTTCAGTATCATTAAGACCAAACATATCCTGCAACGCCCGATCGCTATATTCAAAATGATCGGGGTAGACAAACCCGTCCGATCCGGTGTTATAAGGGGGATCGATATAGATCATATCGACGGTATCGGCGTAATTATTTTGCAGATGGCGTAACACATCCAGATTATCTCCGGTCAGAAAAAGATTATGGCTGTTTTTATTTTCTGCCAGAGTATTGTGTTCCACGTCAGGAACGATAACGGTAACGGATTTTTCACCCGCCTGTTTTTTTGCGTAATCTTTACCAATAAAATCAATCTGATAACCGCTAGTCAGCTCATCAATATTACGCGCTTTCAGCGCGCGCTCAAATTTGGCGAGATCAAATCCGCCTTTCGCGATCAGTTCGCCCTGCTCGTTATAGCGATCGGCGGTAAAAAATTCCGGTAATGCACGTTGTAACTCAGACAGAAAGGCGCTATTCGGGGCAACAGACTCGTTGTGTTTTTGGTTATCTTTCAACATGATATCTTCGCTCCGTTGATAATTTTAAGGTCCAACAATCAATTTCTTATAAAGAAAAAAGTAAGCGATGATTGTAATGGTCACGAAAGGCAGATGCCATCATTAACCTTTGTTGTTCGTTGAAAGGGCGTGAAAACCACGGGGGGAAGGCGTGCTCCCGGCGACAGTATGCGCCAGGAGCGTAGTGTTTACGTGCGATGACCGACGGCCGACTCCGGGAGGGCGTCGCTATCTGTACCGGAGATGACGACTCCCCGGGTCTCGCGACCAAATGCCACAAATACACAGATTAAAATAGCCACCGAGCCAGCCACGATCGCCATTGCCAACCCGTAATTGCCACCATGCGTTTCCGCGATGCGGGCCTGTAACGTCGCATTAACCGACGCCAGTAAATTACCCAGTTGGTAAACAAACCCTGGCAGCACGGCGCGCGCATTCGCCGGAACCAGCTCGTTCAGCCAGGTCGGCACGACACCCCAGGCGCCCTGCACCATAAACTGCATCAGGAACGCGCCCAGGCCAATCGTGAATGATCCGCTGGAAAATGCCCATAGCGGGAGTACCGGAAGCGCAAGAAAGGCGGCGATCATGATCGCTTTTTTACGCCCAATACGTTCCGATAGCGTACCGTAGAAAATACCGCCGAGCATGGCGGCAATGTTATAAAAAATCGCAATGATACTGATCAGATGCGGATCAAAACCATGCTGCATCTTCAGGAAGGTAGGATAGAGATCCTGCGTGCCGTGACTGAAAAAGTTAAAGAACGCCATGACCAGCACCAGATACAGACACAACTTCCACTGTTTGCGCAGAACAGGAAGCAGCGCGGTATTCTCTTTACGCGCTCTGGCCGCCAGCCAGACGGGGGATTCCGGCACTTTAAACCAGATATAAGGCAGCAAGACAACAGGCAGGGCGCCAATCAGGAACATGCCGCGCCAGCCTACCATACTGTAGAAGAGGCCAAAAATAACCGAGGCGAACAGATAGCCGCAGGGATAGCCCGCCTGAAAAATGCCCGACATCAGGCCACGCGAACGATCGGGAATGGTTTCCATCGCCAGTGATGACGCAACGCCCCATATCCCGCCCATCGCCACGCCGTACATGACCCGAAAAATCAGAAATGCCATGAAGGTGGGCGACCAGGCGGAAAGCAGTTCAAACACCGTGAAGAACAGAATATTGAGCATCAGTATCGGTCGACGTCCGTACTTTTCCGCCATTCGGCCAAATAGCAGCGCGCCAATGGGACGTACCGCCAGGGTCAGCATAATCGCAATGGAAACGTCCGATACGGAAGCGTGAAACCATTCGGCGAGATCGCTAAGTACAAAGACAAGGATAAAGAAATCAAACGCATCCAGCATCCAACTGGTAAAGCTGGCAAACGCCACATGTCGTTGTGTCGTCGTCCAGTTCAGGGGGGTGTACATAGGTAGTGTCCTGCATCAAAAAATAACATCAAGCTTTGAAGCGGCGAAACGCTGGAGCGCTCCCGTCGTCAAAGCGACGTAACAAGGTAGCGTTGCGCTACTCATTTGTTATCTTTTTGTATATAGCAGGTAAAATGTTAGCAAAAATAGACAAATCATTACATATTATTAACAAAGCTTACTGGCACATGATTTGTCACAGTTTTTATGGGGATTATCTCATGCAAAGAAAAGCGAAGCGTGGCTAGCGTATCGCGACCGGCCTGTCGCCAGACCGATCGCCATTGACGATTACCTCTCGCGCGGCGGGAAACCGGCCTTTTGCAGGGCGGCGGCAATCTGCTCCGCGGATAGCGACGTTTCAACGTCAACCAGACGCGTCGCCGGGTCAGTTCTCACCGTCGCATTAGCATCGAGAGTCAGAATTGTCTTTTTTACCGTACTGGCGCAGCCGCCGCAGGTCATGTCATCAATATGGAACTGCATGGTGAACTCCTTTTGTGTGGGAACTGTTGCCAGTCTGGGCCTTGCCAGTGTTGGAAGGTCAAGCGTAATCTCAGGACTTACAGACGCTTTGCCAGTCCGTGGCGACGAGGACGGCGCAATACCGCTCCGGTACGCGCCTCCGGCTCGCTATCGTCAGGTTGTCCAAGCGTATGCAGAATGGGGCAATCTGGCAGCGCGTCGCCGGCGCAGCAGTGAATCAGCGCTTTGAGGGTTTGCGCCATGTGCTGCATGTTCTGGATACGTCTGTCCAGTTCATCAATGTGCGTCTGCGCCAGGCGTTTGACGTCAGCGCTTTGCCGCGACTGGTTATTCCAAAGATTCAGTAAGTCGCTGATTTCAGCAACTGAAAAGCCGAGGTCGCGCGCGCGGCGTATAAAATGCAATTGATTAACATCAGCCTGGGTATAGGCCCGATAGCCGGAATCCGTCCGACTTGCCGCGGGAATCAGACCAATCTGTTCATAGTAGCGAATCATTTTGGCCGAGACTTTCGATGCTTTAGCTGCTTTACCGATGTTCATGACGCTCCTCCTCATGTCGTGGATGTGTCGGATGGGGTTGCCATCGGCGCCCGGAAACGGCGCAGCCGCAAAGCGTTGCCCAGCACGAACACGCTCGACATCGCCATCGCCCCTGCGGCGAATACAGGTGACAATAATATGCCCCAGACCGGAAATAGCGCGCCTGCCGCGACAGGAATCAGCGCCGTATTGTAAGCAAAGGCCCAGAACAGATTCTGGTGGATATTGCGGATGGTCGCTTTAGACAGCGCGATAGCATTCGGCACGCCTTGCAGGTTGCCGGACATTAGTACGACGTCGGCGGATTCCACCGCCACATCGGTGCCGGTGCCAATCGCCAGCCCCACGTCGGACTCCGCCAGCGCTGGCGCATCGTTGATGCCATCGCCGACAAACGCCACCTGCCCATACGCCGCTTTCAGGCGCCGTATCGCCTCGACTTTCCCTTCCGGCAATACCTCGGCGACCACGTCATCAATTCCTAACTGTCTGGCGATAGCCTGTGCCGTGCGGGCATTATCGCCAGTGATCATGGCGACCTTAATGCCGAGCTGATGTAAAGCGTTAATTGCGGCGGGCGTACTGGGTTTGATCGGATCGGCCACGGCGATAATCGCCGCCAGTTGACCGTCAATAGCCGCATAGAGCGGCGATTTCCCTTCCTGTCCTAACCGTTCGGCGGTGGTGGCGAAGCCGCTAATATCCACGCCAATTTCGCGCATATAGCGATCGGCCCCCACGTCAACACGCGTACCGTCAACGGTAGCGTATACGCCCATCCCGGTCACCGATTCGAAGCCGCTCATGCCTGGTAGCGCGATCCCTTCCTCTTCTGCCGACACGACAATCGCACGGGCAATCGGATGCTCTGAACGCGATTCTACCGCCGCGACTTTCGCCAGCACCTCACGGCGTTCAAAGCCGCTGGCCACGTCGAGATCGGTCAGTACCGGGCGGCCTTCGGTAAGCGTCCCGGTTTTGTCTACGGCCACCACCTTAGCGTCTTTGAGTAGCTGTAACGCCTCCCCCTTACGGAACAGCACGCCCATTTCCGCCCCACGACCGGTTCCCACCATAATGGAGGTCGGCGTCGCCAGGCCCATCGCGCAAGGACAGGCGATAATCAGCACCGCAACGCCATTGATTAGAGCGAAAGTCAGCGCTGGCGACGGCCCAAACGCCAGCCATACCACAAAGGTCAGCGCAGCAATAAGCATTACCATTGGGACAAACCACAGCGTCACTTTATCCACGACGGCCTGAATCGGCAGTTTTGAACCCTGCGCCTGTTCCACCAGACGAATGATTTGCGCCAGCATGGTCTGTCCGCCGACGGCGGTCGCCCGCAGCGTGAGCGCGCCTTTTTGGTTTACGGTACCGCCCACCACCGCGCTTCCTGCGGATTTCTCTACCGGTATCGGTTCGCCGGTAATCATCGACTCGTCAACGAAGCTGCGGCCTTCGGTCACTTCGCCGTCAACCGGTATCCGCTCGCCTGGCCGAACCTCCACACAGTCGCCCAGCACAACCTCGTCGACAGGGATATCCACGATGCGGCCCTCGCGTAACACATGCGCGACCCGCGCCTGTAGCCCCACCAGACGTTTAATCGCTTCGGAAGTCCGCCCCTTCGCCCTTGCCTCCAGAAAGCGCCCCAGCAGAATAAGCGCGACAATCACTGCGGCGGCCTCGTAATAGACGTTTACCGTCCCTTCAGGCAACAGGTCGGGCGTAAAGGTCGCCACCAGCGAGTAGCCGAATGCCGCTGAGGTTCCCACGGCGACCAGCGAGTTCATGTCCGGCGCCAGACGCGCCAGCGCCGGGAACCCTTTAAGGTAAAAACGGCGACCGGGGATCGTCAGCACCAACAGGGTCAGTGCAAATTGCCAGTACCAGCTTTGTTGCAGGCCAATCGTTTTTATCACCCACTCGTGCATACCAGGAATAAGGTGCGAACCCATTTCAAGCACAAAAACGGGGAGCGCCAGCACGCTGGCGAGAATCAGATCGCGCTTCAGCCTGACGCGCTCGGCCTCTTTTTTCTCTTCAGAGTCGTCTTCGCCCTGCCCCGCCGTCTCTACCGGTCGCGCCTCATACCCCGTTTTTTCAATCGCCGCGATCACCGCCTCCGCCGACGCCGTCCCGCGGACGGTGGCGCGCTCCGTCGCCAGATTCACCGTAGCGTCCGTTACGCCAGGCACAGCCTTAATACCTTTTTCAACGCGAGCGACACACGACGCGCAGGTCATACCTTCAATAAGTAAGCTTATCGTGTCGTGACGATTTTCTGACTGACTCATGACGACTTCCCCATCCTGACTATTCGGTATCAGAAAGCCTAAAGCTTGCCATTGTGGGAAGGTCAAGCGTATTCAGGCTGCACGGTTCGGCGAGAATGTGAGATGGCTCATAAAAGAGGATGATGCGAGACATTTACGCCACGATGCCGCCCCACGCCCCGTAAAAACCCGTCAGGAACGCTTGACCTTTCCTTCGTTGTAACGCCTAGCCTTTGCCAAAAATTCTGCGGCAGCGTTGCGGAATGGCCGACACGCTGCGGTAAAGAGGGAAACGACATGCGTAGAACATTCAAAATTATGTTGATAGCCGGCGTCATCGCCGCCATCGGGGGCGTGATTTACATGGCCGGCGAAGCACTATGGGATAAAGGCAACGCCGTCGGCCCACCGGCCAGCGCGCCGCCTCCACCGTCGGTACCGGTTGCTAAAGCCCTTAGCCGCACACTCGCGCCTACGGCGGAATTCACCGGTTTTCTGGCCGCGCCGGAGACCGTGGAGCTGCGTTCGCGCGTGGGAGGAACCCTTGACGCCGTCAGCGTTCCGGAAGGACGTCTGGTAAGCCGCGGACAACTGCTGTTCCAGATCGATCCGCGCCCGTTCGAGGTCGCCCTCGACACCGCCGTCGCGCAATTACGTCAGGCTGAAGTACTGGCCCGCCAGGCGCAGGCGGATTTCGATCGCATTCAACGACTGGTCGCCAGCGGCGCCGTATCACGTAAAAACGCTGACGATGTCACCGCCACGCGTAATGCGCGACAGGCGCAGATGCAATCGGCCAAAGCCGCCGTCGCCGCAGCGCGCCTTGAACTCTCCTGGACCCGTATTACCGCGCCCATTGCCGGACGCGTTGACCGCATACTGGTGACCCGGGGCAATCTGGTCAGCGGCGGCGTAGCGGGTAACGCCACGCTTCTGACGACTATCGTGTCTCACAATCCCATGTATGTGTATTTCGATATTGACGAAGCCACCTGGCTGAAGGCGTTACGGCATACCCGCTCCGACAAAAATCCACCGGTAGTCAACATGGGGTTAACCACCGATAACGGGCTGCCTTATCAGGGCGTACTCGACTTTATGGGCAATCAGATGAACCGCAGCACCGGCACTATCCGGGCGCGCGCCGTGATTCCTGACCCCGACGGAATGCTTTCTCCCGGCCTGTTTGCCCGAATCAGTTTGCCCATCGGCGAGCCGCGGGAAACCGTGCTAATTGACGATCTGGCGGTGAGCGCCGATCAGGGCAAAAACTATGTGCTGATCGTCGGCAAGGAGAATCAGGTGGAGTATCGTCCGGTTGAGCTGGGACAAATGGTCGATGGACTCCGCGTCGTTACACAGGGAGTACAGCCGGGAGAAAAAATCATCCTCAAGGGGCTGGTGCGTCCTGGCATGACCGTTGCGCCGCGTCTGGTGCCGATGCGGCAGAATGTGACCGATAAACAGACCGCGACATTGACTAAAGCGGACGGCGACAGCGCGTCGAAGGCGGTGCGCCAATGAAATTCACCCACTTTTTCATTGCACGCCCCATCTTCGCCATCGTCCTGTCGCTGTTAATGCTGCTGGCTGGCGCTATCGCCTTTTTAAAACTGCCGCTGAGTGAATATCCGGCCGTTACGCCGCCCACGGTACAGGTTAGCGCCAGCTACCCCGGCGCTAACCCGCAAGTGATTGCCGATACGGTAGCCGCGCCGCTGGAACAGGTGATCAACGGCGTTGACGGCATGTTGTATATGAATACCCAGATGGCCATTGATGGTCGCATGGTTATCTCTATCGCCTTCGAACAGGGAACCGATCCTGATATGGCGCAAATTCAGGTGCAAAACCGGGTATCCCGCGCGCTGCCTCGCCTGCCCGAAGAAGTCCAGCGAATTGGCGTTGTAACGGAGAAAACGTCCCCCGATATGTTGATGGTGGTCCATCTTGTCTCGCCGCAAAAACGCTATGACTCGCTTTACCTGTCTAACTTCGCCATCCGGCAGGTTCGCGACGAGCTGGCCCGTTTACCCGGCGTCGGCGATGTTCTCGTCTGGGGCGCGGGCGAGTACGCCATGCGCGTCTGGCTGGACCCGGCGAAAATCGCCAACCGCGGTCTTACCGCCAGTGATATCGTTACGGCGTTGCGGGAACAAAACGTACAGGTCGCCGCCGGTTCCGTCGGGCAACAGCCGGAGGCCTCCGCCGCTTTTCAGATGACAGTAAACACGCTGGGCCGCCTGACCAGCGAAGAACAGTTCGGCGAGATTGTGGTAAAAATCGGCGCTGACGGCGAGGTGACGCGACTGCGTGATGTCGCCCGCGTCACGCTGGGCGCAGATGCCTATACGCTGCGCAGTTTACTGAATGGCGAAGCGGCGCCAGCGTTACAGATTATTCAAAGTCCGGGCGCCAATGCGATTGACGTGTCTAACGCGATTCGCGGCAAAATGGATGAGTTGCAGCAAAACTTCCCGCAGGATATCGAATACCGGATTGCCTATGATCCTACGGTCTTCGTGCGCGCATCGCTACAATCGGTGGCGATTACGTTGCTGGAAGCCCTCGTGCTGGTCGTCCTTGTCGTGGTGCTGTTCCTGCAAACCTGGCGGGCGTCCATTATTCCTCTGGTGGCGGTTCCCGTTTCGCTGGTCGGCACCTTTGCCTTGATGCACCTGTTTGGCTTTTCGCTGAATACGCTTTCGCTGTTTGGTTTGGTCCTGTCGATAGGTATCGTTGTCGATGACGCCATCGTTGTGGTCGAAAACGTGGAACGGCATATCTCGCAGGGCAAAAGTCCCGGAGAGGCGGCAAAGAAGGCGATGGATGAAGTCACTGGTCCCATTCTTTCTATTACCTCGGTGCTAACGGCGGTCTTTATCCCTTCCGCATTCCTGGCGGGCCTGCAGGGTGAGTTTTATCGTCAGTTCGCGTTGACCATCGCTATTTCGACCATCCTTTCGGCCATTAACTCGCTGACGCTCTCCCCTGCGCTGGCCGCCATTTTGCTAAGACCGCACCACGATACTGCGAAGGCTGACTGGCTAACGCGGTTGATGGGCACGGTCACTGGCGGTTTTTTCCATCGCTTTAACCGTTTCTTCGACAGCACGTCGAACCGCTATGTTAGCGCCGTCCGTCGGGCCGTGCGCGGCAGCGTCATTGTGATGGTGCTCTATGCTAGCTTTGTGGGGCTGACCTGGCTTGGCTTCCATCAGGTGCCGAACGGGTTTGTGCCTGCGCAGGATAAATACTATCTCGTCGGCATCGCCCAGCTCCCAAGCGGCGCATCGTTGGATCGCACAGAGGCGGTCGTGAAACAGATGTCCGCTATCGCGCTGGCGGAACCCGGCGTTGAAAGCGTCGTCGTCTTCCCCGGCCTGTCGGTTAACGGCCCGGTAAATGTGCCAAATTCGGCGCTGATGTTCGCCATGCTAAAACCCTTTGACGAGCGTGAAGATCCTTCACTTTCCGCTAACGCTATCGCCGGAAAGCTAATGCACAAATTTAGCCACATTCCCGACGGGTTTATTGGCATCTTCCCGCCGCCGCCGGTTCCAGGGCTTGGCGCGACGGGCGGCTTTAAATTGCAGATTGAAGATCGTGCGGAACTGGGATTTGAAGCGATGACAAAGGTGCAAAGCGAGATTATGTCTAAGGCGATGCAGACGCCCGAACTGGCCAATATGCTGGCCAGTTTCCAGACGAACGCCCCGCAATTACAGGTGGATATCGACCGGGTAAAGGCGAAATCAATGGGGGTATCGCTCACCGACATCTTTGAAACGTTGCAAATTAACCTCGGCTCGCTTTACGTCAACGATTTCAACCGATTTGGCCGCACCTGGCGGGTGATGGCGCAAGCCGATGCGCCATTCCGTATGCAGCAAGAGGATATCGGCCTGCTTAAAGTCCGCAATGCGAAGGGCGAGATGATCCCGCTTAGCGCTTTCGTCACGATTATGCGCCAGTCAGGGCCGGACAGAATCATCCATTACAACGGCTTCCCCTCGGTAGATATTAGCGGTGGACCGGCTCCGGGCTTCTCCTCCGGACAGGCGACGGACGCGATTGAAAAGATCGTGCGTGAAACGTTGCCGGAAGGGATGGTCTTCGAATGGACCGATCTGGTTTATCAGGAAAAACAGGCCGGCAACTCCGCGCTTGCTATCTTTGCGCTGGCGGTGCTGCTGGCCTTCCTGATCCTGGCGGCGCAGTACAACAGTTGGTCGCTGCCCTTCGCCGTCCTGCTTATTGCGCCTATGTCATTACTCTCGGCCATTGTCGGCGTGTGGGTATCTGGCGGAGATAACAATATCTTTACGCAGATTGGTTTCGTGGTGCTGGTCGGCCTGGCGGCCAAGAACGCCATTTTGATTGTCGAGTTTGCCCGCGCCAAAGAACACGACGGCGCAGACCCGCTGACCGCCGTGCTGGAAGCGTCCCGCCTGCGTCTGCGTCCTATCCTGATGACCTCATTCGCCTTTATCGCAGGTGTAGTACCGCTGGTACTCGCGACGGGTGCCGGCGCGGAAATGCGACATGCGATGGGCATCGCCGTGTTTGCCGGCATGTTGGGCGTCACGCTCTTCGGCCTGTTATTGACGCCTGTATTTTACGTGGTGGTTCGCAGGATGGCATTAAAGCGTGAGAACCGCGTTGATTCGCATGATCAGCAAGCATAATGATGGGAATGGCATAATGAAGATCACTTTTACAGGCTATCGGCAGACCGCCACGCTGGCGACGCTTGCTTTCGTCACCACGCTTGCTGGCTGTACGATGGCGCCGAAGCACGAACGCCCCGCATCGCCGACTGCGATGGTCTATCCCTACGCAACGTCAACCGTTTCTGGCGCGCCGGATGCCGCTGACATTGGCTGGCGTGATTTCTTCCACGATCCGCTTCTACAGGAACTGATCGCGATCGCGTTACGCAATAATCGGGATTTACGCAAGGCAGGGCTCAATGTTGAAGCCGCCCGGGCGTTATACCGTATTCAGCGCGCGGAGATGCTGCCGACGCTCGGCATCGCCACCGCCATGGACGCCGGTCGCACTCCCGCCGATCTCAGCGTCACGGACGAGCCTGAGATTAACCGACGCTACGAGATGGCTGGGGCGACGACGGCCTGGGAACTGGATCTCTGGGGGCGAGTGCGAAGCCTTAGCGACCAGGCATTAGCCGCCTATATGGCGCTTGATGAGACGTACATTGCGGCGCGAATGAGCCTGGTTTCCGAAGTCGCCAGCGCCTGGCTGACGCTACGGGCTGACCGGGAGCTGCTGCGCTTAACCGAGGATACGCTGGCCGCGCAAAAAAGTTCATACACATTGACAACCCAGCTTGCCCGGACAGGCAACGCCACACAGCTCGATCTGCGTATGGCGGAGATCGCGCTGCGTTCTGCCGAAATCAATCGCGCGGCGTATACGCGACAGTTGGCGCGGGATCGTAACGCGCTGGAATTGCTGTTGGGCCAGCCGCTCACGCCTGAACTGTCGCGTCGACTAAACGAAGCGGTCACGCTTACGGAAGGCGCGATCCCGACCACATTGCCAGGCGGATTACCGTCAGATCTGCTGGTACGCCGCCCGGATATTCGCGCCGCCGAGTACAGGCTGCGTGG
This sequence comes from Salmonella sp. 741265073_HBA, assembly GCF_046569105.1. NCBI lineage: Bacteria > Pseudomonadati > Pseudomonadota > Gammaproteobacteria > Enterobacterales > Enterobacteriaceae > Salmonella > Salmonella sp. 741265073_HBA. The sequence goes on along the minus strand of NZ_JBKFRY010000002.1, from coordinate 95,016 downwards.
CGCAAACGCCCGAATAGGCGCAGCGCGCGCCGCCTTCTTCCCGACAATCAGCCTGACAGGCACGGCGGGAACGGCCAGCGCGTCTCTTAGCGGACTCTTTGAACCGGGATCGGGAAGCTGGCGTTTTCTACCGCAAATCACCTTGCCTCTCTTTCACGGCGGCGCATTACGCGCTGACCTGGATAGGGCGCATATCCAAAAACAGATTGAAATCGCCAGGTATGAAAACGTTATTCAGCAAGCCTTTCGCGACGTGGCGGATGGTCTGGCGGGACAGCGTACGCTGAATGACCAGGTGCAATCAGAACAACGCGCGGTTGAAGCCAGTCAAATCGCCTATGAGCTGGCCGGACTCCGTTTTCAGGAAGGCATCGATGACTACCTTACGCTGCTTGATACCCATCGTATGCTTTATGGCGCGCAGCAGCGCCTGGTACGCACACGTCTCATGCAACAGTTGAATATCATCAGGCTGTATAAGGCCTTAGGCGGCGGCTGGAGAGAATACAGCCGGGAAAGAACAGGTTAACCAAAGATAGCGCACGCATCGACAGCGCGGCGCGTGCGCTAAACGGAATACATTGCCTGCCGCTCCTTACTCTATGAGTAGCAGTGAGCTTATCAGCAGCCCCGCTATCTGGGGCCAACTAAGGTAGATTGGTCATTCGCCCAGCCCACTGTCTATGTAAGAAGCGACATGATAGAAATCATGGTGCTTACTTCGCATCCGGACAAATAGGGGAGCACCATAACCTTTGCATAAGGAAGACACCTAGAGGTTTATGATTTCTTAAAGCAGTCAGTATCATCATGAAATTGATCCATGTCACTCTCTTTTCACGTTACACCTGGTCACTCTTAAGCATGGGCATTAAAAAACTGGCACACGCATCAATGGTAAGTTCCGGGTATTCCCTGACATAACCATGAAGCATGTATTGTCCTTCTGTTTCATTTGAATATTGCATTAAGAGTTCCAGTTCATAGTCATTCTCTATACCCAGAACAGAAGGTATACCGTCATAATAGCGGGTAATTCGTAAAGTCATCTCCGGACGGGCCAGTTTGCCCTGATAAACAAAACCGATATCCCCACCATTAACCAGCCCACAACAAAGAACTAAAATACCTTCGCCAACTGAGCCTCTATTACTGTTGAATGCCACGTGATACACACCATCTTTCATTTTTTTCTCAACTGATCAAATTTACTGGTAAATCCCTGCCTCGTATCTACTCAGCCCTTCCATGTTCTACTGATTCATAATGCGGTATTTATACTCACAGAAAATTATCTCATTCTGAATATAGATAAAAAACAGATATTTGCTGTTCTTTTTCCAGCACGAGACAGTCCTGTTGGTTTATTTTCTCTCGAATGAATATTGCTGAAGCGTTATTCTTACTAAAATCCCTCGATAAATATTGTAGTTGCCTGTTTCTATTCCAAGGAGAGCTAGCCCTTTATATTTATGCACACTAACATTTCTTGTTGAAATATTCAACAACTTAGCAATCTTCTTGGCTGATAAGCCATGTGATAGCATGATCAATATTATTCCAGATTGTTCATCCAGGCCATGACGGGAAAACATTTGGTATAAGTACCCGTTAAGATGGTATATCAACTCATCAGCACTCGATATTTCTGATGATACCGTTCTATGGTGTTGGATTTTTTTATTAGTCCTTTTAATCCTTACAAAATTTGATAACATCATCTGGGTTTGTATAAGCGATTTATCCTTCCATGGATAGAATATTATATTACCGATTAAGAAATATAAAGGTATCATTCTATCTGCATAGTTAAATTTTTGTCCAAAAAATAGCACAGGACGATGTTGCAAATAGGGTCCAAGCAGGGATATTAAAAAAACACTTTCATGAGGATGTATCCCCAGAATGACTGATGCAGTCGTGTATTCTGACAACAACTCGACCAGTTCCTCTGGTGAAAAACATGTCATAATATGAGTTTTTGGTGATATATGCGCATACAAGCCCGCAATCGCATAAGTTTCTGGCCATCGCAAAGAATATACAATAATACATTGATTATAATTCATCGTCTCCCTCCTTCTTTGCACGCCGCATTGTAATAAGCGTATCCCAGATGTTTGCCCCGCCAGACATACCGTTTCCTACACGTGAACGATAGGCCCCCATAACGCCTCGTTCACCTTTAGGCGGGGCTCTTTCTATACTCTGGTCCTGCGATTCTATAATGACATTTTCTACCCATATTTCATTGTACAGATGTTGTTTTCCTTCCCCGGAAGATATCTGCTGGCGCGATCGAAAATGGATATGCTTTGGACGGCGCGTCATGTATGAAAGCTGAAAGGATGCCCTTCTTACTGGCATCGAAAAAGCATGGGCAATATCATTACGATTAATCCATCGGTTTTGTTGCTGGCACCATAAAGCAATTATTATATAAAGTGGTTGTTTGCTATATTGTGAAACACTTTCAGGTATAATTGTATTTTCATGGTTGCTTTGATTTGGCTTTTTCAAGTAACGCCCTTTATTATTCATATTTTTCGCTCCATGGTGTAAATTGCTGCAAAATTTAATAAACTACGATTTTAGTTATTTTGGACGTAGTGAGCCATGCTACATCTTGTCTGGGTTAAATCTAAGGGTCAGATTTAAGTTGGCTTCCCGATCGAGCTCAAAATCGGATGGGGATACAATCCGGGTGTTATCAATTAAATACCGAATCAAAACGTACAAAACCGGCATACAATATATATCGCCTTTCATTCCTTCTTTGGCTATCTTTTTACCACTTATTTTAAAACAACTAAAAAGCTCTTGTCCGTTTAATTGGCTAATGATCATATCGGTGAGGAAATTTATTTCAAGCTTACTACTCTCAGGACATAACAGTAACTCCATTAATTTCAGTAGTCGCTTTATCTTTCGGTCTCCAACAGACTCTCTCCATTGATAAAAACTACCTACATTCATGTCACTTAGTAGCATTTTTGCGCGATGAATTACCTCAAGCCAAAATGCCTCTAATTCTTTCTGTCTGACATCGCTCATCAAACACCATTTACTCACAAGACAATAAAGCCCCCTTAGGAAATATCCTATTGACGTCAGGGATAATATTTAAAGCAAAAAATATCTATCGAAATGATAGCCAATATGCATCAATAACAATCATAGAAAGTTTTGTGACTGCGAATACACCTCTTAACGTCAAAATCCCCCGCTATAAAAGGCTTCTTCATAGCCTGAACTGCTACGCCAGTTATTGCAGAACATCATTGTAAATTACCAAATTTATCATAACCACAGGCTGATAAGTTATCCAGGACAACATCATCGGCATAACTATCTATATGTTTATAAATGATAATTTTTATTTTCGCGAATGCTTCAGGGGGTGATGATTAGCCTTTTACTCAGTATTTTCGATCGTTACGATATAATTTTCTTGCTTTAAATATTATATAAAAAATGCTTAGGATTTTTCTCAAGTTGACGAACTTTCGTCTACAGAATAAATGTCTACAACATATTTGTTCTTCTCTTGAACGGAATAGCTATATATGAAAGCAAATAACATAATCTTGTCAGCAGTTATTACTGGTGTTCTTACAGGCAGTACGGCATTGGCGGCGGCTCCTACAGGATCTGATTTTGGCCATGGAACCTTGCACTTTACTGGTAGCGTGATTAACTCTCCATGTAGTGTAGCTCCGGGAGATGAAGATATTAACGTTTCGTTAGGCCAGGTTGCTAACAAGGTCTTAGAAGCCGGCGCTGGCTATTCTCTCACACAGCCAATAACAATTCATCTGCAAAACTGTGACTTAACTGCGCATTCTGGAGTAACCAGTGGATCAGCAACAGTTGACTATCCTGCATTCTCTAAAGTTACTGTTCAGTTTGGTGGAACAGCAGACGCCACTCAGTCTGAATTGTATGCAAATACCGGTACTGCACAAGGTGTAGGTATTCGTCTGATGGATACCATGGCGGGTAATGTAACACTGAAAGCAAATGATTCCTCTGCGGATCATAGTCTGACGCCAGGTGACAATATGCTGAAATTTGGTGCCCGTATTGAGAAAAATGGTAACGCTGTTGCGACAGGGACTGTTGCTGCCGATGTCACTTATGCGCTGAATTACAAATAATATTTCTGTAGTTATTAACTCTAAATACGTCAAAATAAGATATTTGTTCCAAACAATATAAATAAGATATATTTATACATGAGTATTAAACCTTCATATCTCGCATTGCTGTTGGTAATTTATTTTCCTGTGGTGCATGCACAGAGTGTTGAGTTTAATACTCATCTTTTAGAAACAGATAACAGAGCTAATGTGGATTTATCCGCTTATTCCAGGGAAGGATACGTAGCGCCTGGAGAATATCTGCTCGATGTTGTGGTCAATGGCAAGGAAATCAAAGAACAGCAAATAGTGAACTTTTATCTCAATAATGATAAAAGTAACAGTTACGCTTGTCTTACACAGCCATTGGTTGATTTGATAGCGCTTAAAGATGACGTCAAAAATAATCTTTCTTTTTATCCCGGAACGCAATGTGTTCATCTATCCAACGCCGAAAGACATGTTGTGTATTCGCCTGACAGCCAGACATTATCTATTACTGTTCCGCAAGCCGATCTTCTTTACCAGGATGATGAATGGTCTCCGCCAGCTCAGTGGGATAATGGGATAAATGGTTTTATTTTTGACTATAATCTGCTTGCCAGTCGTTACATGCCACATCAGGGTAACGTAAGCAGTAATTACAGCTTATATGGTACGTCAGGGTTAAACCTTGGCGCCTGGCGTTTACGTTCTGACTATCAGTACAATACGACAAGGGGAAATGGTAACAATGCGTCTTCATTAACCTTGCCACAGACCTATCTCTTTCGCCCTCTTCCTTCACTACAGGCCAGACTGGTAATGGGGCAAACGTATCTGAACTCTGATATCTTTGATTCGTTTCGTTTCGCCGGGGCATCGCTTAATAGCGATGAACGCATGTTACCACCGTCGTTACGGGGTTACGCTCCACAGATAACCGGTATCGCACAAACTCATGCTCAGGTCACCGTATCGCAAAACGGGCGTATTCTCTGGCAGTCACAGGTGCCAGCAGGTCCGTTTATTGTCCCTGGACTAAGTGAAACGGTTCGGGGAAACCTTGATGTTACCGTCCGCGAAGATAATGGACAGATTCGTACCTGGCAGGTCAATACCTCCAGTGTCCCGTTTCTTGCCCGTAAGGGAAACGTGCGTTTTAAAGCTGCGGTCGGAAAACCGTTAACATGGGAAAATAACAGCCATACCGTGGAGCCACTGTTTACTACCGGCGAGATGACATGGGGAGCATTCAATGATACCTCCCTGTATGGCGGCTTTATTGCCAGTAATGGTAGTTATCGCGCACTGGCGTTGGGTATTGGCGAAAATCTGGGGGTACTCGGCGCTGCATCATTTGATGTTACGCAATCTGTGGCACAGGTGAGCAACCAGCCTCAACAGACGGGTTATAGTTACCATTTTAATTATGCCAAAACCTTTGATAAAACCGGTAGCACCATTGCGTTTGCGGGCTACCGTTTTTCAGAAAAGAGCTTTATGTCAATGAGCCAATATATAGACCGTTCAAGTGGCTATAGTGACTCACTGGCAGAAAAACAGAATTATATCTTTACGTTCAATCAACCCATTAGCTCACTGGGGCTGAACGTGTTGTTCTCCATGAGTCATCAGAACTACTGGAACAGCGCTGCCAGTGAAAACTATACCGTCTCATTAAATAAAATTTTTAATCTTGGGCCTTTCCAGGGGGCAACCGCCTCCCTGTCTCTGGGACGGAATCGTACCTTACTCAATGAACAGGACAATCAAATTTATCTCTCGTTAACCCTGCCGTGGGGTCTGCAACGCCAGATCAGCTACAGCGTGCAACATGACAGTAATGGGCGCATGAACCAGACTGCGACTCTGTATAACCGGCCATCAGATAAAACCGCCTGGAGTCTGGGAGTGGGTCAGCAGCGCAATGATGGTCAGAAGGGAACGTTGCTGAACGGCAATATTCAGACAGCTACGCCGTACGGTCAGGGTAATGCAAACCTCAGCATACAGAGTCAGGACTATAAAAATCTTGGGCTCAGCTGGTATGGCTCATTCACGGCCACGCGTTATGGCGCTGCCTTCCATCAGAGTATGGCGGAGAATGATCCCAGACTGATGGTTGATACCGGGAATGTGGCGGGTGTGCCAGTTGATAATGATAAAGGTATTACCAACCGTTTTGGTATTGCGGTGGTACCAGCAGGCTCAAGCTATGAACGCTCAGATATTGCAGTTGATATTACTGCTTTGCCTTCGGATATCAGTGTTTCGGGAAATGTTATCAGTAAAGTGTTGACCGAAGGGGCTATCGGATATAAGAAAATTTTGGCAGTAAAGGGAGGCCAGTTAATAGGAAGCATCCGTCTGGCAGATGGTTCATTTCCACCTCTCGGCACACAGGTGAAAGGTGATAAAAATAAAATTCTGGGAATTATAGGGGATCAAGGGTTCACCTATCTTTCCGGTATCAGTGAAGCAGATCGTCATGATGCTAAAGTCGTCTGGTCGCAGGGACAGTGTACATTACAGCTGCCTGAAACCGCAGATTTAGCGTCAGGCGTATTGCTATTACCTTGCCATTAATGGAGATCATGAGTGTTATCTACATGTCATTACAAAATGTTAGTGTCATTCGCTGTCGGTTTCACACTACTGAACAGCAATATTGTAAATGCAGCTATAAATGTTGATCGTACTCGGATAGTGATGGGAGGAGAAGATAAATCACTCGCTGTCACATTAACTAATCAGAGCAAGTCTCAGCCTTATCTCGCACAGTCGTGGATTGATGACGCCAGTGAAAAGCGCTCCGAATCCTACTTACTGGTGCTACCGCCATTACAGCGTATTGATGCCGGTAAAAAGGCCCAGGTGAGGATTGTGGCATTACCCGGAACCGCGTCCTTAGCCAAAGACCGTGAGACACTTTTCTACTTTAATGTCAGGGAAATTCCGCCGAAAAGCGACAAAGAAAATATACTGCAAATCGCCTTACAGAGTCGATTAAAGTTGTTTTACCGACCTGATGGTATAAAGAAAAATGCCAGTGAACGTTCGGAAGAAAAGGTAACAGTAACACGTCATAATGATAAATTAGTCATAAACAATCCTACACCATATTATATTACGCTGGGTTATCTGGGAGTTGATAATAAAGGTAGCTTTCCTGGATTTGACAGTCTGATGATCGCACCTTTTTCGTCTCAGAATTTTCATGCAAAATGGCATGGTGATACATTACAAGTGGGCTACATTGATGATTTTGGTGGACTTCATGTAAATCAGTATCATTGTGCTGGATCATTATGCAGTCTGAAAGGAAAACAGTAGTGCAACTACATTATTAATCCCGGGAGAGATACATGATAAGAGTTCTTATATTATTTATTGTTATTGGTGGGGGGTATTTTACTCTTTTTCCAGCCAGAGCTGATGGCTGTTACTTTTCTGGCGGAAATGTATCTCTTGGTGTTCCTGAAATGTCAATTCCTGCAGATACACCCAATGGGACTGTGCTATATACTTCGCCGAAAATTACCAAGAAAGTCACATGCGATCTTTCCTATAGTCCTAAGCCAACCAGTATCAACTTCGTGACAACTGCTGATTTTAATAAATTTACTAGTCAGAATAATGGCGTGAAATTTACGCTCTATATTGACGGTGTGCCATATGATAAGCAGATGACCCAATCTATAGGTAGTTTATCTGCTGGTTTCTGGCAGGCCTTCAGCAAAGACGTATCTATTTGGTTTGATATTAAAGTGGATACCAGTAAAGGGAATATTCCATCTTCAGGGACATATTTATCTGGTGGATTCGAAAGTGTTTATCTTATACAAGGTACTAATTACGGACTCCCCAGGGGGATTATTTCACTTTCAACACCCAATATAACCTATATTCCCTGCATGATGGCAATATCATTGAACCCTGATACCATTGATTTTGGGGCAGTCAAAGCCAGTGATTTAAATAAAGGTATTGACATTCAACGCAGATTTACCACCTTAATTCAAAAGAATAAAGGATGCACATCTACCGTTAATACTCCATTTAGCATTAATATGTATTTTGAGCCAACGGCTTCAATCCTCAATGCTGATGGTTCATTAAATCTTAATAATGGGCTGGGATTGTCTATTTCAGACATATCCGGAAAATATGTACCCTATAATACGGCCTGGAAGTTAAATGACGTGAGAGTTGACTCTGTGATAAAAAGCAATTTTACCGCACATCTGAAAAAAATTTCTGGCCAGGATGTTAAAACCGGGCCTTTCAGTGCTGACGTGGTTGTTAGAATAAATTATTACTAAGATTCAAGTTTGAACTGTATTCTGGACAGCCAGAAACCGTCTTAAAAGCTGGCTTCCCGTTACTTATATCAATCCTGAAAGAATCGCTTCGAATCTTATGCTTCATCGCATCCGGGGCCAAACATCAGACAACACGATATCAGATACCGTCAGTGGTCCGTCTCGGATGAACTGATGCACAAGTCGGGAATGAACAGAAAGCAGCCCCTGTGTCTAAAACAGATAAATAGAATTATGAGATTGTTGGAAAGGAAAGAGGATTTCATTCCATAGCAAAGATTTTCACAATATAGTTTATTGAACTAATAATTTCATAACGAATATTTATGAAATATCCCCATAAATTCTTAACTAATCATATTGCAAACAAAAACTAAAACAGTTAACAGTTTTACTGTACACACCTGTAAATACCATGAGGTACAATTTATAAAATCATCAAATACAGCACAAATGCAATAGTTCCAGCTGTACCTCCTACAAGCATGAATGATGCTATTACTAACAGTTCTCGATTTGTGAATTTAATCTTTCTTAGAAAGTATTCTCTGTTATTATTTGCCGCCATCCTCTCGTAAACTGAATTACGATTTATATAGATTATTTTCGCCATAACATTATCCACTGATTCATTTTCTCTACGTTGGTAACATGCTCTACTCTTGCGAAGAGCTATCTTCCGACCTGATTTTTCAGTACACTGTGTGTGACTAAATGTGCATCAATATAACTGAAGTATTATGCATACCTCGAATTAAAGAATTAAATACGTTATTTTATTCACATCATTCCCGATCTGGGTATTTATCTTAGAAGCACAGAGAGATAGACAATCAACAAAGCAACCGCAATCGCTGGCCCGAATGGAATGAATCTATTTTCATCTATATCCTTCGTTAATTCATTCGATACATATATTTTTTTGACATACAATTGCCATATCCCTGCCAGACATAATCCAGCAATTGAGGATATTAGCATAACAAAAGGGAAATTGAGGCCTCCAGCCCAAGGGACAACAGAAAGATAGAACTTAATATCCCCCATTCCCAGTATTTGTTTATCAGAAAATGATTCGTAGGCAAAAACAATAATAGCAAAAATCAGGAAATAGATGACAAGTCCTAAAGCATCATAGATTATATTGCCATATAAATAACTGTAAACAACCCCACCTCCAAACAAAACCAACAACAATCTATCTGGTATGATATAATATCTGAAATCTATGATACTAATAACATACAATAAACAAAATAAAAAAACTGACAGCAAAAATAACACTATATCTGTATTAAAGAAGAGCATATAAAAACAGATAAAAGTAATAAACGTTGCGCCTTCTGTCACAGGATAAAGGACGTTAATTCTTTCATGACAAAAACGGCAACGTCCTTTAAGCAGAATATAAGAAACCAATGGAATATTGTCCCTGGCTGGAATACTGTGTTTACAGACAGGGCAATGTGACGGTGGAAAAGCAACCGACATTCCGCCACCATGGCATGTATATGACAACGGAATTCGGTATATCACCACATTAAGAAATGATCCTACACACAATCCGATAACAGAAACCATGATCAGATCAAACCAAAAATAAAAATGTACTATTACATCTGTCATCTTTACCGCCTGTCAGAAACTGGTCATTTTTGATAATGTATCAGACAACGCAAATAATGCGACGAACACCCATACTACACATCCGCCCAGAACCAGTGTTGACAATGATTTCAGTAGCCCTGATAACCGCGATATTGCCTGAGCCAGATCTTTTCGAGCCTTGAGAGCCACTGCAGCCAGAACATCTGAAAATGATGGTAGACCAGAATAAATACTGACATTCAGAATTTCTTCTTTTCCGAGTAATCCTGTATTAAGCGCATCTTTATAGGTATCCCCACGAGCCATATTATCTAGCATTGTGTTGATATGCGCATAAAGCCATCGGTTAGCATTCTGACTCAGTACAGTCAAACTATCGTTAATCGGCACTTTGTTTTTGAGCATTGATGAAAGATTACTGATAAACACAGAGCAGACCATTTTTTTATAAATTGAAAAAGGTATGATACGATCCAGAACATTATTGCGTAAATTACCTGTAAGGTTATTTAAGAGTAAAACGATTATTATATACGCAGCTATAAAAAATATCAGAAAATAAATCCATAACCCGTTATATAGCGATGAACCAAAACTATATAATACTTGCGTAACAGTCGGCCATCGCTGCGTAGGTATCACCCGTTCAAATGCAGGAAATACTTTAACTGCATAGCCTGAAATCACAACCAGCGCGAGAACCAGCATAATCAATGGGAAGGATACTGCTTTAGCTATACTGGAGGTCAGCTCTTTGCGATAATTAATCATTTCCGCAATACCCCGGAATCCGCTTGACAACGAACCACTTTTCTCAGAAGAAAAGATTACGCTGAGTTCGTCTTTAGGTACAAGACCAGCAAATACAGCATTAACTGATTCACTTTCAGCCATCCGGTTACTGATAAGATCTAACTTTCCAATAAACCCTTTTCCAAGAAGCCCTTTTCCTTCATCACGTAATTTCTGAATAGAATCATATAAGGGAATACCCGAGTCGATCATATCCGCACAGAACTGATACAGGTATAATCTCTGCTTTTTAGTAAGCTTTCTCAATCAGTACCTCCAGATCTTTTTCTTCAACTTTACCAAACTCCATACTGAACCAGGAAGCACAGACATTCCCCTTGAGAACATGATGAAAAGCCTTTTCTTTCAGATCAAACCCTTCAGCAATCCCGCTGCTTGTAAAACGCTTTTTCCTCCAGATCGTATATGCTTCCAGCCAGTGACTTTCAGCAATTGCTTTCAGCTCATCGTACGTGGGGCGCATATATTCGATTACCAGTTGCCTGCTCTTCAGACCGGTATAAAAACAATGTTCGCATCCTTCTTCATTCAGTATAAAGACAGGAAAATGTCTTCCCAAAACAGTATAAGTATTTTCTTTTTTACAATGATGGCAGAGTACCGGTAACAATTTTTGGCATTGCAATCCGGCAATAAATCCAGGAGTGGATAACTTATCTGATGAAACACCCAGCGCAACGAGACGCTGTAATAGCGTAACAATATTCCCGGCATGAACAGTAGTAAAACAGTAATGACCGCTTTCCACAGCCCCCGCCAGGGCATTAGCAGAAATATTATCCCTGATCTCCCCAACCATCAGTACATCAGGATCGCGACGGAGCGCAGACTTAATTGCTGAATGGAATCCCCCACCATCCACATCCAGTACAGAACTTTGTTTAGCCCCCCAAATCTGATATTCCACCGGATCTTCAATTGTCAGAAAGCAACCTTTACCTGAATAACGGTTTTTCTGTAGCCACTCCATCAGGTTTTTCAGCGTAGTTGATTTCCCTGATCCTGTCGTACCTGCAACCACGTAAACACCATACGGGTTACTCAGAACTCTCTTAATATCTTCAACCTCGTCACCAGAAACCCCCAACTTTTCCAGAGAAGGGATCGTCGAGTTACTGACGCCAGCGGGAATAATACGAAGTACACAGTGATAACATGATGTCGTCTCACCAAAGATCGGAAAATGTGCATACCGGAAACGAAAGCTTTTTCCTCCCAGAGAATATAAAATATTGGCACTCTGGGGAACAGAACGGTTCCAGGTTGTCTCTTTTGTCGAAGCCTGTACGTTGTAAAGCACAAAACAAAGTTCATCACATTTTGAAGACAGAATCTTTGAATGCGGGACCAGGACGCCATTTACCCTGAACTCTACACTGGCAAGCTGATCGTTTCGGGTAATATGAAGATCACTGGCCCCGGCATCCACAGCCATCTGTAACAATCTCTCGAGATCTGCTTGTACCGTACTGACGACACCTTCTCTGACAGAAAAATTCTTTTTAACGAGTCTTTCAAAGATACTATAATAAAGGTTGTCCTTTATTAATACTATGCGACTAATATCAATATCACAGCAGAGATTCAGATATAGGATACTTTGCTGAATTTCAGCGAGATCGCTCATATTCAACTGATGAACCATCAAACTGAATGTGCCATTATGCTCACCGACCAGCAGTTCCTCCTCTTTAAGGCTGAATTGCCAGTCTGATAATAAGTCTCCATTATCAAGGTGAAGAAAGTCATAATAAATCATTGCTGATACTCTTTAACCTGATATCTACCTGCACTGTCCATTATCAGGATATAGTTTTTACCACCGGATGAAAAACGCTCTCCCCTTGAAAGATAATGTTTATTGCCACCCGCTGATACCAGCACCTTCGTTAATCCTCCTATTTTTGACACGAGAATAACATTAGGCTTGCTGACTACCTCACGGGGAGCGCTGGTCTCCGTCATTGTTGGCATAACAGGAGAAGTTGCAGTTCCCCTCAATTTTTTGAGTTCACTTCTCAGCTTTTCCAGAGCAACTTCATTTACCAGCTGACGTTTCTGTTTTTCAAAATAAAGATTATCCTCCATAATTTTGACAAATTCATCCTGTTGCGCATTAGAGTTATCCCCATCGACAGAAGCATCTTTTATTTCCGGTGTTGTCGGAGACACTTCTGCAGACGCAATCTGTGCCCCAATAAAGAATACCAACAAAGAGGTCAGAATTATTTTTTGCATACAAAGACTCCTTTCAAAATAATATCGGTACCGGTTTTTACCGATTTTTCTATGTGCTGGACAATAAATAAATCCTTGTAAGGATTTCTTTCAGAAAAGAGATGCACATCAGAAAATCCATCCGGTACATGTACCTCAAATTCTCCGGTAAACAGGCCGTAACTGTCCCTGTATGCAGGAAATTGCTGTTCAGCATTCGCGACTGAAGAATAAGGAAGTTTTGATACTTTTACCCTGTCAGACTGCTCCATAACTGAATTATATCCGTAGAGATAATTCAATAGATTGCTACATTTCACTACGTCTAACTGGACTCCTTTGTTCATATTCTTTAGAAGTCTCGAGTCACCTGATTTAATCATGACATTCTCAAAGTTAAGCGTATTTTCAGTGAAACTGCCCTCATAACTGGTGTTAAAAAAATTTTTGTCAGTTACGGAAAAAACGAACGTATCATTCAGTTCATAAATAAAACGGCATGAATAATTTGAACAGGAGTAGTCAGTTTCTGTAAATCCAATCAAACTAAAAGGGAGACGACTACGCTCAATCTCTCTTATCACGCCAGGCAACTGATTAAGGTCAACACCGGTAAAGGCGTTACGATAAAAAGTTGTTATACTCTCCTGAGTTCTTTTGATCTTCTGCCGTTCTACTTCAGCAGCTGCTTTCTTATCATTAACTTTCTTTATATAAAGCCCGCCCCCCGCTATGCAGATAGCAGTGACGAGAAAACCAGCCAGAATAACAACTCCGTTTCTTCTTGAGCCGCTCTTCTTCAGTTTTTTTTTCCAGAATATCAGGTTTTCTTTCATATTTTTTAAGGCATCAGGATAAACCAGGCCAGCCCTCCCCCGCATAAGATAAGGAAAATCATTAGTATGAGGCCTAACATAATATTTGAGTGTTTATTTTCAGATACCATATCACTGATATATTTCCTGTTCAGCTCAAATAAATCTTCTGTTGTAAATGCCCGTATATTTAAATGCGAATATTTCGTATCCGCAATCTGTTGGATAAAAAAATCAAACAGTTCACGTTTTACAATAATGTCTGTACCCGCAACAATTTTGCCGTCAGTCACAATCAATAAATAAATAATATCAGAACGTCTACCGTGAGCTTCTGAGGCTTCGAAAAACATATCTAAAATATCTGGGGCATCTGAAGTATAAATACCGTCACCAAGATATCGACTGATATATAGCGCCAGCGCGCTGCCCTTGCTGAATTCCCCTTGGTGGTAACCCCTTTGTTTGTTCTGCTTACTCTCAACATAACTGAAATGGTTTTTAAGCTCTTTATCCAGTTTCAGCATATAAGCTTTACGACCTGAATCTTTGTCAGGCAGCCAGATAAAACCGGGGAGCAGGTACTGTGCTTTCATCTTACTGCTCAACGAAAGGTACCTTATAGTTATCAATACCCACAACCATCAGAATGGTACTGTCTGAGTTTTCTTTATCCAGCCCACCACCAAGCAGCATGGCGCTACGCTGATCGGTTTCCTGCCCAGAATCATAGCGAGCGACAACAACCAGGCTTCCCGGAGAAACAACCGAGGTATTAAACATTTCTGAAGTGCTAACATTTGGTAACTGAACATTATCCAGAACATCGATTGAGTTCAGGACTTTTTTAGTGAAACCACTGGCCACCTCAATCCGCCCATCCGATAATGCCCGGGGCGTCAGGAAAAAACTGGTTCCGGTAATAATCTGCGATGTTTCCACGTCCGTGTTTGCAAAATTATCATTCATTGTAGTTGTTCTGCCTGAAATAAAATACTGCGAATTCGTCAGGTTTAATGGAATTGGAGTATTATTACGGGTCACAAAGGTCCCTTTCTGCAGAATTTTGCTGCCTGTCAGTTGGTAAGTAGCTTCGAGCTGGGCCCCAATATTCAGTTTAGGGTCCGTTCCACTGTAAAAGTCACGTCCTATCGTTACCCCACCAGCAATTGTCTGCAGGAGAGTGGTATTAATCCCTATAGTGGTTCCACCGTTTTTATAGCTAAGACTTGCGCCCCCCTTCAGTGCGTTAACCTTGTTCTTATCTAAAACAAAAATCATATAAGAAACAATATATTGCCTGCTATTAAGCTTCTGGTATTCATTCAAAACTTTAAGCAACGAACGATACTCCGAAGGCCTGGCTGAAAATGTCAGTACTGAAGCATCCTTGAAAATGTTATACATGCCGGAAGACACATATTTTTTAACCATATCCTCCACATCAGTCCAGAAAGTCGACTGGAATTTAATTTCTGACTTACCAGTCAATCCACCGGATGAAGTTGCTTCATTGCCGGACAAATCCATCGTAGTTTCAAATTTATTATCCTGTCCGTAAAAATCCAGATTTATAGCATAAGTACTATAAGCCGAAGCCCGGATAATATTTTCATCAGTCAGTTCAACATCCATGTCATAAAGAGCTGAAACATATCGAATAAATTCTGCTAACGTACCGTCAAAATTTATATTCATTGACTCATTCGCTACAGATTCATTCTTCGCGCCAGGCACCACCTCATCAATTTTATAACTACTACCCACCTGCTGACTGACTGCCTCCAGCAATGTACGTAACGGAGTCTGCTCATAAGTACTGATGCTGACTCTTTTATTTAGTAATTTTTTTTGTTTCTCGCTGTAAACTGTTTTCTTACCAAGAAAAGCTTTGTTGTATTTTATGTAAGGCTTCTGTTTGTAATCACTGGTGTCATGAATATTATTCTCTTTCAGAAAATCATTATCAGAAAATTTCTTATCGAATGATCCTGCACATCCCTGTAATGCTAAAATACAGGCAACAAATAAAATTTTGAGTTTCATATTGTCCTTAACCTTTCACTTATTGCGCATCAATAATTATAACTTTATTCACTTCGTACTGTTTAATCACCAGTCCGTAGTTCTCGGAATCAAACAATTTACCGAGTTCATTCAGGACATTATCAAAACTGTCAGCGTGAAGTGTAATGGTATTGTAGATAATATAATCCCGGTTACTGTTCCACAGGAGAGTATATCCATTCTTATTTACCCATAACTCCAGTTCTTTACTCAAAAGGCCATCTTTTCTGAGTAACAGAGATTTGCTTTCAGACGTCATACTTATAGCATCAGTATTGCTGTCAGATTTCTTTTGACGGTCAACACTAAACGGGCTGTTCGGTCTGTAGTCATTACCTGCGACAGACTCTGTCATTGGTGTAGTCGCCAACGGTTTCATTTCCATATCTCGTGATGCCAGTGCACCAGTAATGGTAATAAATGAAAGTAACGCCACAACGGGGGCAGTGATTTTCTTGTACATAAGATTCACTTTATTTATCCTTATACTGGTTTCAAAACGTTTCATTCTCAGATGAAAAATAACGATATACAGATCTCTTTTATGGCAATGAGTCCTGTTCTTCCGTACTGCACCAGGTTGTCACAAGCAAAGATAATGATTTTGGGTTAATAATGTTGTAAGCACCCGTCCCATCATTTTTAAGCCCTGTACTTGCTGAAATTAACCATTCACCTGATGGCTTATTTATTGTCGACTGGTTAACCTGAATAACAATACCCTTTATCTGATCAATTTCCTGCCCTTTTAGCAAAGATAACTTATTACGATTAGATTTAAGCTTGCTAAGATCGGAATCCAACATTGTTTTACTGTTATTATCAAGAGACTCCCCAACAAATGATGATAACGCCACAGCCATTCTCGGGTACAACCGCTTTGGCTTACCGGGATTGCTTTCATCGCCTTCAGGATTTAAAGGACATATTTGTATATCACGTCTAATGAATCCTTCTTCATCGTTAACATTTGCAGAGTAATTATCCGATACTTTAATATTTGCCTTGTTTTCACCAGTAAAACTTACGTAATCAATCACAGGAACAGTACTGTATTTATTATACGTCGTTCCATCAGGTTTAGTTCCTACGCCATTATTAAAAATAAGGTCCTTAACAGAAAGTGATGCTGGATCCTGTCCCGGAGAAATAGTAGCACTAAGCATGGGATCATCATGAGTACTGTATTTATTTGATGCAATACAAATCACCGGAGCATCGCTGACAGGATCCCAGCATAATTTTTCTGCATTCACCGAACCATCTGCTTTCAGGTTCATTCCGTCCGCCTTCATACTCAATCTGATGCCATATTGAAGATTACGGGGAAGTCTGCCAAGAAAATCATAACCGTCTGGTTTCATCACATCCACTCTTGGAGGTGGTGTACCTGTGCCATTCTTTACAAGCTCCCAGTTTTGCGCTGCCCCACCTTTATTCCTGCTGATTAAGTATGCGCCTGCAACAAAATAGCCAGCCTTGTCAAAGGCTCTCTCAAGACTCGTTACATAATTAAAAAGCTCAAAACCGTTATTTTCTGTTATTTCATTGAAAGAAAGAAAAAAATCAACTCGATCAATACTACCGGTGCGTTGGTCGCCAATTAAATCTACACGTTCAATGTCAAACTCACTATTTTCCCATTTCCGTTCACAACTTAGAAATTGATTAACAAATTTCATCCCAGATGTTTTGTTTACAGGAATTGAATCAGCACCTGTACCACCACAAGCACTGTCAAGAAAAAAATTCCTCTCAGCGCTCGTCCCTCCTGCTTTATAACTTCCCCAGTTGATAAAATTTGATAAATTGTTACTTAAATCATCCTCCATTTTTGTCAGAAGTCGATTTTTATAATAATCAGGCCGTGAGTCTGATGTACCTGGAGATGGAATATCATAAAGTGGATTTATCCTCTTTTCTGTTGTTCCATCTGCTTTATATACTTCAAGCTCATAGTGATTTATAAACGCCAGAAAAGAGGAAATTTCCTTAACAATTATGTCAGATATATTTTGTCGGTGTACTTTATCTATTTCTTTTCTGGCATATTCAGCTGCAGCTAGCATAACCATACCAATGATAGCAATAGCTATAATAACCTCAATCAGGATTGATCCACGATTTGATATATGTTTCAAGTTAAACACCCTGACAAAATATGATAGATATTAATTATGTTATCTCGCATGGGAGTTTCATTTTTTGAATGAAACTCCCCGGATGATTAACGGCTTCCCAGAATTACACCATTACTGCTGTCATTAGAGCACACCGCCGCCGTCATTGCAGCTGTGATAGTCTGACTACCTGTTGCAGTATCAAGTGAACGCAGAACCGCCTGGGCGGAAGTTGGAGCAGCTACCGCTGCTGTTGTCATATCGAAATTACTACCATTTACGGTATAGCTTCCTGCTGGTGCAGTCACTGTGGCAACATAATCCCAGTTATTACCGACCTGAGAAATAACGCTACGGCACTGACTCTGATCAAGGCCATTAATTTCAATAACAAAACCTTTATCTGTCGTCGCACCAGCACTGGTTATAGCGCCACCAATATTAAGATAATCATTTGAAATACCATTGCGGGCTTCATCTACTGAGATTTTTCCCAGTTGAACCAGTCTGGCAATGATTGTCGTACTGGCTGTACTATCCTTAATGCTGTCCGCATCATAACCAATGACCTGTGCAGTATTAGCAGCCGGGTAATTCCCTTCCCGCTGGTAAGCATCCTTAACTGCAATACGTACAGTATTAGTATTACTCACTAAATCAGAAATAGCCCGACTATCAAATGCCCGCTGAGCAAGGATTACAACCCCGGCAGCAATAGTACCAATAATACCCAGTACAATGATAATTTCCAGTAGAGTCATACCACGCTGTTGTTTGATCTCTTTATACTTATCTGCCTTTTTAAGAAAATATCCCTTATAATTTTCCAGGATCGAGTTCATTTCGATAAACATACAGTCACTCCGTATTTACGCTGCAATTTTAAAGTATTAATAAAGAATCGTTGAAACTACTTAAGTTTTTTCAAATACTGGTATGTTGCATGCACTTTCCTTGCATACAGGGTTCTCCTTTCTTGTTGCTTACTATTTTCTTTAAATCCGGCATTGTATGCACCTACAGCTTTCCAGTTTTCACCGAATTTATTGAATGCTACCGCCATAATATATGCACCAACATAAATGTTCAGACATATATCACTAATTAAATTTTCTTTTGTTATACCGTACTTTTTTAAAAAGAGCAGGTGCTGGCTATCTATTTGCATCAAACCATAACCATAGCCTTCACCGAAACCAGCAAGAGCATTACTGCCAGTTATTCTGTAATTGAGCCCCGACTCCTGCCATGCCACAGCTCTAAGTAACATCGGGTCAATATTTGCATCTCGTCCAGCAAGTTCAAAACAGTCATATTTATTGTTTACTGTTTCTGCTGCCTGAACACCCCAACTCCATATCATTAAACAAAAAACGATGTAAATTACTTTTTGTATCATTTACAAGCGGCATCAAATTGTTCTGCTGTAAAACCATACTTTGCAGTATCGGGTTCGACCGTGAAATCCACTTCATACGCACCCATCGTTATAACTGAAGGTGAAGCGTTATACTGACGACCATGGAATCTAATACTTTCCGTTCTTACCAAATTAAAACCCGCATAAGGCGCAGATGATGTAAGAAGATCTCCTACCCCTATTTTGTTTGCCGGATCCGCGTCAAGCTCAGGCACCACATCGCCGTTATTCGGACGCCAGATACCGGTATTCTTCATATAGTTGGTGCCCGGTTGACGCTCAAACATTATATGTACATCATTGTCATTTGCCTGAGATGTGAAAATGAACTCAAGAGTCTGTAAATTCCTGGTTGGGATATTAACACGAGTGTAAACGGTATTATTATTTACCCCTTTTGTTGAAACTTCCCAACCATCCTGAAATGTCAGAGTGTGAGGGTCAGTAGAATTGCTTGGTAATAACGTACTCCATGTTTTCCGGTTTCCAAAAGAATATAACCCATCGTCAATCCAGGTAACACCATCAATGGTGTTCTTTGCTCTGAGTCTTTGTGGAGAAATAACCTTACTTTGGGCAAGCGTGAATCTTACTTTCGAAACCCAGCTTAATTTTCCGGCGACACCATGACCTTCAGCACTTAAATCAATAAAAAGAGGTTCCTCCAGTCTGTAACACGCACCATATATATCTTTAGCAGCTTTTAGCGTGTTCTCGTTTGTAAAATCAAAACCATGTACAGACAATGAATCATTTCGCACAACAGAAGTGGCCGCCTGTGACACCGAAATTCCCGTAGTCATCATCACAAACAGGGTAAAAATTTTCAAAATATCCATATACGCCTCCCGTTCCTTCCGCTTACCAGATTAGTAAAAAGCAGAAAGTTCAAAAAGTTTGTTTGAAATACAAATAACATTCAGACATATCAAAATTTATTTTATATACGTGACCACCCTATTTCATCTTGCGAAGGAATTTAAATTAAATAACCGTGCATCATTTGAGTAAAATCGTAAGCATTTCTTACACAATGTTTAAAGCAAATAAAATCAATCAATACGATTTATAAATTTAATAGAGAGATACTGGTGAGACCAGATTTTCTGAAATCATTCCACTTTCTGATGAAAAAACAGGCTAAGCACATATTCGTGACAGGCAGGAAGAAAATCGGAGCAGTAGAACCGGAAGGAATATAGCTGAAAATACGCCGTAGCCGTTATCGGTACTGGCGAAAGCGACGTGATACTGTTAATCCGGCGCGAGTCAGGTTAGACAGCAAAATACGCCGGATATGGAACCCGATCTGGAGTTCAACTGGCGCGTACTTTGGCTGACATACTGGCCTACAACGGCGCCCTGTCGTGCCGGGCATCTGATAAAATACCTGAACCAGAGCAGTTGCCAGCCGGAGAACCTCAATACAAAAATGCGCGTAAGAAGCATACAAGTCTTCCGAATCTGCCTGGCGTCAGTTCGTACACACGTGGTACCGAATGGTACGGACAAACATAGACGATAAAGCCGTTATAAATCACAGTAATTATAGATAGATACGCACATTGGGGGACGTTGGAATGGTGCCGATAATAGGAGTCGAACCTACGACCTTCGCATTACGAATGCGCTGCTCTACCAACTGAGCTATATCGGCCCTGAGAAGGGTGTGTTCACGCGGGTGAATCACGGGATAGAAGGTTAAAACTAACCGGGCGGTGCGTCAATAGCCTTGCTACTCAACCGGCTATTTTTGCACCGCTCGACATTAATTACGCACGAATCGTACCATCGCCAAAGCCGATCCACTTATAGGTGGTAAGCGCTTCAAGCCCCATCGGACCGCGAGCATGTAATTTCTGCGTGCTGACCGCCACTTCTGCGCCAAGCCCAAACTGCCCGCCGTCGGTAAAACGGGTAGAGGCGTTGACATAAACCGCAGCGGAATCCACTTCGTTCACAAAACGCGCAGCATTATGCATATCACACGTCAAAATCGCATCGGAGTGCTGAGTGCCATGTTCGCGAATGTGGGCGATAGCGCCATCCATATTTTCGACCACCACAACGTTCAGATCCAGAGACAGAAACTCGTTATCCAGCTCTTCCGGTTTCAGCGGCACCAGTTTGGCAGGGCCATGCAGTGCCTGCATGACGGTTTCATCCCCATGCAACGTTACGCCGCTCTCCGCCATCTGCTTGCTCAGCGCAGGCAAAAAGCGTTCTGCGATGTCCTGATGCACCAGCAAGGTTTCCACCGTGTTACAGGTGCTCGGGCGCTGGGTTTTGGCGTTGACGATAATCTTCAGCGCCGGGGCGATGTCTGCGCTGCTATCGACAAAAATATGGCACACGCCAATCCCGCCGGTAATCACCGGAATGGTGGATTGCTCACGACACAGTTTATGCAAGCCTGCGCCACCGCGCGGGATCAGCATATCGATGTACTTATCCATACGCAGCATTTCATTGACCAGCGAACGATCCGGATTATCAATCGCCTGAACCGCTGCCTCCGGTAAACCGCAAGCTTTCAGTGCCTTCTGAATGACACGAACGGTTGCGGCATTCGTGCGATGCGTCTCTTTCCCACCGCGTAGAATCACCGCATTACCGGTTTTCAGGCACAAAGAAGCCACATCAACGGTAACGTTCGGACGCGCCTCATAGATAACGCCAACCACGCCCAACGGCACGCGGCGGCGCTCCAGACGTAGCCCGCTGTCCAGCAGACCGCCGTCGATCACCTGCCCGACCGGGTCGGCGAGATTACAGACCTGGCGCACATCGTCAGCAATCGCTTTCAGACGCGCAGGGGTCAGCGCCAGGCGGTCCAGCATCGCTTCGCTCAGGCCGTTGGCTCGCGCCTGCTCAACATCTTGTACGTTCGCGCTGAGGATACTTTCCATTTGCGCTTCCAGTTCATCGGCTATTTTTTCCAGCACGCGATTTTTTTCGCAGCTGGAGAGCAGCGCCAGCTTATACGACGCCGCTTTAGCAGCAATGCCCATTTGTTCCAGCATATGCCTGTTCCTTATCGAGTAATCATGTCATCACGATGAACAGCGACCGGGCCATATTCATAGCCCAGAATCGCATCGATTTGTTGAGAGTGGTGACCGGCTATCCGCCGCAGAGCATCACTGTTATAACGGCTGACGCCATGAGCGATATCACGCCCTTGCAGGTTACAAATTCTGATGACCTCCCCCCGCGAGAAATTGCCCGTCACGCTTTTGATGCCTTTTGGCAGAAGTGAACTGCCACGTTCCAGCATTGCCGCGGTTGCGCCTTCATCAACCGTAATTTCGCCTGCCGGCGGCGCCCCGAAGATCCAACGTTTGCGGTTCTCCAGCGGCGAGGCTTGCGCATGAAAACGGGTGCCGACGGAAATCCCCTCCATCACATCGCCGATCACGCCCGGTTTACTGCCTGAGGCAATAATCGTATCAATACCCGCGCGACAGGCCACGTCTGCCGCCTGAAGCTTAGTGCTCATACCACCGGTTCCCAGCCCGGAAACGCTGTCTCCCGCGATAGAGCGCAGCGCATCGTCAACGCCATACACATCTTTGATAAGCTCCGCCTGCGGATTGCTACGCGGATCGGCGGTAAATAATCCTTGCTGATCGGTCAGCAGCAGCAGTTTATCCGCGCCTGCCAGGATCGCCGCCAGCGCGGAGAGGTTATCGTTGTCGCCCACTTTAATTTCCGCTGTCGCAACGGCATCATTTTCATTGATAACCGGCACAATATGGTTATCCAGTAATGCACGTAGCGTATCGCGGGCGTTCAGAAAGCGCTCTCTGTCTTCCATATCCGCACGCGTCAACAGCATCTGCCCGATATGGATACCGTAAATTGAAAACAACTGCTCCCACAGTTGAATCAGGCGGCTTTGCCCTACCGCCGCCAGAAGCTGTTTAGAGGCGATCGTTGCCGGCAGTTCCGGGTAGCCGAGATGTTCACGTCCGGCGGCAATCGCGCCAGAGGTAACAATAACAATACGATGTCCCGCGGCGTGTAGCTGCGCGCACTGGCGGACAAGTTCTACGATATGGGCACGGTTCAGGCGGCGCGATCCGCCTGTTAGCACGCTGGTGCCGAGTTTTACGACCAGCGTCTGGCTGTCACTCATGATTCTCTGCCGTTCAAAATAAGAAATAAAGACCAAATGAACGTTTTAGCAGGACTGGCTCCGGTTGCCAACAACCTGTACGCGTAGCGTGAAATTTTGTTGCGCAGGATCAGCAAGCGTAGCGGCAGAATTTGACAATTTTATTACTGCAACAATTAAACATATTTTTTTAAAAAAATTCTCACTTTGTCATAAATCTTTCATTACCGAACGTTAAAAACCTTCCTGTTTTTTACCGGGTTTCCCGACAAATCATAGCGCGTAATTAAAACAGGAATGGAAATGAATAAGAGCACTCTGGCAATAGTGGTGAGTATCATCGCATCAGCATCTGTTCACGCCGCCGAGGTTTACAATAAAAACGGTAATAAGCTTGATGTGTATGGAAAAGTTAAAGCCATGCACTATATGAGCGATTATGACAGCAAAGATGGCGATCAAAGCTACGTTCGTTTTGGTTTTAAAGGCGAAACGCAAATTAACGATCAATTGACCGGCTACGGGCGCTGGGAAGCTGAGTTTGCCGGTAATAAAGCCGAAAGTGATTCGTCCCAGCAAAAAACCCGCCTGGCCTTTGCTGGCCTGAAATTAAAAGATATCGGTTCTTTTGACTATGGACGTAACCTGGGCGCGCTGTACGATGTTGAGGCCTGGACGGATATGTTTCCCGAATTCGGCGGCGACTCTTCCGCCCAGACCGATAATTTTATGACTAAACGCGCCAGCGGGCTGGCGACTTACCGCAATACCGATTTCTTCGGCATCGTTGATGGACTGGATCTTACCTTACAGTATCAGGGGAAAAATGAAGATCGCGATGTGAAAAAGCAAAACGGCGACGGCTTCGGGACCTCAGTAAGCTATGATTTCGGCGGCAGCGATTTTGCCGTCAGCGGCGCTTATACTCTCTCCGATCGCACCAGGGAGCAAAATCTGCAGCGCCGCGGTACGGGCGATAAAGCCGAAGCATGGGCTACGGGTGTAAAGTATGATGCTAATGATATTTATATTGCGACTTTCTATTCAGAAACCCGCAACATGACGCCAGTTTCCGGCGGATTTGCCAATAAAACCCAAAATTTCGAAGCGGTTATCCAGTATCAGTTTGATTTTGGTCTGCGTCCGTCATTAGGCTATGTGCTGTCAAAAGGCAAAGATATTGAGGGCGTCGGCAGTGAGGATTTGGTGAATTACATTGACGTTGGCGCAACCTATTACTTCAACAAAAATATGTCCGCGTTTGTAGATTACAAAATCAATCAGCTTGATAGCGATAACACGTTAGGCATTAATGACGATGATATTGTGGCAATAGGGTTGACCTACCAGTTCTGATAAGTCGCATTGTGCCTGATGGCGCTACGCCATCAGGCATGACAGCAGGGTTATGCCGACAGTTTTACCGGCTCGTCGTTGAAATCGTCAGACGGCTCCAGCGCCAGCTCCATAGAAATCAGCAGGTCGCGTAGCTTTTCATGAAACTCGCGTAGCGTGTATTCCAGTCGCTCCACCACTTCGGTTTCGTTAATCGGCACTGCGGTCCAGTTGCCCTCTTTATCAAACAAACCAAACTGATAACGATAAGTGAAGCGTTTCTCTTGTGCTTCCAGCTCCATCCACCAGCCCCAAAATTCACGCTTCTCTGGCGCGGGCTTCACGTTGACGCAAACTGCCAGGCAATCGAAAAAAAAACGATTGTCTTCGCACTGCCCTTCCCGGATATAGGGGCCAAGCGCGGTAAATTTCTTGATCAATCTACTTTTCGGGTGTCCACTCGGTAACGTCATTGCGATCTCCTTTAATGAAGCAACTGTTTTACCAAATCAATAGAATTTATCAATCTATTAACACAATCTATGATTAATCCAGTCGGTAATTTCTTGCAGCGCGTGGTCAAAATTGCGGTACACCGGGTTAAAAGGGATCTCTATCAGCTTACCGTCTGAAGATGATGTTGTAATTAAGCGAGACTCTTCTTCCGGGCTGAAGGGATCGTTTTTCCAGAAGCCGGAAAGCATTGGCGTAGGACAACGTCTGCCCAGTAGCCCCTGTACTTTCAACGAATAGCGATTGAGCTCCACACGCAGCGCCTCATCCGAAGCATCATGCATACCCAGACGGCTGGCCAGCACATCCAGATACATCTCCGGCACAGTGCTCTGTCGTTGCGGATCGCTAAGTAGCGCATGGACCACCGGCCCCAGGCAAGCCACCGCTTTCAAACGCGGCGCTTCCAGATAGGCCAGACGCACCGCAACGTTGGCGCCAAAACGGAAACCAAACGCCGCAACACGGGTATGATCCACCCAGGGGACATTAGGAAGCGCTTTTAACACATGCTGGTGGAGCAAGCTGGAATCCTGGGTTAATTTCCACTTTGATGAAAACCCAACCGAAGGCATATCAAGCGTTAACATCGCAATACCGCGCGGCGCGAAATAGCGTTCATACAGGGTGTAATAGTCGGTTTGCATGGCGTCCAGGCCGCCGCACATGAGCACCGTCGGAAACGGACCATCCCCTTTCGGCATATGTAAAAACGCGGTGACAGGCGAACCGCCAGGAACGGCAAATTCCATTTCACGTAACGAGCCTGGCAACCGCTGCGCGGCCTCTTCATAGGCGCGATTCGCCAGCGCCTGCGCCTGCTCCGCCAGCTCATCGCCCTTCAAATGCGGGTAGGCGGCAATGTTATAGAGCGTTGAGGCATGAAGCCAGTAGCGTCCGCTGCGCATGGCGTCCTGTTCCTGACAGGCTTTCTGCTGCCAGTCCATCGCCTGCTTTGCCCACTCATAAATCCAGTTGCCGCCGCGGTAACCGATGACCGTATCGTATAAATCATCATCCGTTCGCTCTGCGTCGCTCATCACAATGCGCGCCTGCACATCAAGGATTTCTCGTGGATCAACGCCGCGCCAAATCCACATCAGGCGGTTTATCATGCGATACCAGTGCGGGACGTTCTTACCGTCCAGCGCGGATTGCATGGGCGGCTGCGACCCACGATTGAACCGACGGACAAGGGTAGACGTTTCAGTATGTTTAAAGCGGGGTTTGAACAGGGTTTCGCTGAGGTTAGCCTGTGTCATTCGTGCAGCCTCCTTGGATACTCATAGAGGCTTATTGTAACCAATAAAACAGCGCCCGGCATTGCCGGGCGCTCTGAAAAACTGCTGATTAACGACCTGAAATCGGCGGTACAAATACCACACCCATATCCCAGGGCTGCTCAATCCAGGTGTTCTGAGGAATATCAATAACATAATCATCAACCAGCGGACGGCCCGCCGGTTTAGCGAAAATCGTGACGAAATGCGCTTTAGGGTACATTTCGCGAATCGCGACGGCGGTGCCGCCGGTATCGACCAGATCGTCGATGACGATAAAGCCTTCGCCGTCGCCTTCTGCACGTTTCAGCACTTTCAGTTCGCGCTGGTTATCGTGATCGTAGCTGGAGATGCATACGGTATCGACATGACGAATGCCCAATTCACGCGCCAGTAGTGCGCCCGGTACAAGGCCGCCACGACTTACGGCAATAATGCCTTTCCATTGTTCTGAAGGCATGAGGCGGCTCGCCAGTTTGCGTGCGTGAATCTGCAACATGTCCCAGGTGACGACGTATTTTTCGCTCATGTGAAGTGTCCCAGCCTGTTTATCTACGGCTTAAAAAGTGTTCGAGGGGGAAATAGTTGCGCGAGATTATAGAGACCTGACGCGCTAAAAACCAGTGTTTAGCGGAATCCACGCCTCTTTTTGTATGCTTTATACTACCCGCAGGCGGAGAAAGTGGTATTCTCAGTCGCATCTCGTAAGAGTTATCAATTCCGCTAACCCTGTGGCCTGTAAGAACGTTTTTCAGACCACCGCCAAGGAGACTTATCGTGTCTGAACTGTCTCAGTTATCACCACAACCTTTGTGGGATATTTTTGCCAAAATCTGTTCTATTCCTCACCCGTCCTATCACGAAGAGCAACTCGCGGAACATATTGTGAGTTGGGCCAAAGAGAAAGGCCTTTACGTGGATCGCGACCAGGTCGGTAATATTCTGATCCGTAAGCCCGCCACTGCAGGTATGGAAAATCGCAAGCCGGTCGTTTTACAGGCGCATCTGGATATGGTGCCGCAAAAAAATAGCGACACCGTTCACGACTTCACTACAGATCCTATCCAGCCTTATATTGATGGCGAATGGGTTAAAGCGCGCGGTACTACGCTCGGCGCCGACAATGGTATTGGAATGGCTTCTGCGTTAGCGGTACTGGCTGACGATAATGTCGTCCACGGCCCGCTGGAAGTGCTGCTGACCATGACCGAAGAAGCCGGCATGGATGGCGCGTTCGGCCTTCAGTCCGGCTGGTTGCAGGCCGACATCCTGATCAACACCGACTCTGAAGAAGAAGGTGAGATCTATATGGGGTGCGCAGGCGGCATCGATTTTACCTCTAATCTGCCGTTGACCCGTGAAGCTGTACCCGCAGGATTTGCATGCTTTAAGCTAACCCTGAAAGGCCTGAAAGGCGGCCACTCCGGTGGTGAAATTCACCTCGGCCTTGGCAATGCCAACAAATTGCTGGCGCGTTTCCTGGCCGGGCACGCAGAAGAGCTGGATCTGCGTCTGATCGATTTCAACGGCGGTACGCTGCGTAACGCGATTCCGCGCGAAGCGTTCGCTACCCTCGCCGTTGCCGCAGACAACGTAGGCGCTCTGAAAACATTAGTGAACGCTTACCATGATATTCTGAAAAACGAACTGGCGGAAAAAGAGAAAAACCTGACGCTGCTACTTAATGATGTTGCCAATGATAAAGCCGCATTGACCGCGCCGTCACGCGATACCTTTGTGCGCCTGCTGAACGCAACGCCGAACGGCGTGATCCGCAATTCAGACGTGGCGAAAGGCGTAGTGGAAACATCGCTGAACGTTGGCGTGGTCACAATGTCTGATGCGAATGTCGAAATTCACTGCCTGATTCGCTCTCTTATCGACAGCGGTAAAGATTATGTGGTGAGTATGCTGGATTCGCTGGGCAAGCTGGCTGGCGCGAAAACCGAAGCAAAAGGCAGCTATCCTGGCTGGCAGCCCGATGCGAACTCGCCGGTCATGCACCTGGTGCGGGAAACCTATCAGCGTCTGTTCAACAAGACACCGAACATCCAAATTATCCACGCCGGCCTGGAATGCGGTCTGTTTAAGAAACCCTATCCGGATATGGACATGGTTTCTATTGGGCCTACCATTACCGGACCTCACTCTCCGGATGAGCAGGTGCATATCGAAAGCGTCGGCCACTACTGGACTCTGCTGACCGAATTGCTGAAAGCGATTCCTGCGAAGTAAGAAAGCGCTAAAATGCCCGTCCCATTTCTGGACGGGCTATCAATATGGAATATCGGGTATCCATTGCCAGATAAGCTCTCCTGAATGCGCTGAAATAGCGCTGCGGCTACACGCGAATAGCCGGACAGCCCTATAACAGCGCCGGTAACACCGAATTATTGTGGCGTAAACGCCATTCCTTTAAATATCCGCAGCGGATTGCCGCGCTCAATCTGATGATGGAACAGACGCCTTTCAGACTTCAACGCCGCACACTCATTTTGCCGTTGCTGTTCCAGCCGCCAGGCAATCAGCAGCCGGGCCAGACGCTTATTCGCATGTTGACTGCGCTCCGACTGAACCTTCACGCTAATCCCGCTCGCCAGGTGCGTGGCCCGCACTGCCGAGTCGGTTTTATTAACGTGCTGCCCACCCGGGCCGGAAGAGCGCAGAGTCTCGAAACGAATCTCATCAGACTGTATGTGCTCGTCGGCGGAAAAGCGCCCAATGCCGACGTACCAGTTTTTTCGCCCATGGTGCGGGCGATACGGGCTGGTACAAATCCACAGTAACGTGCCGCACCAACGTTCACTGAAAGCCATAGCTTTTTCGCCGTCCAGCGAGACCAGCGCGGAACGTAGCGTGTCTGGTAATCGTCCCGGCTCTGTTTCAAGTCGCGTCAACGATACCTTTTCTCTGGCAGCTTCTTTCGTCAGACAATCCAGCGCTTTTTTTACCGCCAGACAACACTCGTCCGGTCCCTGCGCAGAAGAAAGTTGCAGTAAGATCATGCGCTTTTCTCCCCTGAGGTTTTCAGCGTCAGCACCGGACGCAGGCAGGCAACTGGCGTAATCAGTCCGGCGTCTGCCAGACAATCCACAACGCTATCGATGGATTTATACGCCTGCGGCGCTTCTTCATAAATGAGCTGGCGATCGCGGCAAATCACCCGGCTACCCATCCCGGTACGGCAGAGCTGTCGCGGGGTAAATTTTGCCGATAACCGGTCTTTACACTCGGTACGCATCCATTTGCGCCCCGCGCCGTGCGCCAGGGAGAAGAGGCTCTCCTCGCTGACGACGGGTTTCACCAGCCAGCTATAATCGCCGCGCGAGCCGGGGATAATCACCAGTCCCTGCCCATCTGGCGTAGCGCCTTTACGGTGCAGCCACCCCGCCTCACCCGCGACAGTACAGGGTTCAACGAAGTTATGCGCCACATCCAGCCGCGGTTCGCCCTCAGCCCTGAGCTGTTGCAGTATCCGGCGGGCAATCAGCGCGCGATTACTGCGGGCAAATGCCAGCGCATCGTCATGTTCTGCAAGGTAGCGGCGCGCATCGTCGCTATCTTCCGGCAAACCGTTATGCGAAAACGCCTCCACATGACGACGCAGGATAGCTTGCCCCAGACCGCGTGAACCACTGTGTACCAGCAGTAATAACTGCGCTTTTTGCAACCCCGACAAAGCGAACGAATCAGCATCGACGATGCGATCGACCTGTTGCAGCTCGGCAAAATGATTGCCGCCGCCAATGGAACCCAGCGCAGAGCGCCACGAATGATGCTGCATTGCGGCGGGGACATTCTCCTCCAGCCACTGCGCGTCCGCCACGTCAGGCAGCGACGCCAGCCGCTTCTCCAGTTTATCGGCGTTATATTTACGCCCTAAAATATCCGTTTGCCATAACGCCATGCCGCAGCCGATATCGTTGCCGACCAGCGCCGGATAAAAACGTCCACGTGAGAAAAAGGCTGCGCCAATAGGGTAGCCGCGCCCCGGATGCAGATCTGGCATCCCGATAACGCGTTTCATACCGGTTAACTTAGCCGTCGTATATAATTGTTGGATCGCGGAATCTTCGATCCACAGGTTATCCGATGCGATAGAAAATACCACATCTGATAAAGGACGAATATAATTGCCCATATACCATTCCATATATGAATTAAAAAATCAGGAAATGGCAGACTAATCCAGGGCAATAAAAGAAAATTAATCCTGGAAAGGTCTGCAAAGTGCGTTCAGAGAATAAAGTGTCATGATGAACCTCCTTTGCAGTTATTGAGAATGAGAAAACGCGGGTATAGTAATACTGAAATTTAGATGGCGCAATCGTAATAGTGATAAAATCTTAATAGCCTGACTTATAACCCTAACACCAACTGTCGTTCCAATTGAGGGTCGAGCAGCGTTACATGTAGCCCCACCAGCCGTACGCCGCGCTCGCCGCGACGCTCGTCCCAGGTTTTACGGGCGGTGGTAATTAAGTCTTCTTTATTTAATTGCGGCCAGACATGTTCCTGAGTGGTTTGCTGAAAATCATTAAATTTTAATTTAACGCCCTGTCGGGCAATCAGTAAATCGGGCTTTACTATAGCCAGACGACGCTCCAGTTCCGGATATAAATGTTCAATAATGGCCTCGCAGTCCGACCACTCATGAATATCCTCCGCCAGAGTACGCTCAACGCCTACCGATTTACGCAGCCTTTCGCTGTTAACATCACGCTCGTCAATACCCTGACTACGCTCCCATAATACCCGGCCAAATTTACCAAAGCGTTTGAGAAGCATCGCCAGATCGCACTGTTGAATATCCCCGCAGGTTCTTAACCCCATATTTTCCAGTTTGGCGGCGGAAACTTTCCCCACGCCTGGAATTTTGGCTAACGGCAACGTTTTAAGAAAGTCGGGTACATCGGCTGGCGTAATAACATATTGTCCGTTCGGTTTATTGAGATCGGAGGCGATCTTCGCCAGAAATTTCACTGGCGCAACGCCGGCGGAGGCGGTGAGTTGCAGTTCATTGAAAATAGTCTGACGAATCTCCCTGGCGATCAGCGTCGCCGAACCATAACAGTGCGGGCTGTCAGTCACATCCAGCCAGGCTTCATCCAGCGAGAGCGGTTCAATCAGTGAAGTGTAGCGGGAAAAGATGTCACGTACATGCCGCGAAGCCTCTTTATAGGCGTCAAAGCGGCCAGGCAGTAAGGTGAGATGGGGGCACAGCTTTAGCGCCATGGCGGTCGGCATCGCGCTACGTACGCCAAACTGGCGCGCAGGATAGTTGGCGGTACTGATAACGCCTCTTCGCTCACGACTCCCGCCAATGGCAATGGGGATATCGCGTAACGCCGGATTATCACGCATCTCTACCGCGGCAAAAAAACAGTCCATATCAACATGTATGATTTTGCGCATCGCTCGCCCCCACAATACTGTTTAAGTGTACAGTATGTTTTATTGCGCGCAAAGAGACATTCGCGTTAAAAATGCGACATATTCGAAGGTATGACGACGAAAGCGGCGGGAAAATTGTAAACGTACACACGGGGACTTGCGAAAAACTGCCGTGGTGCTAATGTGAGCGCTCCAAATCCAGATTACTCCGATTTGGGGACTCTTTTGCCGTTCTGGCGTGTGTAACCGTTTTATCAAGGAACAAGCAGTATGCGTAAAATCGCATTTTTTCTTGCGATGCTTCTGATGCCGTGCGTCTCATTTGCCGGTTTGCTGAGCAGCAGCAGCCCCGTCACGCCGGTCAGTAAAGAGTATAAGCAGCAGTTAATGGGCTCACCGGTCTATATTCAGATTTTTAAAGAAGAGCGCACCCTTGATCTCTACGTCAAAATGGGTGAGCAATACCAGTTGCTTGATAGCTACAAAATTTGCAACTATTCCGGCGGGTTAGGCCCGAAACGCCGTCAGGGCGATTTTAAAAGTCCGGAAGGGTTTTACAGCGTTCAGCGCAATCAACTCAAGCCAGACAGCCGTTTTTATAAGGCCATCAACATTGGTTTTCCCAATGCCTACGATCGCGCGCATGGCTATGATGGTAAATATCTGATGATTCACGGCGCCTGTGTTTCCGTCGGCTGCTATGCCATGACCGACAGCGGCATTGATGAGATTTTCCAGTTTGTCACCGCCGCGCTGGTCTTTGGTCAGCCGAGCGTGCAGGTGAGTATTTATCCGTTCCGGATGACCGACGCCAATATGCAGCGTCATAAATATTCATATTACAAAGATTTCTGGGCGCAGCTAAAACCCGGCTACGATTATTTTGAACAGACGCATAAGCCGCCAACTGTTTCTATCGTTGATGGACGTTACGTCGTGAGCAAACCGTTGAGTCACGAAGTCGTTCAGCCACAGCTGGCCTCAAATTATACGCTCTCCGAGGCAAAATAACGCCCATTCGCCTGGCATAATCTTTTGCCAGGTTTCATTCCCCGTTAGCGGCTGGGTAGCAATCACGGTAACCACGTCATTTGGCGTGGTCTGTGAACTGAAATCAATTTCCATATCCTGATCCACCAGCGTGGCTACGCCAAACGGCGCCCGGCGAGTGATCCAGTGCAAATGGGTTGAGCAAAACGCCATCACATATCGCCCATCTGACAGCAGCATGTTAAAAACGCCTTTTTCACGTAATACCGTCGCCAGTGTCGCAATATATTTAAATACCGCCGTCATGTTGCCCGGCGTGCGGGGATAACGCTGCGTTAATTTATGCAATAGCCAGCAAAACGCTTTTTCGCTGTCGGTTTCCCCCACCGGACGAAAATTACCGGTTTCCAGCGACTTATAACCGTTGAGCTGACCGTTATGAGCATAAGTCCAGTTGCGTCCCCATAATTCCCGGGTAAAAGGGTGTGTATTTTCCAGCGCCACTTCACCGCGATTAGCCTGACGGATATGGGCGATAACCGAGCAGGACTTGATCGGGTAATTCTGTACCAGTTTCGCAATCGGCGAATGGTAGCTCGGTTGCGGATCTTTAAACGTGCGACAGCCCTTTCCTTCGTAAAAGGTAATTCCCCAGCCGTCTTTATGCGGCCCGGTTCCGCCGCCACGCTGCACCAGTCCGGTGAAGCTAAAGCAGATATCCGTCGGCACATTGGCGCTCATCCCAAGCAGTTCGCACATACATCACCTACCTTAAAACGGTTAATTGCCTGATAAGACCAGCAAAGCACAGCTCGTAGGCCGGATAAGACGCTTGCGTCGCCATCCGGCACAATGCCCGATAGCGCTTCGCTTATCGGGCCTACACGTTCCAGGCCCGATAAGACCGGCAAATATTATCGGCTTATTTAACCATCTCTTTTTCGATCAACTGAATCAAAATATGAATTACTTTGATATGAATTTCCTGAATACGATCGGCATAACCGAAGTGCGGTACGCGAATTTCAATATCCGCCGTTCCCGCCATTTTGCCGCCGTCTTTGCCGGTCAACGTAATCACTTTCATGCCTTTTTCACGGGCCGCGGCAATCGCTTTAATCACGTTACCAGAGTTACCCGACGTCGAGATCCCTAACAGGACATCGCCTTCGCGCCCTACCGCCTCAACGTAACGAGAGAAAATATAGTCATAGCCAAAATCATTACTGACGCAGGATATATGGCTAACATCAGAAATCGCAATTGCCGGGTAGCCCGGACGATTTTCACGATAACGACCTGTCAGCTCTTCAGCAAAGTGCATCGCATCGCAATGGGAGCCGCCGTTACCACAGGAAAGTACCTTACCACCCGCTTTAAAACTGTCAGCCAACAGGACCGCCGCGCGCTGAATGGCGTGAATATTGGCGTCATCTTTTAAAAAATTAGCCAGCGTTTCCGCCGCTTCGTTCAGTTCGTTACGAATAAGATCCTGGTACATGAGGATATCCTTCAGCATGAATGTAAATGACAGTATGCAGTGTACCGGATAGCAGTACAGGCGAGAAGCATAAGCCGAATTAACGCCTCACGCTTTTGATTTTTCGTGCCACCAAAAACGGCAACAATGTGAGCTTTGTTGTAATTATTTTGTAAACACATTGCTAAAAAATTTTACATCCACTACAACCTAATCATCACAAGTGGTCAGACCTCCTACAAGCAAGGGAGCTTTTCGTTATGATGATTTTGAGTATTATCGCTACGGTTGTTCTGCTCGGCGCATTGTTCTATCACCGCGTAAGTTTATTTCTCAGCAGCCTGATTCTGCTCGCCTGGACCGCCGCACTTGGCGTCGCTGGCCTGTGGTCCATCTGGCTGTTGGTTCCTCTGGCCATTATCCTCGTGCCGTTTAACCTCACACCGATGCGAAAATCAATGATTTCCGCACCGGTGTTCCGCGGCTTCCGTAAGGTCATGCCGCCGATGTCGCGCACCGAGAAAGAAGCGATTGATGCCGGTACAACCTGGTGGGAAGGCGATCTGTTCCAGGGCAAGCCAGACTGGAAAAAACTGCACAACTATCCGCAACCGCAACTCACTGCCGAAGAGCAAGCGTTTCTCGACGGTCCGGTAGAAGAAGCGTGCCGGATGGCGAACGATTTCCAGATTACCCATGAACTGGCGGATCTGCCGCCGGAACTGTGGGCTTACCTGAAAGAGCATCGTTTTTTTGCGATGATCATTAAAAAAGAGTATGGCGGGCTGGAGTTCTCCGCTTATGCGCAGTCCCGTGTACTGCAAAAACTGTCCGGCGTCTCCGGAATTCTGGCTATCACCGTCGGCGTTCCAAACTCACTCGGCCCTGGCGAGTTGTTGCAGCACTATGGTACGGAAGAGCAGAAGAATCACTATCTGCCGCGACTGGCGCGCGGCCAGGAGATCCCCTGCTTTGCGCTGACCAGCCCGGAAGCAGGTTCTGATGCAGGCGCCATTCCGGATACCGGCGTGGTTTGCATGGGCGAATGGCAGGGCCAGCAGGTGCTGGGTATGCGCCTGACCTGGAACAAGCGTTACATTACGCTGGCGCCGATAGCTACCGTGTTGGGCCTGGCGTTTAAGCTTTCCGATCCGGATAGATTGTTAGGCGGAGAAGAAGAGCTGGGTATTACCTGCGCCCTGATCCCCACCTCAACGCCGGGTGTGGAAATTGGTCGTCGTCACTTCCCGCTTAACGTTCCGTTCCAGAATGGCCCAACCCGCGGTAACGATATTTTCGTGCCTATTGATTATATTATCGGCGGCCCCAAAATGGCCGGGCAGGGCTGGCGTATGCTGGTGGAATGTTTGTCGGTAGGACGCGGTATTACCCTGCCGTCCAACTCCACTGGCGGGGTGAAATCCGTCGCGCTGGCAACCGGCGCCTATGCTCACATTCGTCGTCAGTTCAAAATTTCTATCGGCAAGATGGAAGGTATTGAAGAACCGCTGGCGCGTATTGCAGGTAACGCTTATGTGATGGATGCCGCCGCATCGTTAATCACCTACGGCATTATGCTGGGCGAAAAACCGGCGGTACTGTCGGCTATCGTGAAGTACCACTGCACCCACCGCGGCCAGCAGTCCATTATCGACGCGATGGATATCACTGGGGGTAAAGGCATTATGCTGGGCGAGAGCAACTTCCTGGCGCGTGCTTACCAGGGCGCGCCTATCGCGATTACCGTGGAAGGCGCGAATATCCTGACCCGTAGCATGATGATCTTTGGTCAGGGCGCCATTCGCTGCCATCCTTATGTACTGGAAGAGATGGCCGCAGCGCAGAATAATGATGTGAATGCCTTTGATAAACTGTTGTTTAAACATATTGGTCATGTCGGCAGCAATACCGTCCGCAGTTTCTGGCTTGGCCTGACCCGCGGATTAACGAGCCATACGCCAACCGGCGACGCCACGAAGCGTTATTACCAGCATCTGAACCGACTGAGCGCAAACCTGGCGCTGCTGTCTGACGTGTCAATGGCGGTACTGGGCGGCAGCCTGAAACGCCGCGAGCGTATCTCCGCGCGTCTGGGCGATGTGTTGAGTCAGCTTTATCTGGCCTCAGCCGTACTGAAGCGTTACGACGACGAAGGTCGCCACGAAGCCGACCTGCCGCTGGTGCACTGGGGCGTACAGGATGCGCTGTATCGTGCTGAACAAGCGATGGACGATCTGCTGCAGAACTTCCCGAACCGCGTCGTGGCCGGATTGCTCACCGCGATGATCTTCCCGACTGGCCGTCATTATCTGGCGCCGTCTGATAAGCTGGATCACGCCGTGGCGAAGATCCTGCAGGTGCCGAACGCCACACGTTCACGCATTGGGCGCGGCCAGTATCTGACACCCGCCGAACATAATCCGGTCGGTTTACTGGAAGAAGCGCTGCGTGATGTCATCGCTGCCGACCCTATCCACCAGCGCATCTGCAAAGAACTGGGTAAAAATCTGCCGTTTACTCGTCTGGATGAACTGGCGCGCAATGCGCTGGCGAAAGGGCTTATAGATAAAGATGAAGCCGCCATCCTGGCGAAAGCGGAAGAGAGCCGCCTGCGCAGTATCAACGTTGATGATTTTGAACCTGAAGCGCTGGCGACCAAACCGGTAAAGCTGCCGGAGAAAGTGCGTAAAGTCGAAGCCGCATAATCAGTCTCGCATCTTTCCTGCCCCGCTTTCGCGGGGCTTTTTCTTGCCGCTTTTTTATTATTGCTCATGCTACAGTGTAAAGACGCTGTTCAATGAGGAGCTCCGATCGTGTCTGGTTTGAAAATTACTCTGTTGCAACAACCTTTAGTCTGGATGGACGGCCCGGCAAACCTGCGTCATTTTGACAGACAGCTAGAGCTCGTATCTGGCCGGGATGTGATTGTTCTGCCTGAAATGTTTACCACCGGCTTCGCGATGGAGGCCGCTAATAACTCACTTTCGCAAGATAGCGTGATTACGTGGATGCAGGCCAAAGCCCGACAAACTGACGCTCTGATTGCCGGCAGCGCGGCGCTACAAACTGAGCGCGGCGCCGTAAATCGCTTCTTACTGGTTGAACCGGAAGGCAAAGTTCATCTCTATGATAAGCGCCATCTGTTTCGTATGGCGGATGAACATCAGCATTATGCCGCAGGCGATAAACGCATCATCGTGCAGTGGCGCGGTTGGCGCATCCTGCCGTTGATCTGTTACGATCTGCGCTTTCCGATATGGTCGCGCAACCGCAATGATTACGATCTGGCGCTGTATGTAGCGAACTGGCCCGCGCCGCGCTCGCTACACTGGCAAACATTACTGACGGCGCGCGCTATTGAAAATCAGGCTTATGTCGCAGGCTGCAACCGGGTTGGCACCGATGGCAATGGGTTACATTATCGCGGCGATAGCCGGATCATTAATCCCCAGGGCGACATTATTGCCACCGCCGAACCACACCAGGCGACACGTATTGATGCCGATCTTTCTCTCGTCGCCTTGCAGGACTATCGCGAAAAATTTCCAGCCTGGCGCGATGCCGATCCATTCACCTTGTAAGCAACCTGCCGCTCACCGCGGCGGGATTGTTTCACTCCGTAACTCTCCGTAAAACAAATTCGCGTGGCGTAATGTGGCAGGCAACGTATTCTGACTAAGAGCCTATCCCATTAGGGCTATTTTACTTGCCATTTTGGACCTGGGCAGTGCTCAAAATCCTCACGTACTACGTGTACGCTCCGGTTTTTGCGCGCTGTCCGTGTCCAAACTGGCTGCGCCAATAACGCCTACTGGGATAGGCTCTAAGATAATTGCTCGCCATTCGTGGGTAATAAAAACGGTTAATCACTCCCTTATCAGGATATCTTCATGAAAAACTTTGTACGCACAACTTTACTGGCAGCGACTCTGGCGGGCGTTTCTTTTGGCGCTTTCGCCACCGCTGTTCCCAATCCTCCTCTGCCCGCCCAGGATCCTATTGTCCAGCATCTGAAGCTGACAAACGATCAGATTACCCGGATCAAAAAACTTCACCAACAACTGGAAAGCGACGTCAGTCAGATTTCTATGAAGGGGATTAAAGACGGTGCGCTGATAGAGGTGATTAAATCCGGTAAATGGGATGACGCCGCCGTAAAACAGCAGCTTGCAGCCTTCAGTAACATAGAACAACAGGCTCGCTATTATCGGGTTAAATATTATTTTGATTTAAGCAAAGTCTTAACACCAGAACAGCGTCAACAGGTACAACAAGATCTCGCCCAGGCACTTGAGTAAATATTTTTGCCCGTTATTTCTGGATAACGGGCTTTATCCAGGACAGGTACAAATTCATCTTCATCTTTTTCTTACAGCATCGCTCTATCTAACACTACCCGTTACATAACGTAGAAGTGAAACCGTACGTGGGGCAATTTGGCGAGGAGATGGATTTCCATACCGACGATTATCGTATTGTTATTTAAAATTTTCATCTCATTTTTTACCCGCTTACAGAAAACCCAGCGTTACAATAGACCGTTTTTTGGGCTTCGTTTATGTAATCGTTATATCACACCCTATACCGTGAAACTTGTCTTTTAGCCCAATATTAAGGCAGGTTCTGAAATGAAAAACTTTTTCGCAGTCTGCATCATTCCCCTTGTGGTAGCCTGGTCCGCTACTGCATCAGCAAAAGAAGGGATCTATATCACCGGGAAAGCGGGGACATCCGTAGTCAATGTCTATGGAGTCAACTCAACCTTCAGCCAGGATGAGATAGTCAATGGTCATGCAACGTTACCTGACCGTACCAAAGGCGTTTTTGGCGGCGGGGTTGCTATCGGTTATGACTTTTATGATCCATTCCAGCTTCCAGTACGTTTAGAACTGGATACCACTTTCAGAGGTGAGACGGATGCTAAAGGCGGGCAGGATATTATTGCATTTGGTCAGCCAGTACACATAAATGTAAAAAATCAGGTCCGAATGACCACTTACATGGTTAATGGCTATTATGATTTTCACAATAGTACGGCATTTACACCCTATATCAGCGCAGGCGTTGGCCTCGCTCATGTGAAGCTAAGTAATAACACCATTCCTGTTGGTTTTGGTATTAATGAAACTCTGTCTGCTTCAAAAAATAACTTTGCCTGGGGCGCAGGTATCGGTGCAAAATATGCTGTAACAGATAATATTATGATTGACGCCAGTTATAAATACATTAATGCAGGCAAAGTAAGCATTTCAAAAAATCACTATGCTGGTGATGAACATACCGCTTATGATGCAGACACAAAGGCTGCCTCCAATGACTTCATGCTCGGCATTACTTACGCCTTTTAAAGGCTATCGGTAAAATAGCTGGTCCTGTGGGTTCCCGAAGGCGCAATGGAGGATATCAGTAATGAATACTCCTGCGCCTTCAGAAAATCGTTGAACAGGTGCAACCTGGCGCCATTTTTCAGTACACTGCAACGTTTCTGGTATGGGCTTAACTTCCGGCTGCCCAAAAACAGCCCCGTCCTGTTTCCGGGTATTATCATTTCCGTCAGTCGGCATCATGTTTTGTATTGGGCATCGTCAAAAGACGACTGGCTGACCAGTCGCATATCTCGATGCCTCAATTCAGTCATCATCATGTGGGTTTAAGTCAGGAACGTGTCAAAACCATTCCAAACGGGTTAATCATCATTCAGAAAATCAATTTGTGGGCGATTATTCCATTTATCTTCAATAAAAGACAGAAAGCGTTGAAATAAAGGAGAATAATACTGACGATGACGCCATACAAGATAAATGGGGAGGTCTGGAACCCTCCATTCAGGAAGTATAATTTCAAGTTCATTATTTTTTAAGTATTTGGTGGCAAGCCAGGCCGGAGTCATGAGGTTGATACCCTTTCCTTCTAAAACCAAATTAAGAACACTCAAAAGATTATTGGAAGATAAATGAACATTAACAGCGCCACTAATAGTGTATGATTCATCTTGACGGAAAAGAGTAAGAGGTCCGGAAAGACCATGGTTGTGAAGACCCACAATAATGTGATTTTCCAAATCGCCAGGATGTGAGATCCTGCCATATTTTCTAATATATTTCGGACTCGCACAAAGAACCAACTTTAAAGGGCTTATCTTTCGATACACGAGATCCTCACTTTCGATTATGCCACTTTTAAAAACCAGCTCATCAAACTCCAGGGATTTACTAAAAAAATCGCTACGCTCTCGTGAATCCAGGTAGATTTTTGTATCCGGATAGCTAGCTGTAAATTCCCATATCCACTTATTGGCAAGAAACTCACAGACAATAGCCGGAGCCGAAAATTTTATACTCCCTCTGATAATTTTATCCGGATTTCGCAATTCATCCAGCAAGGACTGAAAGGAAGATGTTATCCTTTTCATGCTTGCATAGGCTGCCTGACCAGCTCCAGTCAGTTCTAAGTGATGTGAATCGCGCCGAAGTAAAGTAACCTCAATAGAATTCTCAAGGCGGCTAAGCGATTTACTGACAGCAGAAATGCTAATATCTAATTCCCGTGCAGCCCGGGAAAGATTCCCTACTTCCGCCACTTTAATAAATATCATCCAGTCTCGCATACCACGATTATTGATCAGTTCCATCATTATCTTCCGTTGATAAAAGAAATTCTTATATTAAAGGAGCTATCAACGACTTACTGATGCGTCATTGTGTGCCTCAATGTCCTTGATATCATCTTAATAAAAAATCTATTGGCTGCAAAATAGCATCTGAATCGATCATGATTTTGCATCCATCTCCGGTTACTAATTGAACCTGTTTACCACTCAGTGTAAATACCCTATCTCGGAAGTGATCGTCAAGGTTGTCGCCGAACCAGATACCAATAATAAAGTGGTTCATTGTCATGCGCCCGTTCTGCAAAGGCATTGTCCTTTTCTGTGACGCAGTCTGGAACGCATTAATTGTATCGTTCACCTAACAAAGTATCCCGTGGAAACAAGCAAAACATCGCCAGATTATTCTTACTTGAGTCCCCCCCACCCGGTTCGACATTATTTGTGAAAGTGGAGGAAACAGAACAGACGGTTTAAATAAGACGCTTACTCAAAACATAAACCTATGTGCAGGCTCCTCTCATTTCGTCACGTCGCTGATATCCAGCTTTACTGGTGCCAGGGGAAGATATCTGCGCAAGGCAATAATTCCGGCGCAACAACAACCACTCCCGCTGGGCCTCTGTACATTCAAAATCTCCCATGACCAAAAGCCAGCGGGTAGAAGCCCTGCGCCAGTGACCTGCTGCCTCCAGATTCTGCGCAACCGGGTCTATCACGGCCTCCGGTGTTATCTTATTTCTGCTCAAAATCAGCACCATCATTTGGGATATTGCCTACAACCCCTGCCCGCCGATGATGGGGGAGGATTCGGTATGCAGCACTTTCATCCTGGTCTCCGGCTCAGTCAGCTATCCGACGTGCCCCCTTATGCCGGGCCAGCAGCGAAGAAAATCCGGGCGTGGTGTGATAAAACAGACGACGTTTCAGCCAGCCCACATTCTTTCGCTCCTTTGTGTTGATACGACCAATACGCTGTGAACCGATGACTGGATTGTTCATACGCCTTTCTGTGGTATACAGGTATGTGAACCCCAACTCTTCAGCCACATGAATATAATCAGAACAATA
The DNA here is from genome assembly GCF_046569105.1 of Salmonella sp. 741265073_HBA. Taxonomy (NCBI): domain Bacteria; kingdom Pseudomonadati; phylum Pseudomonadota; class Gammaproteobacteria; order Enterobacterales; family Enterobacteriaceae; genus Salmonella; species Salmonella sp. 741265073_HBA. The sequence goes on along the minus strand of NZ_JBKFRY010000002.1, from coordinate 52,726 downwards.
CCAGCCCTCAGGCCAGCACAGATGCTGACTGCAGTAACCCAGCATCTCCCTCATCCGCTTACGACTAAGAAGAATATCGACACGAAGCAAATCCGACGGATTACGGGACACAGGCTTCTGGTCCCAGCGTCGGTGGGTGTGCGTGTGCGAGTGAAACTCAACAAGGCCACTAAGGTGCATCTCCCGGACCTCTGACCAGCGCAGCATGACCTCATCAGCCCGGCCTTGTTTAACCAGCATCTGACACTCATCATGAGAGTACACCGGTTCGCCTGCAGGAATACGGACCGGTCCGTCACTGATCAAACTGGTCACAAGAAAGAGATGCGCATGCAGATTAAACTCCTGCAGCACCGGAAAAACCTGCAACCAGTTATCCAGCCAGCCGCCATCAAAGGTCAGCATGACGCTTTTACGAGGCAATCTTGCACCATGATAAAAAGCTTCCACCTCTGCAGCGGTAACGGTTTTCCAGCCAGATTCAGCCAGCCATTTCATCTGCGCCCGGAACGTACGGGGAGATAAGGTTATCTGTCCGGGTTTATCACTGACATGGTGATACATTAATACCGGTAAATGTCGTGCATAAGACATATGCTTTATTCCTTTATGTAAAAAACAAATTATTTTTACGCCTGAGGGGACAAGAAAAAGCCCCCTAAACATAAAATCTTAAATATCACATATGAATACCTGACAGATAAACAAACCTTATACCAGGGGCTTATAAAGCCCCGCTCACAAAAGAGTGAATCAAACAAACCCACAAAACAGAAAATAATAAAGGCATCAGTGTCCGTTAAATTATTTTACGAAACATAATATTCCTCTCCCTACAAAAAGAATGATGAATTTCAGATTTTAAAATCAATCAGCAATTGATTTTTCTGCAATGAAGATTGCTAACCATATTTGCCTTGAGTAAATTTTCAATACATCCTCGAGCCTGATATACAGTATTCGCCTTATTCACTTATACAGGAAGTATGAGTGGAACAGATGTCTACGTATTCTCCTGCGCCAATGCACAGGCCTTAAAATCCAGCGTCCAGGTGTCCGCAGGCACTTCCTGATTACCATCAACGACCACACTGAAACTGGCGTTATCTGCAGCGGTTCTTAAAATGGCGCCACGACCACTCACCGTATCTGGTTGCCACCCCTCGCCCTCCAGGCGAACCTGAATGTGATGGCGAGGATCCTGTTGCCCGCTCAGCAGCAATACGGTAGGCGTGTTACCCGCCTTTTGCTCATCGCTCCATACCCGAAACCCGCTGTGACTGCCGTGATAAGTCACCCAGCCTTGCGCAAGCACCATCCCATCTGGCACGTGCCCAGCCCGAAAGTAAGTCCCTACACGTAGCGTTGTCTGAAGTTTTTCTGCGGCGTTCGCTATCGGCATCAAGCTACTGGCAGCGACCAGTATGGTTACGCTATAGATAACCGTTTTCACTCGCTGTATTTTCATCCACATTATTCTCTCCTTCAGAATCGGCTATCTGCAGAGACCGCTCATTTGATACAAGCCCGCGATTCCCTTGTGGGCAGGTAGCTGGTAGTTAACCCGACATTGCTGTGCTCCCCATTTCACCGTCAGTTCGCCCTTATCCGCCAGACCAGTGAGATAAACCTGGCTATCAGTATCCACCAGAGCAGCACTGCCATCCTGCCCATTGACTGTAACCTGCGCCCCGAAAGGAATGGCGCTACCATCTTCCCGTTTCAGCGTCATCAGTGCCCTGGCCCCGATGCGAGTGTGAAACTTCGCTTCCACCACCGCCCCTTCGGTTGGCACCACGCGCACATCGGTTTGTGTGACCTCTGCGTCATCCGGTAGTCGCGACGGATCGAGGCTGACTGTATTCTCCTGATAGACGTTCAGGTTGCCCACTGTGGTGTCGCCACGAAAATCCGTCTTAACGCCAGGCCAGCCGCCAACTGGCACCCCCGAGGCCCCTGGCGCTTCAACCAGCGCCACTGAGCCTTGCAAAGGTTGCCCCAGCGTCACACCATGATGGTGGATAACTATACCTCCCGCGATATTGGCTCCCATCTGGCGCATCGCCCGGCTGTAGCTATAGTCACCACCTAACAGGCCGTAATCCCCATTCCATGCCAAGTGCAATGCGCTGTTATTACCACCACCTGGCGGGGCATCGGCACGGTAACTCTGACGCACCTCCCAATCCAGTTGCTGACTGAATGCCTCTCCGTTGACCCCCACTTGTTGCGTCTGACCACCGTGTGATGGTGAAGTCATCTGCCAACTAGCACTTACATTATTCCCCGTCCAGCGGCTTAATGGCATACTGAACCACAGGCTGGTTATGTTCTCTTTACGGTGAGCGCCATTGCGCCACAGCGTTCTGTTTTGATTCCAGTTCAATGACAGCGAGCCCCCTCCGATAGAGGTTCCCCAACTCAGTCCGTAGCTGTCATCATGACCGGGGCGATTACGCCAGTCGGTACGGGAACCGGTTAAACTCAGATTGCCCAAATGCCTCCCCCATGACTGACTCAACATCAGGGTAGTACGCGAGCTCGGCTGCAAATTTTCCCGCCACGACCATAGACGGTTGCCATCATGTCGATAACTGTCGAGCACATCGGATAGGGTGTTATAGCCCTGCGAGGCATATTGCCATCTCGTCAGAAACAAATTTGTCCCCGTCGCAGTCAGCTGGTTGCTGTAACGCAGTCGCCAGGAGGCTCCTTGCTGTACCGCTTCCCCCTGACGCTGACTGTGTGTGTCGCTTCCATCGACAGATAAACTCCCCCACCGCCCGAGAGATCCCCCCAAACCAAGCGATGCAGCTTGACAGTGCGTTGCACTCTGTATACCGCCATATGCAGTGAGATTCCACGGCAGACCATACATCAACGTAGCCTGCGCGATCTGCGCCTTATCCGTTGCAGAGTCTGACGATCGGTATCGGCCCGCCAACAGGCTGTACTTCAAATATCCCTGGTGCAGTGCTATCGCCGGGGTCTGATACGGCACCACAAACATTTGTGTACTGCCATCGGCCTCCCACACGGTGACATGCAGATCACCACTACTGTCTGTTATCGACAGATCCCGCAGTGCAAACGGTCCGGGCGCCACGGTGGTGTTGTAAATGGTGTAACCATTCTGTTTGACCTCCACCCGAGCCTGCGTGCGGGCAATCCCACGCACTACCGGAGCAAACTGCCGCTCACTGTAGGGCACCATGTTGTCATCCGATGCCAACATCACACCGGTAAATGGCACACTATCAAATATCTCCCCCTGCGAAGTCTTTTGCCCCAGAGTCAGACGACTTTTTAGTGAGTACAGTCCACGCTCAGCATAGGTATATGCTGCCTGCCACTTCCCCGACTGTTGACCACTCCGCTGCCAGCTGGTCGCATTGCGGACACGCCACGCACCTATATTGATTCCCGGTTGCAGTTGTACCCAGGAAGAGTTGTCACGCCTCTCCATATCCATTTTGTAATCCGTCTGCGTTGTCCTCGCACTGTAGTTCATCAGAAACGCCGGAATACCATCATCCCAGAGATCTTCAGGAGCGATCCCCTTAAATTTCGTACGCAACGCCACCTGAGGAATACTCAGTTGCAGTTGCTGATTATTGATATCCAGTACCGCTTTAGCCTGTGGAATGGCGCTCAGATCCGCACACTCATCTGGGGTCTTTGCTGCTTTCCACAACTGAGGGTAATCTTCCGTTTTTACGCCGTAGCGTGAAAGCTGACTGACCGTCAAACAAGGAGCCAGAAAAGGCGTTCCTTGCCCATCCTTTTCCAATTTGAACACCACATCACGGGTGTCGACACGTTTACCATTCACCATCACGTCCACGCGATAAGTCCCTGGCTGTTGTCCCCCCTGGTTAAAGAGCGACATATCAACCCCTTTCGCTGCATCGCCCAACATTGATGCATCGAATGTGTAAGCGTGCGCATTTGCGCAATGAACCACTCCCGCGATGAACAGTAGCAAGGCAGGTTGTTTGAACTTCATTTTCTGCCGCTAATTCCTTGAACTTATTTAAAAACGTAGTGGAACGGATGACTTTCACCACCTAAGTCTGTAATAATTTTCCACTCGACATCACCACGAGTGCCCCCTGGCATATTTAGTGTTTTGTCAGCAAAGGGGGGGATATACTCAAGCCCTGTAATGGGCTTTCCCCCTACTGTGACAGAGGCTAAATTCATGTAAAACGGGGTGGGGTTCTCTACCTTAAGTTTGTTGCCCGTCTCCACCCATCTTAAATTTCCTGCAACATCTTCCGGCGTCCCCTTCACGGCATCCGGGCGGAAAATCAGCTTGTCACAGGTGCTGATGGACAAATTGAGGTCAAGGGTCGCGCCCTTAGCCTGTGTATCCGACGGTTCATTTTCGGGTGGTACCGCCTTTATACAGACCCACTGTAAAGTTTCACGATCCGTTGGCATGTCACCACCAGTACGGATAATACGCAGTTGACTCTGCTGGTTCGCTTCTAAACGAAATAGAGGCGGCATCACCATAAAGGGGGCTGGCGAATTTTTGTCTTCTGCTTTGACTGAAGACTGAACCAAAATAGGGTAATCCTGCGGGTTGCTCACCGAGAGCGTCGCGCCGGGTGTACCAGCGTGATAAATCACACGTGTAGCTCCCAGCTTCACGCTGAATGATTTAGTGGCTGAATTTAATTGCTGCCTGGCGGCATATACTGAAACCATAGAATTAGAGGCGAACAAAGCTACCGCCATTAAAACAAAATTAATTGTTTTCATATCAAAAATTGTAAAAGAAAAATGAAAAATTTGATGTGTATTACGCCTTAAACAAGGCGCAATACACTAATAGTTGTTTACTATTAAGGCTGATATCCCACTACGTCTATAGTCACTGGGTACGTATCAGGTGAGACATTCTGCTCCCCCATCATAGTAATATAAAGTGGGTCATTGGTACCAAAGATGAACCACTCTCTCCCATTCCACGTTTGCTTGCCCAGACTATTGGACACACTCTTAGGTGATAAGCCCACAGTGATTGAGTTGCCACTATTTTTACCAATTATTTTCCATACACTGCCAGCATTGTCCATTAGCTCGCCAGAAACCCCCCTGGCCCCGAAATTTTGAACAGAAGTAGAATCAACTGTAAGCTTCGCAATAGCCGTATTTGTAGGCACATCCCCAGCCATTAAGCCCGGCACTTGATCCAACGATACGGTTAAATCTTCGGGAGCGGCAAAGCTAATATTCGCTGATTTCTCTTGCACTGTGTTCGGCAAAAATGAGCCAGCATAACAACTAGCAGCCATCATGCTCAACGCACTTGCGATAATCAATTTTTTTATGCTTTTCATTTGAATAACCACCTTTTTTTTTAACCAAATTAAAATAATCCAGCACATCCAGAATACATAACACCATACCAAATCTTACCGTATGGAAAAATCCGTGGCTGGTAATAACAGCTTGTGCTTATTGGTATTTGTTACCAATTCAAATAAGTAATGTTATAAAAATCTATATATCAGAGCACCTCTTAATCTGAAAAAAATTGCGTTATTGCCAATATAAACAGTGTTGATGTTAACATCGTGTTGTCAGGGTGGAATAGAATACTAGTCAAAAAGCAATTATACCTTCCATTTACATTCAAGTGATAACATTACAATGACACCCACCACACTGGGTGTGGGAAACTTATCTTCGAAGAGAGGATAATTATCAGGCATCGTTGCAACATTGTTTATATTTAAACATACATCTCCTAACTCGACGGTAAGATTATTAGTTAACTTTTCCTCGCAGGGAAGATCTTTAATGGAAAATCTTGTTTTCCGAAACGGAAAAGCAATTATAACGCTCCAACGAGAGTCTCAACACTAAGAGCTGACTGACACAGGCCAGACTGATTATACAGGCATGAAAAAGCTCTCCCCTTCCTTTCAGTTCTTGCTGGATTATGCAAACGTCGCACCACCTCCCCGTGAACATGGCACATTAATTTGAAGCAACTCTCATCCGGTATCGCTTTTCAGTGCAGCGAAATTCATCGCAGGTGCCCCTGTAAATAGACCCGTTTTAGTTCCATGCATTTTTAAGATTCCGGCCAGATAATGTTGTTAGCGGTATTCCTTCGGTATCATATTGTTCCGCGATTCATATGGACGTTCGCAGTTATATTCTGATAACCCTTATCCGTAATTTCCCGCACCTCATTCAACGTTCTGAACAGATAAGAATTGAGTATTTCTGTACGGTATGTCCGGTTAAAACGCTCGATGAAAACGTTTTTCTTCGGCTTACCCGGCTGGATAAACGCCAGCTTTACTACATGTTTCTTTGCCCATTCAGCCAGTACCAGCGAGATAAATTCCGGTTCCTTATCCATACGCAGCATGGCCGGATAACCGCGGTTGCTGTAATCCTGTCGAGTACACGGACCACTCGCAGAGCTGGCAGATTCAGATCGATTTCTATCGACAACGCTTCACGATTACAGTCATCAACAACATTGAACGTGCGAAAACGACGCCCACAGACCAGCTCTGGTTCAGCGCTTCCGGCGTGACCAGTGGCGAGGGATTGCGTACCGGCAGCCGTTGTTTACCCTTACGGCGAAAATTCAGCTTGAGCAGACAGTAAATACGGTGGAGCCTTTTGTGATTCCACGCGTATCCCTGCCGCCGTATCCAGACTTCCAGTTGTCCCTGGTGGCTTCAGAAATACCGGCCTCCCGGTAGACATCTTTAACAGTCCGTCCGGATTCAGCCGATTTAATCACAGCGATGATCTGGTGCGCAGTAATACGGGCTTTACGCACAGCGATCTCCTGCGTTGGCAGATTGATTATGCCGGATGATCTCTAAATGTGAATGGATGCCGCAGGCGGGGTTTATTAACGGGATGCCCGTCAAGGTGCGGGTAATGAGGGATTGCATCGTGATCACCCCGCAGCATACCCGCGAACTCTTTGGCTGTATTGAAGGGATGAGCGTGACTTTTATTAATCAAAAGAAGGTGAAAGCGTGGCTGAAAACCTTTCCGGGGGCGCTGAACGATACCGGAGATATTCCGGTGATTAAGCGGAGCAGGCTCGAAGGCGGGATTTGATGGGGGTTAAATAATAAAAGCTGGGAAGATTTGAGGATCTGTCCCGGCTTTATCTTCAGATATTATTTAATAGCTTTTTAATATCAAAATCACCATATGGACTTAACTTAGGATATTTTAGAGATTCCTCTTTAGATATGGAAATTTCATTACCAAACACATCAACTCTTTTACATGAATTTTCAAGACCGTATGTAACATATACATTTTCAACATCTATAGGGGAAAAGTTACTCTGATGACCAATAACTCTCCAGTCACCATCTTTGTATACCTTTTTATCAAACAAGCCATAAGTATCAATTACAATGGGCGAATAAATTCTTTTTACCTCATTAATCTTTTGTTCTGCAATTTCTGGAGCGGCTGACATATAATCAAATAACTCAGCAACATGTCCAGTTATTATTTTAGATATTATCCTACCAAAACAATATCTATCTTCATCTAATCTAAAGCAAAATATGTCTCCGGGCTTCACAAAACGCAGCATTGTTCTCGGCTTCTTATCCCAGCCCCAAAATTTGTAATCACTCATCCGCATTTTCCTCCACCGGAACCACCTTTTTACTATTATAAGCATCTTTAAATGCCTGTGCCCTGGGATCGGTTCGCCCATGATCAAATGAATTATATTTATTCCCTCGGTTTGTTGAGGAAATTTCTTCGCCTATAGTTCCAGTTCTGGTTTTATATTTCTCTATATAATATTGCTCGTAACCTCTGACTTTCCATTAGATTACATTTTCATCAAGTGGCAGCATCCTTCCATTTTCTTTTGATAACCTGCCAGTGCTTTAATGCTCGGCCCTTCGTCGATCCATATCATTAGTAATACCAATGTAATAAGGTTTATTTGCTCCAGGAGCAAATAAACCATAAACACTATAACCTGTCGCATCAACTGGATTCAGGTCTAGCGGATCTATCCAGGTTAATGGGTTATGCTATCTTCCCGACCTCAGAGTTGCTGTTTCCCCTGCCAGACAATCGTGCCATCTTCGGCTAGTAACGCCTAAATACAGGCAACTATATCGCTAAAGAGCACTCACGCTTTATTTAATGGTTGAACATACAATCAAATCACCATGATCATTTTCACATATAAGCCAAGATAGTTCATGATCTGCAACATAATATTCAAAATATCTGCAATTTTCTATAATTTCAGGCAGGGAGTTAAGAGGAACGTTATATACATATATTTGCTCATTATCTTCATCAGCAATCAAAAATATATGTTTGTTGATTACATTGCTTTCATTGAGTTGTTTGCTTACTATTTGTGATATGTTTTTATATCCAGAATTATCGGTATAAGAAAAGACATATTGTCTATGTTTTAATGATAACCACCAGGTTCTAGGATTACCATTAACATATATCTCTTTTATCTCAGAAACGATTTGTTCGGGTTTATCGACACGATAGTCATGAATACCGAGATTTTTAATCGCATTCTCCAGTTCGATTCTAAGTTCAGACATATTTGAATTTAACATTTATCATCTCCCTTAGAGTCAGAGCGATGCGGATGTTGTGGGCCATCATAAGTAATATTACCTCTATTAGCTCCTCCGGAACCTCTTTTTCCTGCGGATTGCCAACCAACATGTGGTTTATCATGCCCTGCTGTCACATCCATATCTGCATGAGGTGCATCATAAGCAACTTTAGCCCCATTTGGACCTTTAAACTCAACAACAGTACCAGTTTTGGGATCGACTTTCGAGAAAGTGACATCCTCAGGGTTTGTCATACCCGCATTTTCAAATCCGGTTCTCCTTGCCGCATCAAAATTAGATTGATGCTCCAGGATAGCAAGTCCTAAAGGATCGATCCATCTAATCGGATTCGGCGCATACTGATAAAGGTTTAACCCGCCCCTTAACCCAATCGGATCCTGACTGACGAACCTGCCACACTCCGGTGCATAATATCTGAACAGATTGTAATGCAGCCCTGTCTCGTCGTCAAAATACTGCCCCGGCAGCCGCAGCGGCTGGTGAAAGTACGCCCCGCTGTTGCTGATGTCCGCCGCATTTTCTCCAAACCCCCTGATATACCCCGCCCACACCAGCGTTCCGTCCGCCGCCGTCACCTCCTGCGGCGTGCCCGTCACATCCGTGTGGTAATACCACACCTGCCTGCTTTCTCCCTTTCCCGTCACGCTCGCCACCGGCGTGTACGGCTGTTCCGCATCGTACAGATATGTCCGCCAGCCCTGCTGCTGCACGTTCTCCTGCAACAGCCTGAACCCCTCCCACACAAAGTCCGTCCGGCTCCGCGCCGTATGGCCCGTGTGCCGCCCGTACGTCGCCTTGCGGATTCGCCTCCCCAGCGCATCGTAGCCGTAGTGCGTCTCCGTGTTGCCGCTGATGACCCGCGTCAGCTGCCCCTGCGCGTTCCACTCCAGTTGCTGGTCGCGCCGCGTGGTCAGCTCGCCCCACTCGTTATAACCGTAACGGTCACGACCACAGCCCGGCAGCCGGTTGCTCATCACCGGACCCTGCCCTTCGTTATCCAGCAGGTTGCCCGCCTTATCGTAATAATAACGGTCATGGTCATACATCTGACCTGAGCGCCCGGTCAGGTAACCGCTTCTGTCATAGCTGTACACCACGCTGCCACGCAGGCTGTCGTCAATCGTGCCCACCTCGCCGTGGTTGTTCCAGTAATAGTCCCTCGACGTCACGCAGCCCTGCCGCGCCGGGCGCTGGCCGGGAAGAACAGGGGCACTGCCGGGCGCCAGGCTGCGCTGCCAGCTCAGCAGCCCGTCGTCGTCATAGCCGCTGTACGTCGCAAGCTGCCCCTGCGTGCGCATTATCTGACGGTGCAGGCTGTCGCGCTCATACTCGCTCACCGTCAGGCCGTCCAGCGCCGTCTGTAACAGATGCCCGCTCCCGTAATACAGATGCGTCAGGTGCTGCCCGTCCGGCAGCGTGATGTCCGTCGGGTTGCCCAGCGCGTCGCGCTGATAACGTATGCTGCCGTTCCCCGCGTGCTCCGCCGTCAGCCAGCCGCTGCGGTCATACTCAAAACGCACCGTGTCGGCCTGCATCCGGTGCTGCTGTTGCCCCGCCTCCGTGGGCGTGAGAGTCACTGCCGTTATCTGGTCCAGCCGGTTGTAGCTGAACGTCCGCTGGCCGTGTTCATTCTCCGTCCGTAACAGACGGCCCAGCGCATCCCGCTGCTGCGTCTCCCGCCGCACGCCGCCCTGCGTGCCCGTGGTCTGTATCGCCGTCAGATAACCGCTGTCGTCCAGGATAAAAGTACGGCTCAGTCCGTCCGGGCGCACCTCACGCACCAGCCTGCCGTCCGCATCGTGACTGAACCGGTACTGCGCCCCGTTGCCGTTGGTCAGCGCTGCCACCCGGCCTTCCGGCGTGTACTGCCAGCGCGTCTCGCGCTTCTCCTCATCCGTGTGCGCCGCCAGCAGACCGCGCGGCGTATACCGCCAGCTCTCCACGCTCCCCGTGATGCGCCGGTGGCTGCTCATCAGCCCCAGCGCATTCCAGGTATACCTGTCCTGCTGTTTCCCCGGTGAGTTCACCGTCTCCGGCAACCCAAGTCGGTTGTAGCTGATGCGTACCACCTTCCCTTCCGCGTCCGTCACCCGCGTCAGGTTGCCGTCCTCATCGTGGTCATATCCTGTGCTGCGCCCTGAACAGTCGGTGTACCGCGTCATCTGCCCCCGGCTGTCGAACGCCGTCACCACCGTGCCGCCCGCCGCATCCGTCCGGCTGCACATCTGCCCCTGTTCATCGTAAGCGTACTGCGTCACCCGCCCTTCCGGGTCCGTCTCCTGCACTGGCTGGCCGTGGGCGTTGTACTGCGTTTTCCAGACAGCGTCATCGTCCAGCGCCGTGCGCGTGATTTCGTCGAACTCGCCGTTCCACTGCGTCTGCGTCACCCGGCCTTCCGGATCTGTCGTCTTCACCACCCGGTTCTGGATGTCATATTCATACGCCACCGTGCGACCGCCGGGCAGCTCAATGTTGACAGGGAAGTGGTCTTCGTTGTACGTGAAGCGGTACATTCCACCGCCCGGCGTCCGGTGCGCGGTGATATACGTTTCCCTGTCGTACCACCACTGCCATGTCTCCCCCTGCCTGCCGGTGACGGTGGTGGTGCCTGCGGCAAAATCATAGTCAAAGCGGTAATGTTCGCCGTCACTGGTGTCGTGCTCCGTCACGCGCGGCGCGCCGTCGAGTTCCTGCCAGCGGTAGCGGCAGGTGAACCCCGCCGCATTGCTGTGCGCCGTCATCAGCCCGTTTTCATAAGCAAACTGACGCACCTGCGTTCCCGCCCGGTTCACCACGCCGGTCAGTTGACCGTTATCGTCATACCGGTACTCCACCAGATTGCCACGGGTGCCGCCCTGCACCAGTTCAATTCGCGACAGCCGCTCCCCTGCCGGGGTCTGTGTGCGGTGCAGTAACAGGTGATGCCCGCTGCTGGAGGCTATCCGTACCAGTCTGCCTCCTTCGTGCCCGAAGACAATGCGCTGGCGGTGCGGCGTCTCCATAAACAGCAGGTATGCCATGCCGTCACTGTCAAAATCACCAAATACGTAATAGCTGCGATCGGTGTAATGCAGCACGTAACGCCCGTCATGCAGGCGGCTGAGGTATAACTGTTCTTCCGGGTCAAATATCTGGTGGCCGGGCGTCAGCATTGTTTTCGGGTAACGCAGCTCCCGCCCCTGTACGCCGGTCAGCGTGATGTGTTCATCGTCCTCGCGCAGGCTGGTTTCCCAGTTCAGCCGCCAGCCCCGTCCCAACAGTCCCACGGTTTCCAGGTGGCTGGCGTAAAAACGCGAGCAGGTGACCGGCAGGCGACCGGGCAGGGTGACGTCCGTTTCCGGCAGCAGGATTTTCTGCCCGGTGGTCACATCCACCGGATTGCTGAACAGCCCGCTGATAGCCTCACTCACGGCCATCCCGGTAAGCTCCCCGCCGATAAACTTAGCGGCACATTTAGTGCCAAATTTCGTCCCCAGCTTTGCCGCCTGCCGCCACGCCCCGGCCAGCCCACCGAGCAGACTCGCCACGACAAACAATACATCCACCACCTTGCGCAGCCAGTCCGGAATTTCAGAACTGATTTCCAGTACCGTCTGTGTGCCGCCGCCGAGAAACACATTCGGCGAACCGTCTTCAATCACCGCATCGCATTCGGTGTGGTCATCCTTACGGGCGGCAGGCTGGCTGTTGATGTAGATATTTTCCGACCCCTGGGCGATGCGTTTTTCTGCGATATGGTTATCGCATTTCACCGTACTCAGTACCGCGCGCGCCGCCGGGCGACTGTTGGTGCTGACATTCTCCGAACCGGTGAGGATTTTTCCTGCCGTGTGGTGGATGGAGCGCCCGATGGCCTCGCCCAGTTGCAATACCCCGGAGGCTATTTGATCGGCCATAAAACCCAGAATCAGCCCGGCAAGAATACCGCAGCTAAATAAGGCAAAGGCGGCAATCGCGATAATGGCGATGCCGATGATAGCGCCGATAAGAAATCCGGCGAGCGCACTGGTGTGGTAGATAGGATCATCCACACGGGCTGCTTCATACATGGTCACACCTCCGTGTGATTATTCGTTTTTATCCGGCTGAAAGCCTGCCAGCCAGGTGTTCCAGAGTAGGTCTGCTTTATCATCAAAAGGACGGGGACTGGTCAGGGTGAAGACCAGTACCTTGCCAGGGGTTGCAATAAACCCGGCCTGACGCTGGTACACTTCCGTTTTCCCGGATTTATGGGTGGCGGCAATTTGTTCCCCCATCAGGGCATCATTGCCCGTTCCTGCCTGTGCAGGCGCTCGCAACAATACCCGGTGCTGACCGAGATTTTTTTTCATCAGCGCAATCTGGCGGTCAATATAGGCGGGCAGGTCTTCATCAGGTTTTAGCGTATCGCGGGAAATATTCAGGCTGGGCGATGTTCGTTCATTGCCCTCCAGGATAAAAATATTGACGCTGCGATCCGTAAATGTTTCAGGCAGGACAAAACACCCTTCCTGTATGCGGTATGGTCGATCCATGAGAACTCCAGGTTTAATTCAGATCATTCAGAGGTGGGAAGGGGGGCAATATCATCGGCGGTTACGGCTGTGCCGCCATCCGGGTTCATATCAATACCTTTACCAATCAGTTGCATGACATCGCTGGTATGTAACATCAGTTGCTTGCCACAAAACTCAATGGAGCCGTCCTTATGTAAAACAAGCGCCGCATTGCCGCAGCGAAGCGTGAATTGATCGCCAACATCTAAACGATAAGTGGTGCCGATATTGATCGTCTGCGCCAGTTTTACGGAAAGGCCGTCATTCTTCGTTACCGTGGTGTTTCTGTCCTCACCAATACTGTTGGTTTCATTTTTAATAATGGTTTTAGTGCGATCCACCATTACCGTATGTGTTTCATTATTCTTCACCGTGGTGTTGAGATCTTTTTCCGCGTGGAACTTCACTTCCTCCGCGCCGGTTTTGTCGTCAAAACGCAGCATGTTGCCGTTCGTTGGCCCGCCATACAGCGAGTGGCTGAAGATCCCGCTCTGCGACGCCATTCCCGGCAGTCCCCACGGCGGCATGGTGTCCTGGTTGTAGGTACGCCCCACGATGATCGGCAGATCCGGATCGCCGTTTTTGAAATCCACCAGCACTTCCTGGCCGATACGCGGGATCTGGATCATCCCGAAGCCTTTGCCCGCCCATGGGTAGCTGACGCGTATCCAGCAGGAGCTGTTTTCATCCATTTTGCCGTAGCGATCCCAGCCAAACTGTACCTTTACCCGCCCGTACTGATCCGTCCAGATTTCCTGCCCCGACGGGCCGGTGACGATGGCGCTCTGCGGCCCTTTGGTGTGGGGTTTGCTGATGGTTCGCTGCGGGCGGTACACCTCGCGGGTGGGGTGCAGTTCAAACGTGGTGACATAGGTAAAATGCTGGTTTTGCCCGCTGTGCTGCGCATTGTCCCGTAAAAACAGCGTGGTCTGTACCAGCAGGTACTCCTGGTTGACCTCTGCCGTCGGATGATTCATCAACGTAAAGGTGTAGCCAGTCATGAGGGTGCGGATATTCCCAGCCCCGCCAGCCCGGCTGCCGGGGCTGCGCTGCGCTTCCATACGAATGCGCGTCAGCATCTCGCCTTCACTCTTGTCGAAGTAGTCTCCCGGCCACTCATAATGCTCGTAGGTGGCATGACCGGTTTCACGCGGGTTTGCCACTGTGTTTGCCAGCAATGAACGTGGCTTCGTAAAATCGAAATCATCCAGCACCCACTGGCCAGTCCGCAGGCTCTCGTTTGCCGTGATAGTGTGGATAAACTCCTTGTCCAGCTTCAGCCCTTCCTGGTGCCACTCGACCAGCGGCGAGTCCGGACATGCTTTGTGGGCGCTGATGGCATCCGCCAGCACCAGTGTGTGACTGTCCTCGCTGTGCTCAAACCACCAGTAGATGCCCCACTCCTGCATCAGTCGCTGAAGAAAATCAAAATCAGTTTCACCGTACTGCACCTGCCAGGTGCGTACCGGGTAGCTTTCCACCAGCCGCTTTTCCACCGGGTAGGGGTATTCCGCCAGCACTTCATCCAGAATATCCACCACGGTTTTATTCTGGAATGCTTTGTAGTCGCTGGTGTGGGTCAGCAGTTTTACCCACGGCTCCATACGCAGCTCATAGGTAACCGAACGCCCTTCATGGCCCACCACCCGCGCTGCCGTGACCAGCCCGCTGATATGTCGTTTACCGCCACCATCCAGTTCGATATTGACGCACAGATCTTTGCCCACCATGGCTTTGAGCGGCAGGTTGGCTGCGGGGGAGACATAGCCCAGATTCAGGGTGTCGGGCGTTTTTAGCTGTACAATGTAGGTAAACAGGCTGCCAAGTTTCTCCGAACCATTTATACCGGCAAAAAGCAGCATCTGCGGCGGCACAGCGCTGCCGCTGACCGTGACGTTATGCGCTCCCGGCCCGCCGGCAGCAAGCGACGCCGCCGCATCCTGGGCGGCACTAACTATATCCGATATCCCTGCCGCCGCTGCGGCGGCCTGCGCTGCGGTTACTGCCGCTTTCACCAGCCCTGACGGCTCCGGCAGCGCACCAAACAGCTCCGCCGCTGCCTGTTCTGCCATCTGTTCGGCTGCCTCAGCAACACCGGTTGCGACTGAACCTGTGCTCATATCGCCACTTTCGCCAGTTATTGGCGGCGTGGTGATGACGGGTCCACCATTTCCAGCTGATTTATTACCCGTAGATACAAAACTCATGATATTTACTCCTTAAATATCGGATTAAAATACAGAACCAGGTGGCCAGAAAACATAAGATATAACTATCACTCTCCGTCTTTGTAATGAAGTCAGCATGTCAGTTTTAGATCATCTTTCAGGTGCCAGAACATTTCTTTAATGGGAATATTTTTATATTCAGGATGTTTTGAAGGATAAATCTGCTCTATTCCCCTGTAGTAAATACCAACAAATTTATGTCGGGGTTTTATAAATCAATGCTCAGGATGACCATATTCACCCACAAGAATGTTTTCACTGCCGTCTGTTTTCACCTCATTCCCGTTGTCGTAACATTCAAAATTTAGAGGTAATTAAGAAGTGTACGCAATACATATCGATGCCATACTCCACACCATAAAAAATAACAAAATTGCACCTCATCACTTCAAACCCGAAAAAAAAGTGGCATATCCAGCCTGATGTCGTCATAAGTATCATATGCCCACCGAATAGCCTCATCACGAAGATTGTCCATATTCACCTTCGTATATTGCTATATTTGTTTCCACTCTACACATTTAGCGTCATATTTTTTATCCCCAGACGCAGCGCATCACATACCGTCCCTTGTTGTTCTGCTGCCAGTAGCATCCTAGCCACAGTAACGCGCGCCAGCGTCTTACCTGGCCGGGTCGACCACGGCAAATTATTTATCCTGTTTTCGTCCTTCCTTATGCCGCCCCGTCCAGTTCAATGCTGACACACAGGTCTTTACTCACCATAGATTTGAGTGGCAAGTTCGCGGCGGAGGAGATACGGTCGAGATTCAGATTGTCCGGGAGTTTTTAGCTGTACGGTATAAGTAAATTACTGAGCACTACCGGCAACAGAACCTGCTGTAGTTCCAATGTTTTCACCGGTTATCGGCGGCGTGATTGTCGTCAACCCCCATACCGGATTTATTGTTCCTTTAATGCTAAATTTAAGCGCAGCATCCGGCAACCGAGAAATCCCCCCCGCTGAAACAGATATATTTAAAAATGAGAGCCCCCCCATTTTTACAGTAAACTAGAATACAGCGCCGGGTGGCCAAAAAATATAGGAGAACACTCGCCACTGCTCGTCCTTATAATGAAACCAACATGTCAAGTTCAAATCATCATGGAGATGCCAGAACATTTCTTTAATCAGTACATTGCTAAATCTGGGGTCCGTTGACCTATAGGTTTTTTCCAGCCCAATATAATACTCCCCAACAAACATATAGCGAGGTTTGACAAACTCATGTTCAGGCCTGCCATATTTTTCAACAAAAGAAGCATCAACCCCTCCGTTTTGTATATTATTTTTTTCATAATATTGAGTTACCTGATCATCTTTTTTTGTTACATTTACCAGATCATATTTCATACCATTTATCGCAGTGACAGAGGGTTGAGGGTGGGGATTAAACATTACGCCATGCATCAGAAAATGAATGAGCAGAATACATGTTTGTATCATTTACCTACACTCAAAACTGTAAAGTAAGTATCAGGAATTATTACATTCAGAAATGTGTTAACATGTTCCAGGTAACGACTTCGAAGCTCCATTCCAATATTCATTAATGCGGCAGCATCCGATCTATATGCCGTTGTTGCTTTACCTGATTTATCCAGAGCATACTCATCGTCATGATAACCAATCATATGTCCAATTTCATGAGGTACGTTTATCTGGTTAGAGCAAACTGTCTGGGCTGGATCAAGACATTTCCGCACTGCGACCACATCCTCGGAATCAATATGGAGGATACGAGAACCCCAGATAACATAAGTCCTTACATCATCCCCTGGTCTCACTTTCAATGCAGTCACATCCCAGTGCTCGCCATGATTGACAGGGATCATCTGTATATCAAATGGCAGAGGCTTCCCCTGAAACTTCCTGGCGAAATCTGAACTTCCTGAAACAGAAAAAAATATTTTACCATTCCATTCGGAACAAACTGTCGTATAAACATTAATGATAAACAATGATTTTTCTATAAACGTCCAGTCGTCCTTCACATCGCTATTTTTAACCCATGTATATTTACATTTTAACAATAATGAAATAGCTCCCGTTTCACTATTTATGACAAATTCACCTCTATCACCATAATCGTTTTTGATAAACTCCCCGTCTATCTTTGTTCTAGAAAAATATTCAGCCAATGGGCTATGAGGGTCAAACTGTAACTTACTCATTCGATTTCCTTAGGGATCCCCGAAGCATATCGCATTGATGCCATACCTTTTATCTTCGGACATCACCTGAATTATCAACTTCCGTGATGAGCCGCTGCGCATCCATATACCGCCCTTCACTGTTCTGCTGCCAGAACCAGCCTTGCCCTGGCAGGTAACGTATGCCCGGTAGATCCAACTATCCCACTATTCATCTGTACAGCCCAGCCCCCGGCGCTGTACCACTTCACTGGCAAATGTCGCGCCAGTTTTTTTCATTATTTCTTGTTGTATTTTTTGCAACTGCGGAAATATAACTCTCTCACATTTATTTATTTCCCATATATCACCAGTTTGAGAACTTACTGAAAACAGCCCCCAATAATCTATTGCTCCGGCAGTCGGTGTATCATAGCCAAGGCTAAAATCATAATATCCCGGATGGGGAGGATTTCCGTGTTTATCCTGCAAATCACCGTCAACAAAAACGCCATCCAGCGATAAATCATATTTTTGATATTTAAGTGCAATAATGAGTAGTTTTTCTGCCTGTGCTTTCGTCATTCCACCGCGATTTATATCTGACAAATTAAATTCAGATACAACCACTTGGGCATAACAGAACTCAGACATAAATAGAAAAAAAACAAGCATTATTTTACGGGGCATGCTATTCTCCGGCCGACCATAATAATTATTCCAGCAGTTATCCTGGCGTAATTATCCGTACCACCAGTAATATGAGATCCTGAATTAAACCCAGCAGCTACCAGTGCTTCAGAGAAGGCCAGAGCATCTTTTTTCCCCCGAACAGCGTCACCATACTTGACAGCAAAAGATCGCGCACAAACTGAAAACGAAGAAAAAATAGCCACCCAAATTTTGTTACTATCCTTTGGATGAACCCGACCTGACTGAAATGATGCAGGAGCCTGGAGAGAAAAGTAATTATTATATTCCCTGGCAATACGACCTGTACCATATTGACTTTCGGCAGCAGCAAGGCCCAGTATATTCTCTACCGGTACGTCAAGCTCTTTTGCAATTATCTCACAAACCTTCATGTGCTCCTGGACAAATCTTACCGCGCCCACGTTATTACACGCTTTATCATAAGCACCCATTTCTTCATTCCTTAGCAGATGTTTTTAAAACCACCATGTCCATTATTTCTCCGCCAGCCTTGCCCTGGCAGGTAACGTATGCCCGGTAGATCCAACTATCCCACTATTCATCTGTACAGCCCAGCCCCCGGCGCTGTACCACTTCACTGGCAAATGTCGCGCCAGTTTTTTTCATTATTTCTTGTTGTATTTTTTGTAGCGCCGGAAATGATATTCTCTCACATGCATATTCTTCCCAGATATCTCCTGTTTTCGGACTGACGGAGAATAATCCCCAGATATCCGTAGCACCGGCAGAAGGAGAGTCATAGCCCACACCAAAGCTATAATATCCAGAATGAAATGGTTTACCCTGATCATTTTTTAAGGCCTCGTCCATAAAAACGCCAGGCAATGTAATATTATATTTTTCATTTTTTAATGATAAAACCAATAATGCCTGAGCCTGTGTCTCGGTAAGCCCTTCCTGATTTAATTTAGTCAAATCAAACACCGGGATATTTGATACAAGAACTTGGGCATAACTGCTCACGGATAAAATAGTAAACAAAAGCAATGACACTATTTTACTGAACATGCCATTCTCCGCTTAACCATACCAATCATAGCCACCAGTTCACTGGCGTATCCGGTATGCCCTCCATTACTACTTTTACCTGAATTAAATCGTGACTCAATCAATGCTTGTGCAAATTGTTTAGGGTCCTTTATCTTTCTGACTGCACTACCAAACCTGATGGCGAATGATTTCGCGCAATTTAAAAAAGACGTATAGGTGGCAACCCACACGTCGTGACTTCCCTGAGGATGAACTTTACTCAACTGCAATGGTGCCGGACCATGCATTGAAAAAAAATTATTATATTCAGTTGCAATCCTTCCCTGCCCATAACGACTTTCCTTTGCTGCAACCGCCAGTATAAATTCCACTGGCACTTCAAGTTGATTAGCGATTATCTCACAATCATTCTTATATTTTTGAATAAACCTTACCGCCTCTGTGTTATTACACGCTTTATCATAATTACCCATTTCTTCATTCCTTAGCAGATGTTTTTAAAACCACCATGTCCATTATTTCTCCGCCAGCCGCAGCGCATCCACATACCGCCCTTCACTGTTCTGCTGCCAGAACCAGCCTTGCCCCGGTGTTGCCTGCCCCAGCGTCTTACCTGGCCAGCCCGGCCACGGCAGATAACGCACGCCCGGCAGTTCTACTACCGGTGCTTCATCCGGCAGCCCGGTCAGTTCCCGGCTGCGCTGCGATGTACGTCGTAACCCACGCAGCCACTGCGCCCACCACGGCCCCGGCTGCCACATCGCCCATAGCTGGTCCACCTGCTCCGTCAGCCGCCCGCGCCGCATCGTGTCCGGCGTGATATGCTGCGCCGCCAGCCTCGCCAGCCAGTACAGCCAGCCCTGCGTCTCCTGCAAACTCTCGTCCAGCCACTCCCGACCACAGCGCTGGTAAATCACCAGCGGCCACGGGCGTCCCACGCTATCCCGTGACGCCATCAGCACTCCGGTCAGCCAGTCAGTCGTCCCCCCCATCGGCAAAAA
Organism: Salmonella sp. 741265073_HBA; assembly: GCF_046569105.1. Classification (NCBI taxonomy): domain Bacteria; kingdom Pseudomonadati; phylum Pseudomonadota; class Gammaproteobacteria; order Enterobacterales; family Enterobacteriaceae; genus Salmonella; species Salmonella sp. 741265073_HBA. The sequence continues at coordinate 32,496 of NZ_JBKFRY010000002.1, read as the reverse complement.
TCCCGGCGACATCACAAAGCTCCACGGCAGCGGATGGTGTTCCGGCGCGGGCATATCATGTTCGCCACGCGGCGACAGGTGCATCCAGCCGTCACGCTCTTCATCGGTCGTCTGGCCTTCCGGCAACACGATATGCCGCCCGCTGCCCACCCATGTCTGGCGGTTCAGCCAGTCCTGCCATATTCGTCCCTCTTCAGCGCCCACCCGCCAGCGCACATAGTCGCGCTGGTCCGGCAGCCTGCCGAACATCGCCGGGGCTGATACCACCGCTGGCCGGCGCATTACAGCGCCCTCGCCGGGCAACTGAAGTTCTGCAACAGCTCCCGGCTGACCGGGTTAAAATCCCGCCCGGCGGTGATTTCCAGCACCACCCGACGACCGTCAAAATCATATTCCACCAGTTGCCGCCCCCGCACCGCCGTTTCCTGTACCTTTCCGGCGTCCAGCAGATGAAACAGCGCCCACGGCCCGCCGGTCAGTAGCGTTGAGGTGTCCTGGCGAATACGCGGGCTGGCGGTGATTTCCGCCATCGAGCCGTTGCGCGGTCCCGGCCACGTCACTTTCAGGGGCCGGTCCGGGCCATGGGCGTAGCGCAGCACCTGGCCGTCGATATCAATCACCAGTTCCGTGATGGCCGGGTCCATATCCACCACGCTAATCTGCATCGACCAGGAAAATTTTTTCCCGCCCTCGCTGTTAAAAAACACGCTGCGGATCTGCTTCGCCTGCTGAAACGGCGTTAGATCCGGCCCCTGCAATGTCATGTTGCCTTCGGTCGGTTTGTAGCGCCACGGGTCGCTGGCGGTGTCCGCCAGCGGAGCCAGTTGTTTGCTCCAGAAAGCATCCAGTACGCCGCCGCTGGCGAAGATGCGGTTAAAGTCCTCGGCGCTGACCTCCTGCGGGCTGTCGGCGAACGGATAGCGCCCGTCGATGGCGTCACGGCAGTCGTCGCCCATCATCGCCTCCATCTGGGTGTTCAGCACATCGCCGGTCCCGGCGTTGATTTTGCGCGTTCCCTGCTTCGTCAGATCCAGCAGGATGTTTTTCAGCGGCGCGGGCAGTTTCGCCGCCTCCAGTTGCAACTTGTCTGCGGCAGTAATGCGCGCTGGCAACGTCCCCGCTGCCAGCGCGCTATCAGCAATGGTCAGTTGGGTGTAATACTCGTTGAGCATGGTCAGCAGCGAAGCGATCTGCATCGTCCCACCGCCGCTCTGTCCGCCGTCCGTCCGCCCGGCAATGACCTCGCGCAGCGCGGCGAAACGATCATCCACCAGCGTTTTTTCCAGCCGTTCTTCCGGGTGAATATCCTGGAACAGTTTTGCCGTCTGTACCACTTTCCCCGCGTTACCGGATGCGCGCTGCGCCAGTTGTTTCTGTCTGGCCTGCGGGTCCGGCGGCGGCACCAGCGTGGTCTGCTCCACCACCGCTTTTCCCAGCCGCATCAGCGGTGAGTCCGGCGATGCCAGGGTGCGCAGCACCTGTAAATCATAGGCCAGGCCGGAACTGCCCTCTTCCCCGGCACTGTTGATACTATGGATACTGTCCAGAAAATCCTGCCAGCGGCGGGCATATTCCGTCAGGTACAAACGGCGGACTTCGCGGGCGACAGACTGCTCCTGCCCCGGTATCTGGCTGCGCAGGCTGTCAGTCAGCTTTTTTGGCGTACTCTCCCGGCCCATCACCCAGCCATCGTTCGCCGTCGCCGCCGCCACAAATTCCGGTAATCGTTTGTCGAACAGCTCCCGGTATCCTTCACGGGTAAAAATACCCGGCACGCCCCGATCCAGCGGCGCGCCGTTGCTACGCACAAACACCGTTCCCGCATCCGCGCCGACGGCGCGTACCAGCGTGAACTCCTGCGGCGCTTCGCTCTCCATTGCCGCCAGCGCCCGCGCGTAGATACGCTCGGTACTGGTGTGACCGTCGAGGAATGCCCGCGCCTGGCGGATCAGCGCCTCATCTTTCTCATACGGTGAATGCACCACCCGGCTGCCGTCAAACAGCGCTTCGATATGCGTCAGCACGGCGGCGCGCCCGCCGAACCCGGCCACGCTGTCGCTGTTCCCCAGATCGTTAATCACCCACGACTGGATCTCCGCCGCGTTGTATTTATCTTCGTGATCTTTATCCAGATTCAGTAGCAGATAGATGCGCAGGGCATCGTAGGCCGCTTTACTGTCCTGACGGGCAATGGCGTCCGCCAGCACATACTCCATCCGTTTCACCAGCGGCGGCAGCAGCAGTTGATCCAGCAGACGGTTGTACAGCGACGCCACGCTGTCGGTTACCGGCGGTACGCTGTACAGGCCGTAGCGCCAGGTCAGCGGCGGCGCGTCCGGGTCCAGTTCCGGCCAGGCGGACAGTTCCCTTGCGCTGTCCAGCAGTGCCGGGACGGGAGCCATCGCCGGTTTACCGGTGTAGGCTTTCACCTCGCCGTCCAGCCGGGTCGCGCGGGCGCTGATTTCATTCAGATAGTCGCCGTTGGTCTGCTGGCTGGTCTGCATCCCCTGCCACAACAGGAATGCCAGCACCAGTACCAGCAGGTGCCCGCCGAGGCGCAGCAGGCGGTAACGCCAGGCCCACTGGAGGTTTGGCTCCACCAGGTGCGCTTCACGGAAAATAAACTGTGTTAGCAGATCATGCAGAAAGTAGCTGCGGTTGCCGTCCGGCAGAGCGTGTGGGAGAGAGGCGGATGATTCGCCACGGGCGGTTTTTATCGCCCGGACAAAGCGCTGCCAGATACTCAACTGGTCGGCCACGGCGTCGGCCTGCGCCTGCGCGGCACTGGTGAAAAACACCCCGCGCAGCGTGTTATTCAGTTGCGTGGCATCGAATTTTGAATCGAGGAAGATCTGTTCAATAGCCTCCAGCAACGGCTCGCCGAGGGCGGCGAACTCACGCGGGAAGGTATACAGTCGCTGGCGGCTTTTAAGGTCGTACTCTTCCTGTAACCGGGTATCCAGTCCCTGATCCAACCGCAGCGTCAGGCGCGCCAGCTCCTGCGCGCAGGCGGCGTGCAGCGCCTGCGGGTCGCCCGCTTTTCGCCTGAGGCTGTACGGCAACGTGAAGCCCCAGATTTGTGCGCGAAGATGGCTGGTCAGCGTGCGAAAATACTCGCTGAACCCCGGCAACAAATCCATTTTGGTGACCACCAGATAGACCGGAAAGCGAATCCCCAGGGTCTCGCGCAGTTCTGCCAGTCGCGCCCGCAGAGCGGCGCAGGCCGCCAGGCGTTCCGCCGGTGACTGTGCGGTTAAATCCGCCACGTTTAGCGTCAGGATCACGCCGTTAAGCGGCGCGCCGGGGCGATGTTTACGCAGCAGACCGAGAAAGCCCTGCCACTCTCCGGCGTTACGCTGCGCGGCGCTCACTTCGCCGCCGTCATCGTGGCGGGCGTAGCGTCCGGCGGTGTCAATCAACACCGCTTCGTTGGTAAACCACCAGTCGCAGTGTAGCGTGCCGCCACCCGGCACTGTCAGGATACGCGAGGTCTGCTCCATTTGCTCCGCCAGCGGGAACTGCAATCCGGTGTTCAGCAGGGCCGTGGTTTTGCCGTCGCCAGGACTGCCGACCACCATGAACCACGGCAGCTCATACAGAAAGCGTTTTCCCTCGAAGATTTTACGCCAGCCGGGCATGTCCACCCGCAACTGCCGCAGTTGCCGGATGGCCTGCGTGACAATATGGTTGACGGTGCGCAGGTCGGCTTTGATCTCGCCTGCCACCGGTACCTCTTCCCCGCGCGGATGCAGGAAGCGACGCAGCAGTTGTTCATCCATGCGCAGCGCACGCCACAGCCGGTACAGGCCGTACAGCGCGTACATCAGCAGGATGAAACCAATCAGGGTCAGGCGGACCCACAGCGGCGCAAACGGATGGACATCGTCCAGGGCCAGCAGCGGTGTGACAAAGCCAATAATCAGACACAGGATACTGATGCCGATGATGCTCATCGACCAGTTTACCAGCCACAGCACCAGCAGCATCAGTAACAGGGCAATGGTCACTACCCGGCTACCCACGGAGGCCAGCGGGCGCAGGGTATCAAATGACACCAGCGGCCCGACAAACCAGACCAGCAGCGCCAGAACCAGAACGCCCACAACTGCCAGCGCGCGCCGGGAAAAAAGCAGACTAAGAAATTTTTGCATTATATTTCGACTCGCCACCCAATAATCAATATTTTAAAATTCCCTGGATAAAGTAATATAACCATTAAATCTTACAGAACACTCATCAGCATTCATGAAGCTGGATGCAATGAAAATATCTTTTTCTTTATCTTTGTTAATATAGATATATTTTGCCACGATAGATTTAACCTGATTTTCATAGTAACTATCGAAATAGGATTTTTTATCTAATATTGCCACTTTATTTTTGGCCTTATCTTTTTCATAATCCATCCTGGCCAGAGATTCTGCATAGACCTTAGATACAGGCGAGATATCAAGAATCTCTACCTTTGTTTTATCCTTTATAATAGTAGCGACATCTATATTCAGGTCATTTTTTATGGCATCAAATAATGATGACTCCATTGATGCTCCAACCGTAGCACACCCATAATCGTGCGCATAAGAAATGGCAGGAATACCCACCAACAGACAGACCATTATCTTAAACATATCAATCCCTTACCACCAAGACTTTACCACCAATACTTATCTGAACTGGCAGCGATAACATTATCACAGGGTATACCTGTCATACTTCAGGCTGCATGTGCGTTGGCTTTCCTCGCTCACCCCAGTCACGAACTAATGTACGTTCCTGGGGATTCACTCCCTTGCCGCCTTGATGCAACTTGAATGATTTTATATATTACAGGGATACTCTATTAATTTATTTATGATAAGTTCAGCCGCGCGAGAATTAAGTTCTTTATGTGTTTTATTTTTAAGAAAAACATAGACAATTTCATTTAATGTTAGCGTCTTAAATAAATCGTATCCACACCATAGTTTTTTCTCCGTTGCATCCTCCACGCCAAGCAGATAGATACCCGCCCTGAGTTTATCCAGTTGATTACCAGATACCCAAAATTTAAAAAAGTCATTACCTGAAAGATTAAGCGCATCCGGCGTCAGGGATAACACAGGAGATGACCGGGAAGCAATTTTTACGGAGGGTTCAGTCCCCTGACAGGGGAAATTTTTAACTAATGCTTCCTCTATCAGCACCGAAGCTCTTGCATCAGGCTTTTTCACAGAGTACCGATCAAGCCAGGCCAGCACAGTATGGTTTATTGTTATACTGTCAACCTGACCATATCCACACCACGTCTTACCTTCTGTGGCATCCGCTACCCCCAACACATACATCAGTGTATTATCTTTTTCCTGTAAGTTATCACTGGCATAAAACCCCAGAAAATCCCGTATACTGAGGTTGACATTATCGGGGGAAATGAATCCTGCGTTAATCAGGGACCCGGCAAAAACGCCACCGGGTAATAAACAACATAAAATGATCAAAAAAACACGGATAGATCGTTTTATGTGATATGTCGCTGAGATCCGATAATAATCCCCCGTCACGCCACATATTGCCGAATGATGAGACACATCATAGGTCGATTTTTTTATCATTCATTCACTCCACTACCAGAATTTCCACCCGACGGTTTTTCGCCCGCCCGGCTTTACTGCCGTTATCCGCCACCGGCACCGTATCGCCCTTGCCGACGATATGTACCCGTCCGGCAGGTACGCCGCCGGAGGTCAGCAACGCCGCAACTTCCGCCGCCCGTTTTTCCGACAGCACCAGGTTGGATGGGAATTCAGCCGAATGAATGGGCTGGCTGTCAGTGTGACCCGTTACAGTGACTGCGCCGCCCACGCGGGCGATTTCCCGCGCCGCTTTGTTAATCACTGGCCGGATTGCGTCACTCACCGTTTTCTGTCCCGGCACAAACATGGCGTCGCCACGGAAGACCACCCTACTGTGCTGGTCATCTTCGTCCACGGTCAGCAGGCCACGGGCGATTTCGTTTGCCAGCAGGATTTTCAGCCGCAGCTTATGAACCGGCACGGGCGGTGGTGGCAGTTTTATACCAATCGCATCAATATGCTGTTGTACGGTGACGGTCTGCACATCCATCCGGTGGCTGTAAAGGCCAAACAGCGTCAGCATCGCCAACAGGGCTATCCCGGCACTCAGCCAGACCGGCACCCGGCGCATCCGCCGCAGTCGTCCGCTTATCGCCCCCTGAAAGTCAGGCGAGAGCGCGGGCATGACCGGATCGCGACGCTGTGAAAGCTGTGTCAGCAGTTGCTGGCGAATATTGTCCAGTTGCTTACGCCCGTCTGGCTGCACGCTGTAGCGGCCTTCAAATCCCAACCCCAGCAGGTGGTAGATAACCTCCAGTACGTTGCCATGCTCCTGGAAGCTGGCCGCCAGACGCCCGATGATCTGGAAAAGTTTTATCCCGCCTTCGCTTTCACCATGAAATGTTACCAGCAGGCTTTTTCCGGCCCAGACGCCGCGCCGTCCCCAGGTTGTGTTATTGGCGGCTTCATCAAGCGCCGTACACAGGCAGTAACGTACCGCCAGTACGTGCTCGCGCCGCAGGTTCGCCTGATCGCATAATGTCTGGTACAGATGCATCTCGCGTACCAGCAGATTACGGTAAGGCTCTACCAGGGCCGCATCCAGTTTAGCGGGCATGGCTGCGAGAGCGCACAATAAAGGCCGGGCAGCGGCGAGCAACGGGTTAGCCGCCGCGCTGATTTCAGCCAGCCGGAGTTTGCTGTCCGGACCGTCTTCAACGATGACATTGAGTTCCGTGCGCTGGCTGGTGTGTACCGGCGTTTCATATTCACTGTCCTTATGCTCCGGTGTGGTGGACAAAAAGGACATCATGTCCGCCGCTGGCGGCGTCAGGGTACTGTCTGTCATTTATCGCGCACTCCCCACAGTTCTGTCTCCAGCCCCGGAAATTCCCCGGCGGTATGCATGGCCATCCCGCCGTAACGGGCAATGTGTTCCCACAATGCTCCCTCGCGGCGGATGTCGTAATAGATGTATCCGGCCTGAAACGGGATTTGGCGCGGTGGTACAGGCAGAACCTGCAAAGCCAGCCCCGGCAGATGCGAGCGGATCAGTTCCGGCAGGCGATCGGATGGCCCGATTTTGGTCTGGGCGGCAAAATGTTGCAGTAGCACATCGGTCGGCATTGAAGCCTTTATCGCCAGTACCAGCGTGCTGAAATCGGCAAGATCGGAAGGGGCTACCACCGCATTCAGGATGCCGTAAGTCCCCTCTTTCAGTTCGATGCGCTGCGCGCCCCGGATCAGTACCGCGTTCAGCAGGAACTGCACCTCATCGACCAGTGATTTCAACCCGGCATAGGGCGTCAGGTGTTTGTACTCTTTGTATTCAGCGGGCCGTCGCGTTTGTGGACGCACATAGGTGGAGAGTTCCCCGGCCAGTTCGGACAGGTAGCGATACAACACTTCCGGGGCCAGCGGGGTTTTCGCCAGATGAGTCAACAGCGGCTCAAAGCGATTGAGAATTTGCAGCAGCAGGTAATCGGAGACCTCCGCTGCTTCATGGCCGTGGTTGTCGCTGCCTGTCAGCCGTTCCGCCAGCGAATCGGCCCGCATCCGGATGAGATCGTTGATCCACGACAGCCAGGTACACATCAGTGAACTGGCCTGATAATTAATGATGGGTGGAATCAGGTCGTGGTCGATATCTATCCGCCCGTCAGGATTCAGCCCGGTGATGCGGGTCAGCGGCAGGCCAATCCAGGCGCCCGTCACCGCTTTTTCCGGTAGCAGCCGCAGGCGCAGGTGACTGAGCTGTAATAACTGCGCGCCACGTCCCAGCGAGTTGGCGTCGCGGATGTCGTGTTCATGTACCGAGAAACGCGCCAGTGATTCCGGGTTATTGTCAAACGTAGTTTCTTCGCTGTTCGGCGCGCGTACCGGTACCGCCAGACAAATCTGCTGGTTCAGGTGCTCCGGCAGGATGGTCAGCGGCGGCGGTAGCGGGGTGTGGCCCGGTGCGTTAAACGGCGTGCCGTCAGGAAAAATCCCTGATGCCTCTTTCAGTATCAGTTTACCGATGTTCAGCGCTTCGCCATCAATATTGTAGTGGCTGAATCCCCAGAAAAAGGGGGTCAGCGGCAGGCTGCGGTAATGCATGACGTGTTCCAGATAACGCTCTTGCTGCTGAAACATCTGCGGCAGTAAAAATTGTCCTTCACTCCAGACTACGCGGTCATTCCAGCTCATAATTCATTTATCCCGTTCCGTAATTACAATGGCGCTTTGTTCCAGTTCCGCCTCCAACTGCACTTTTCCTTTCCCCGGTACGAAGCTGCTGTACCAGGCTTTTTCCGGGGCTTCCGGGATTTTGTAGGTTACCCGCCAGACCGATTTGGCCAGGTTACGGTATCCGGCCAGTATGCCGATTGCCGTGGTCTGCGCATTCAGCGGGCGACGCAGTTTTTTCTCTTCGCCGGGACGCAAAATAAAGCTGTCGCGACGCACTATATCGTCGGTAAGGACGGATTTGTCGTTGTCATGGAGCGACCAGTAATCAGCTGTCGTGAAAGCGGCGTCATTTTTTAGTTCATAAACACGTATCTCAATGGGCGCGGCCTTCTTCTGATTGTCAGGATTCACCTTATCGGAGGCTTTCACGCTCAGGTCGAGTCGCTGTGATTCGAGGTCAGGTAACGCATCGCTACTGCCGCATCCGGAAAGCAGGAGCAGTGCAAAAGGCATAGCTACCGCACATAACCACCGAGTGGGGTTACGCCATTTATTCACTGTAAATTCCTTTAAAATCAAAACAATAAATCCGGCCAGATATAAATCTGGCCGGAAAAACAGCCGTTAAATTTCTTTGTTCGCCTTGAAGTCGTAACCTGCGGTGATAGTGCCGCCGCTGCCGCCCTGCTGGTTCTGCACCACGTATTCCTGTTTCACAGTGCTGAAAGAAAGCTCGACCGTTTCACGGGAGGCGATTTCACCATCGTGGCTGCCGCTCGGGGAAACCACGGCGACAATCAGGTCGGTGAAGGTATACTTGAGGTACTCCAGCGGATTGCCGCCAGCCTTACGCATAACCAGAATGGCCTGCGGAATGTGCTTGCCGGAGGCGCAGTATTTGAACAGGTTCGGGCTGGCGCGGTCGATATAGTGATCAAAATCCAGGTTGGTGACGGAGACCTTACCGGAGCCGAGGCCGCTACCGGCGTGCATGGTGGATTCCTGATGGATATTCCAGCGCCAGCTCAGTACTTCAATTTCATTTTTGTGTTTGTCATCCATCGACTCACCGTCGATGCCGTCAATTTTCAGAAAAATATCATAAGACATTTTTATATCCTTATTAAGTTTTACTTAAAATAAACCTGGTTTATCCTGATAATTTGCGCAGAAATAAACCGTTGCCGTACAGAATCCCCTTCCCCGTAATTTCAGGAGAACAGAAGGCTGTCTTTTTCCGCTGCCAATATTATTGAAGTATTTACTTCACGAATAAATCTTAAACATTAACAGGCATCTTTTATGCGTATTCTGGCATCAGAGTATTCATATAAAGATTATATATTTTATTTACAAATCAATTTTGCCGGTAAGACATCCGGGCTCCAGCATGTCGCGACCGTTCCCTGAACTTTTCTGGCAAGCAGAACAGCCCACTGTCCATAACTACATGAGAACCAGATCCCCCGGCGATTATCCTCCGGGTCTATCTCCCACAGGCGCCCCTTTTTCCCATCAACGACTGCATCTTCACCTTTCAGATCTGCCTGCTCTTTGGGATCGCCAGACGAAAGAAAACCACCATCATTCAACATACGCGCTGCACGGGATGAGACATTCCATCCTTCCGCTGAGGAAATTATTGGAGCCTGAGAAAAATGAATAACCGCAGGGCAGACAATCTCATCGGCATGAACAACTATTACCGGAAGTAACCACAGAATGCCCCCGACAATACAGGTGCTATTCAACGATAAAATAGGCTTCTGCATTATTACTCATCCTTATATAAGTCCCGTCACTACGAACACTTCCATTATGCAACTTTCTTATATAACGTTTGGACACACGGGGTTTTGCGATATCATCTTTCCATTGATCCATCACCCATATCCCGCCAGCATCTTGCCCCAGAAAAAATGCAGCATGGTTGCCACTATTGTGGTTCGGATATCGCCCATTCACAAAAGTAGCGATAACTGTCCCGACTTCAATGTTTTTGTTTCCAAATACTGCGGCCCCTTGCTGCCATGTACTCGTTTGTCCTACTCGTATATAGTGTTGAATAAGTTCAACACACTGATGGTGGTTTCCTACCTTTTCTGTATCCTGTAAAGCCTTTGCATTAGCATAAACATATGGCATATATTCTCTTAATATCCTCTGATATTATTTATATATTCACAAAATAAATGCATCAGGCATTGCCCTGCTTCACTGACGGCAGTTTTGTCACCAGGCGCAGCGATCCCGTCAGCCCTTCAAGCTGGAAATGCGGACGCAGGAAGAATTTCGCGTCGTAATAACCTGGATTGCCTTCGACCTCTTCCACCACTACTTCAGCGGCAGCCAGCGGACGACGGGCTTTAGTTTCTTGCGAGGAGTTCACCGGATCGGCGTCGACATAATTCATGATCCACTCGTTCAGCCAGCGCTGCATATCCTCACGCTCTTTAAAGGAACCGATTTTGTCGCGGACGATACATTTGAGGAAGTGCGCGAAGCGCGAGCAGGCGAACAGGTACGGCAGACGGGCGGACAGGTTGGCGTTGGCCGTCGCGTCTGGATCGTAGTATTCCTGTGGTTTTTGCAGCGACTGTGCGCCGATAAAGGCGGCATAGTCTGAGTTTTTACGGTGGATCAACGGGATAAAACCGTTTTTCGCCAGTTCAGCCTCGCGGCGGTCAGAGATGGCGATTTCGGTCGGGCATTTCATGTCCACGCCGCCATCGTCAGTCGGGAAGGTATGGCAGGGAAGATTTTCCACCGCACCGCCTGATTCCACACCGCGAATCAACGTACACCAGCCGTAGTGTTTGAAAGAACGGTTGATGTTTACGCCCATCGCGTAGGCCGCGTTGCTCCAGACGTATTTGGTATGGTCAGAACCATCCGCATCTTCTTCAAAATCAAACTCGTCCACCGGGTTGGTTTTTGCGCCATACGGCAGGCGGGCAAGAAAACGCGGCATCGTCAGGCCAATATAACGGGAGTCTTCGCTGGCCCGCAGGGAGTTCCACGGCGCATATTCCAGGTTCTGGGTGACGATTTTAGTCAGGTCGCGGGGATTCGCCAGCTCCTGCCAGGAGTCCATTTGCAGTACCGAGGGGGAAGCCCCGGCAATAAACGGCGCATGGGCCGACGCGGCGACTTTGGCGATAGAGCCAAGCAGATCCACATCGGGCGGTGTATGGTCGAAGTAGTAATCCGCAATGATACAGCCATAAGGTTCGCCGCCTAACTGGCCGTATTCGGCTTCATACAGTTTCTTGAACATCGGGCTTTGATCCCAGGCGATGCCCTTGTAACGCTTCATGTTGCGCCGCAATTCATCTTTTGACAGATTCATGAAGCGGATTTTCAGCTTTTCGTCGGTCTCGGTGTTGTAAACCAGATGCTCCATACCGCGCCACGAGGATTCCAGCTTCTGCCAGTCGGGATGTTGCAGAATCAGTTTGATCTGTTCGGTCAGTTTAAAGTCGATCTGCGCAATAATAGCGCTGATGCTTTTATAGGCGTCATCGCTGACGGTGATCGTGTTCGCCAGCGCCTGTTGCGCCAGCGTCTGCACCGCGGCTTCCACGGCTTTTGCCGCCTGGGTAGTCTTGGGTCGGAAGGCCTGATTCAGCAACGCATCAAATTCACCGGATGCGGAGACGGTATCCTGAGCAACCGCGTCGGTTGCCTGCATATTACTGTTTGCCATGAAAATTCCTTAAAAATTCGACGTTATTCCGCTGATTCATTATCCGCTGACACACCTTGCTGGGTAGCGGCCGGTTTCGGCGCATTCGCCAGCGTTTTCAGCAGGGTCGGGTCCTGCAACAGTTTATTGACCAGATTTTCCGCCCCGGCCTTGCCATCCATGTAGGTCTGGAGGTTCGCCAGTTGAGTGCGGGCTTCCAGTAACTGGTTCAGGGCGTCCACCTTGCGGGCAATCTGTGCCGGCGAAAAGTCGTCCATATTTTCCAGCGTGATATCGACCATCAACTGACCTTCACCCGTCAGCGTATTCGGCACAGCGAACGCCACGCGCGGCGCAATGGCTTTCATGCGCTCATTGAAGTTATCAATATCAATATCGAGGAATTTGCGATCCGTCACCGGCGGCAGTTCTTCACGCGGTTTCCCGGCCAGATCGGCCAGCACCGCCATCACGAACGGCAGCTCGATTTTTTTCTCAGAGCCGTAAATCTCTACGTCATATTCAATCTGCACGCGCGGCGCGCGGTTGCGCGCGATGAATTTCTGCGCGCTATTGTTGATAGCCATAATCCTTCATTTCCTTTTTAGTCAACTGGTTGCCGCCAAGGGAGCGGTATACCGGTACAGTTTTTAAAAATCATACTCAGAGAGTTTTTTTATAATCTCTTTGTTTTCTTTGTACTTTTCCCGTAACCCAGGAAGTGCTTTTTTCGCCGGAGGACACCAGGTATTAATGCCTTTTTCTATGTCTTTTTTATCCTCTTCCGGTAAAGAACTGTCCCATTCGCCGGCCAGATGCTGGCACATCTCTGCATTGCTCAGAAAATGCTGCACATCCTGTGGTAAAGGCGGTTCGCCATGAACACTGAAAGCGAACATCATTAGCAAAGGAGTCAATAACGCCGGGTAACGTAATGTCATATTTAATGCCCATCAATTGACCAGTGGGGTTTATCTGTATTTCCGCCGACAAACTTAGTCACGCCATAAACCCACTGCGCACCACTTAACTCTTTTGGCATATTCCCTCCTGCGAGGTTGTCTCAAAAACAATCTGCTCATCACCATTAACGCCGATATCAATTTGCCTGATAGCGGCTTTTTCCGTCATGGCCTGCAACCAGTAGCGCGACAGTTGCGGCAGGATGTGCTGTTCGATGTAGCCAATCAGCAACCGCGCGCCCGTTTCATGCATTGGACAGCACGCCACAATATGTGCGACCAGTTCCTCGCTATACGTCAGCGTCACGCCGTGCTGTTCACCCATCCGCGCCACCAGCCGGTCAAGGTGCAGACGGGCAATCACGCCACGCGACGTTTCATCCAGCGGCAGGTAAGGGATCACCGTCACGCGGCCCAGAAATGCCGCCGGGAAATGCTTGCGCAATTCCGGCATTAGCGCCTCTTTAAGCCCCGTAGCATCGGGCATTAAGGCCGGATCTTCACACATCTGGCTGATGAGGTCGGAACCCACGTTGGTGGTGAGTAGTAGCGTGGTGTTTTTGAAATCGACATGTGTTCCCTCACCGTCCTCCATGCCCCCTTTATCAAACACCTGATAGAAGAGTTCGTGGACGTCATGGTGCGCTTTTTCGATCTCGTCGAGCAGCACTACGCTCCAGGGGTGGCGACGCACCGCTTCCGTCAGCACACCACCCTCGCCATAGCCCACATAGCCGGGCGGCGCGCCTTTCAGTGTGGAAACGGTGTGAGCCTCCTGGAACTCGCTCATATTGATGGTTACCAGGTTTTGCTCACCGCCGTAGATAGCCTCCGCCAGCGCCAGCGCGGTTTCGGTTTTACCGACACCGGACGGCCCGGCCAGCATAAACACGCCCACCGGTTTGCGTGGATCGCCCAGTCCCGCCCTGGCGGTCTGAATACGTTCACCAATCTGCGCCAGCGCGCCGTCTTGCCCGGTAACGCGTTGCGCCAGTCGGGCAGGCAGTTCCAGCACCTGGCTGGCCTCATCTTTCACCATGCGCCCGGCAGGAATACCGGTCCAGTCGGCGACAATCGCCGCGACCACCGCCGCGCTGACTTCCGGGAACACCACCGGCGCGTCACCCTGCCACTCCCTTAGCGCCGTTTCGGCCTGTTGCAGCGTGGTTTTGTCATCAGCATCAGACTCTGCGAGACGCAGTTTCTGCAACGTATGTACCAGTTCCAGCTCCCGCTGCCAGCGGGATTCGGATGCAGTCAGTTCATCGTTGAGCGAGAAAATTCGCGCCGTCAGCGCATCGCGCCGCTCATCTGACTGAATCCCCATTTTTTCCTGCTTCTGCAACAGCGACCGTTCCATTTCCGCCGCTTTTAGCTGCTGGCGCAGGAACTGTACGCTGGCAGGCGGCGTGTGCAGCGTCAGCGCCACGCGGGCCGCGGCGGTATCCAGCAGGCTGATGGCCTTATCCGGCAACTGCCGGGCGGGAATGTAGCGGTGAGAAAGCTGTACCGCCGCACGTACCGCCTCATCCAGAATCAGTACGTTATGGTGTTTTTCCAGCGTATCCACCAGACCACGCACCATTTCCATTGCGGGGATCTCTTCCGGTTCGGCAATCTGCAACACCTGAAAACGCCGGGTCAGCGCCGGATCTTTCTCAATATGGCGCTTGTATTCGCTCCAGGTGGTGGCGCCGATAGTCCGCAGGGTGCCGCGCGCCAGCGCCGGTTTCAGCAGGTTAGCGGCATCGCCCGTGCCGGATGCGCCGCCCGCGCCCACCAGAGTGTGAACTTCATCAACAAACAGAATAACCGGCTGCGGCGAGCGCCCGGCCTCTTCCAGTAACCCTTTCAGACGCGATTCAAACTCGCCTTTCATGCTGGCTCCGGCCAACAGAGCGCCAACGTCCAGCGCCAGCAGCCGTACTTCCCGCAGCGCGGGCGGCACTTCCCCCTGCGCAATCGCCAGGGCAAAACCTTCGACGACCGCCGTTTTCCCGACGCCCGCCTCACCAGTCAGTAGTGGATTATTCTGGCGACGGCGCAGCAGAATATCCGTCATGGTGCGGATTTCATGCTCACGCCCCGTCACCGGGTCGATTTTGCCGTCGCGCGCCAGTGCCGTCATGTCCTGACAGTATTTTGCCAGCGCGGATTTACCATCCTGCCCGCCGTTGGGAATCGCCTGACTGCTTTCACCGGGAATGGCTGATGCCAGGCCGGAGCCGTCGTAAGGGCGCTCCTGCGCTTCCGGCGATGTTTCGATCAACGAGGGCAGTATTTCCGTCAGTTCATCAACCGGAAGCGTGGCCAGCGGCGCGCAGATACTGCTCAGTACCCGACGCAGTTCTGGCGTGGTCAACAAGGCCAGCAGCAACCAGCCGCTGCGAATTTTGTTATCGCCGTAACGGACGCTCGCCAGCATCCAGGCCTTTTCAACGCTGAGATCGATATGGTGAGAAAAATCACTAATGGCGCTGGCCCCGGCGGGCAGCATATCCAGTTGCCGGAGTAACGCTTTCTCCACATCAGAAAGAGGGATCTGGTAATGCCGAAGAACGTGGAGAATATCGTTATCGGGCTGCTGTGTTAACTGGTGCAGCCAGTGAGTCAGCTCAACCCAGGGATTAGAGCGTAGTTTGCAAAATGCCGTTGCCGATTCCAGCGACCGGAATAGTGGGCCGGCCAGTTTTCCATACAACGCACTGCGTGAAACAGGAGTTTCCATGTGTTATGCCTTGTGACATAAAAATTCATAAAAATAATGCATCAATGCATATAAATATATAAACAATTCTTTATTGATAGCCTCGAAAAAATATCGAAACAAAACAATGATACAGATCAGGGACTAATTAGCAACTAAGCCGTTAATATTAAATAATCAATGAGCAGCAAGATAAAAATCGCAATTGCAGAATTAAAAGAAATAATATTTCAAAAAAGACATCTATGCATACAACAATTCATTCACGACGAAAATAATAAAAAGGGTGTCATCAATAATGACTCCCTATGAATTTAGTTAAAATTATTTATGAATTAAAACTCCCTAAACGTTTCCTCCAGAAAAATAAATACATTTAAGGGACATAATGAAACAAGACATGTGGGAATTACGGAAAATACAGTCGCAGGGTATAACGGATAACGCACAGTATCCCGCTGGGACATACATCGTATTTACTACCGCCGCCCCCTACATTCCGCTTTTTGAGCAACATGGGAAAGACGATATCGCGCTCAGTCTTGTTCGCCACGAAGAGGCGTGGTGGATTGTTAATCACTCGGATGAACTGTGCTGTGCCGTCAATGAGCAGGTGATGGAACCTCATCACCGTATGCGGCTGAATGATGGAGATACGATTGAATGGGGTCTGTCATCCTGGTGCCTTGCCCGCACCAATGATGAGTCCCGTCCCGATGTTTCGTTTCCTCAGTTGGTTCAGTCATCTGAATCCGTTGCTGAGTACCTGGATCTGGACTGGTTTAAACAACAACAGCTCAATCCGCAGAACCCGTTCGATATTATTCCCGTCCGGGAAACCGCGCCCTCTTACACCGGCCATGAAGCGGATAGCACGCTACACCAGCTTTACCAGGAATATCAGCAGGCATTGCGGCCCTCCGGGCAGGAAAAGCCCCTCCGTGATAAACCGTTTCCCCGAAATGAAGACGCTGTCACCCAGGATTTGACGTCGTTATACGATAAAAAGGGCGACACCGACACGTTACAGGATATGGTGGCAGGCGCGCCCGGTATTGATGCCATTCTGGATACGCTGGACACGACCGGTGAGGGTGAAATGCACTGGCTGGCGATGGAATCAATGCCCGATATCCTGCAACTGCTCTCGCCGGAACAGGCGGGGAAAACCGCACATAGCGAGATACTGCCCGATCTGACCCGCCGCGAGCATCGTATTATTGGCATCGACAGCCACTACCGAATCACTCCGACACAGAAAAATGGAAATACCGCCCATGAAAAAAACTGACACGCTTCCTGCTACCCTGTCCGCGCTGCTACAGGAATACTCTATTGCAGAGGGAATTCAGATGGCGGAGCAGCAGGTTCGGGAAAATCCGGCGAAAGCGCTCTGCCGCCACAGCCTGTTTCAGTTGCTGTGTGTGGCCGGAGACTGGTCGCGGGCGCTACACCAACTTCAGCTATGCGCCAGGATGGAGGCTAATTATACCCAGGAGGCCCGGCTGTACCGGGAGCTGGTTCGCTGCGAAATGTTCCGCCGCACCGTTTTTCAGGGTGAACAACGACCCGGTTTCCTTCTGCCGCAGCCCGTTTGGGTGGAGTCACTGCTGGCGGCACTCGCCTGTCATGACGATACCGGTGAGGTTGATAAACACCGTAATACCGCACTGGAAGCCATAACAGACACGGGCGGGCAGTGGAACGGCGGCGCGTTTGACTGGGCGAGCGACAGCGATTCCCGCCTTGGCCCGGTACTTGAGCTGGTCACCGGCGGCGTGTATATCTGGCTACCGTTTTCGCAAATACGCTCGCTGGAATCGCCGCAACCGACGCGCCTGACCGATCTGCTGTGGAAACCCATTAATATCACCCTGATGAATGGCGATACGCACGGTGCCTGGCTTTTTACCCGTTACAGCGGTTCGGAAAGTGCATCTGACGCCCTGCGTCTGTGCCGGGAAACCGCCTGGCAGGACGGTCCCGGCGAAACCACCGTGCGGGCGCTGGGGCAGAAAGTCTGGCTGACCAGCCACGGCGATATCAGCCTGCTGGACATGGCCCATTGTACCTTTCATGCTCAGGAAAACGATGGCGCATGAGCACGTCTCGTTTTACACCCGCTAACCACCTGCTGCCCACCCTATTTGATCGGCTGTGTGACAATGCTCCGTATCAGAAAATTGACCGGGATATCAGCGTCACGCCGGTACAACTGAAGGAGATCATTCGTCGGGATCTCTCCTTTTTGCTCAATACCATTAGCCACGAGGGTGACATCGACGCCCGGCGCTATCCGCAGGCGGCGGCGTCAGTGCTCAACTATGGCCTGCCGCCGCTGGCGGGCAGCTTTATGTATGAGCATAAGTGGGACGATATCAGCGAGGCGATCCGGCGCGCCATTATTCGTTTCGAACCCCGGCTGAACGCCGCCACACTCAGGGTCACGCCATTGCTCGATAAAACCCGGCAGGGTAGCTATAACACGCTACAGTTTGAAATTCGCGGACAAATTCTGACGCAGCCGTATCCCACGGAGTTTCTGGTACGCAGCGCGCTGGATATGGAGCTGAGCCGCATTACGTTCTTTTAATACAGGGCATTATTCATGGATCCACGGCTACTGGAGTATTACAACCGCGAACTGAGCTACCTGCGGGAGACCGGTGCTGAGTTCGCCACCCTCCATCCCAAAATTGCCGCCCGGCTGGGGATGCAGGGAACCGATATTGCCGACCCGTATGTGGAACGCATGATCGAGGCATTCAGCTTTCTGAGCGCCCGTACTCAGCTAAAAATTGACGCCGAGTTTCCCCGCTTCACACAGCGGTTACTGGAAGTCGTCAGCCCCAATTACGTCACCCCCACGCCATCGATGGCAGTGGTAAAGCTGTATCCCGATACGCAGGAAGGCGACCTGGCGAAAGGGGTCACCGTGCCGCGCGATACCGCGTTCATTTCCCCCATCCCGGAAGGCGAAAATACCGCCTGCCAGTTTCGCAGCAGCCAGGACGTCACGCTGTGGCCGCTGTCCATTGAGGAGGTACGCCTGACCGCCGCGCCGCCGGATATGCCCGCCCTGCACCGCTATCTGCCGCCTAATATTCATGTCGCCGGGGCATTGCGCATCACCCTGCGAACCTTCGGGGAACTGACTTTCAGCGAGCTGGCCGGTCCGGCACGGCTGCCCTTTTACCTCTGCGGCGAAGAACGCATTGCGTCACACCTGTTTGAGCTGCTGCATACCAGCGCCGTCGCCACACTGGCCGGAGAACCCGGTCACTTTGACGGCGAACTGAATGTGAATCTTCAACACCCGGTGGCGCACGAAGGGCTGGAGCCAGGGCAGGGGCTGCTGCCGCTCGCCTGGAACGTGTTTCACGGCCATAATCTGCTGCATGAATTTTTCGCCTGTCCGGAACGGTTTTACTTCTTCACCCCGACCGGATTGTCTGCCGGTCTACAAAAGGTGCAGGGCAATGTGGCGGAAATTGTCATACTGCTTAACCGCCTGCCGCCGGACTGGCTGATTCATCAGACGGACGCTGCACAGTTCAGCCTGTTCTGTACGCCTGTGATCAACCTGTTTCCTCGCACTACCACCCGGATTGAAGTCACTCACAGCGTGACGGAACAGCATCTGGTGGTAGATCGTACCCGTCCGCTGGATTACGAGGTGTTTTCTGTTCAGGAAGTCGAAGGCCTGGAAGCGGAAACCACACGGAAGATGATTTTTCGTCCGCTGTATCACACCCGTAATAATGACGAAGGCAACCACGGGCGTTATTTTTCACTGCGTCGTGAGCCGCGCCGCTCGTCAGAAAACGCCCGCCGCTATGGCACCCGAACCCCCTATACCGGCTCGGAAGTCTTCCTGTCGCTGGTTGATCAGCATGAAGCGCCCTACCCGGAAAATCTGCGCCATATCACCGTCACGGCAATGGTGACTAACCGCGATCTGCCCTGCCTTATTCCACGTAATGGCCGGGATGATCTGACCGTAGATGCGGCGATTCCGGTGGCGGGCGTGGGTCTTATCAGACCGCCGCGCCCGCCGCAGCCGCCGCTGGCTGAACGCGAAATGGCCTGGCGGCTGATCCGGCAGTTGTCGTTTAATTATCTGCCGCTGGCCGATCTGGATCACCGCACCGGCGGCCAGGCGCTGCGCGATCTGCTGAATCTGTTTATTCCGGCTCACGACAGCCCGCAGTCGCGCCAGGTGCGCAGCCTGATTGGCTGCAAAACCACCCCGGTGACCCGCCGCCTGCCCGGCTCCGGCCTGTTGGTCTATGGCCGGGGCGTCAGTTGCGAACTGACCGTGGACGAAGAAGGGTTTTCCGGTATCAGTCCTTACCTGTTCGGTCTGGTGCTGGAACACTATATTGCCCGCCATGTTTCCATTAATACCTTCTCGCAGATGACGCTGCACTCGATGCAACGCGGGCATGTCATGACCTGGCCGGTCAGAACCGGGCAACGGGGGAGCGTATGACCGGCGCTCTCGACCAGGCGCAGAAAACCCCCTGGCGTTACGGATTCCTGAACCTGATGCGGCGCGTGGATGCCCAGCTCTGTGATACTCCGGCAGGCAGTATCTGGCAGCCACGGATGGAAAAATTCCGTCTGGGACAGACGCCGACGATGACCTTTGCGCCACGGGAAATCGCCCAGGTCAGCTGGCAGGATGGACGCCTGCACCTGAGCCTGTACAGCCTCGGACTATGGGGGCCAAACGGCCCGTTGCCTCTGCACTATACCGAGCTGGCACTGAACCGCTCAGAGAGCCGTCACGATCCGACGCTGGTTCATTTTTCCAATATTTTTCACCACCGCTGGCTGACGCAGTTCTGGCAGGCATGGCGCAGCGCCCAGTCCGCTGGTGGCGGGCTGGACAAACCGGAACACGACCGTTTTGCGTTTTATATCGCCAGTCTCAGCGGGCAGGATCTACGGGAAAGCGCCGAAAGCCCGCTGTCAGATCATGTTCGCCTGGCGGCCTCCGCCCATCTGGTACGCGAATCGCGCAATCCTGACGGGCTGGCCGCCACGCTGGCGCAC
The DNA here is from genome assembly GCF_046569105.1 of Salmonella sp. 741265073_HBA. Lineage (NCBI taxonomy): Bacteria > Pseudomonadati > Pseudomonadota > Gammaproteobacteria > Enterobacterales > Enterobacteriaceae > Salmonella > Salmonella sp. 741265073_HBA. The sequence continues at coordinate 11,862 of NZ_JBKFRY010000002.1, read as the reverse complement.
TATTTCAGCGTGCCTTTTGCGGTAAAAGAGTTCGCCCTGCACTGGATAACGGTGGCGGACGATGAAATCACCCATCTGGGCACGCCCGCGCAGTCCTCGGTGCTGGGCAACGGGGCGCTTATCGGCCAGGCCGTACCGGATATGCAGTACAAATTCCGGCTAATTATCGGCCCGCTCACGCTGGAGGATTACCTGCGTTTTCTGCCCGGCGGCAACAATCTGCCCGTGCTGACAGAACTGGTGCGTACGTTCATCGGTTTTGAATATTGCTGGGAAATTGAGCTGCAGTTGAAGCCCCATGCCGCACCGCCTGCGGTGATCGGCGGCGCGCAGCGGCTTGGCTGGACGGCCTGGGCAGGTAAAGCGATGCATGACCGTCCGGTGACCGGCATGATTTTTGAACCTGAACACGGCTTAACCCACTGAGAGTAATGATATGGATATGTGCCTGACTAAACCAGTAAGCGCGGAACAACCCTGCGGCCCCGATCCGGAGTACGATCCGGAGTACCTGCTGCTGTTCAGCCGCGCCGCCCCCCAGGCGGAGGCGCAATATGGTGATTTTGTCAGTACGCCGGAAGCCGTGAACTGGCCGGAAATTGAGCGTGATGCGCGCCGTCTGCTCACGCGCAGTAAGGATATCCGGGTGTTGATCCTGCTGCTGCGCAGTCGCATCCAGCAGGCTGGCGCACAGGGACTGGCGGAAATGCTCACGCAACTGGCAGAACTGAGCGTAATCTGGTCTGATGCACTCCATCCGCAGCTGCTTACCGGCGAAGGCGCATCCGCAGAGTCTATTGAAGATGCGGCGCTGGCGCGCAGTAATGCCCTGGCGGCGCTGCTGGATCACGAAGGCGTGATGGCAGACATTCGCGGTATTACGCTGTCAAACAGTGCCGCCCTGCGCCTGCAGGTACGGGATGTCGAGCGCGCGTTATCCGCTCCCCGCCCGGCTGATGCGCTGGCTCCCGAATCCGTCCGCCAGCAACTGGCCGACCTCGAAGCCCGTGGGGCATTACCGCTGGCGGCGTTTCGCGAAGCGCAAGAAAGCGCAGAACGCCTGCAAGTGTGGGCGCGTGAGACATTAGGCGATCTGGCTCCAGATTTTTCACGCCTGCGGCAGTTGTTGGCGCTGCTGCCTGACGTGGTACAGACAACCACGCCGGAAATCCCTCCGTCGCCAGCGCCAGCCCCCGCAGGCACGGTTATGGATAATGCCGTTCCGGCACGGGCAGAGGATGTGCCGCCTGTCAACGCGCCCCCCGATATATCCCTCCCACACAATGCTGAACCGGGGCCAATTCGCGATCGTAATGATGCGCTGGAACGCCTGCGGTGCATTCGTCGCTGGTTTGAGAGCAGTGAACCCAGCAGCCCGACCATCCCACTGTTACGCCAGGCTGAAAGACTGGTGGGAAAACGGTTCTCGGAGGTGATCAATGAGATCCCGGTGGAGTTACTGGAGAAGTGGGATGCCCTGGAATGATGATACGCATGTCTGGCGGTTGTCCGTGATTATCTGAGTGACATCAACATTACGCAGTCTGCTTCTGCGTTGAACATGTCCCGATCCCGGTTAAGCACCGCCATGAGGCCGCGCCTTAAATGTCAGTGGGACAAAATAACCATGGCAGTGAAAGAAGTGGCGGTAATATCCTGTTCGTCATCCAGGCGTAGGCCCATTTGCGTCAGATTCCACGATAGACGGAGGAACTTCTTGAAGACGAAAAAAAACCGTATCCCTTTTACAGTGATACGGTTTTTTTACTTCACAGGATGTATAAAAACACCCTGAGATTTGTATCTGGCGGAACGGACGGGACTCGAACCCGCGACCCCCTGCGTGACAGGCAGGTATTCTAACCAACTGAACTACCGCTCCGTTATGTTCCCGCTGGGAACGAGGCGAATATTACGGTTTGCGGTGTCGCCCGTCAACGCTTTTTCTCACCTTTTGAATCAGTTGCTGCAAAAATCGCCCGAAGGATGATTTTTATAGCCTAAAAAGGAATAAATTACGCCCGCCAAAGGCAACTTCCGCCCTTTTTCTGCACCAGATCAAGCCGCGATTCATGCGCAGCCAGCTCTTCATCAGAGGCGAAAACGACCCGTAACCGGCTGGCCTGGCGAACGATTCGCTGAATGGTCTCTTCACCTTGCTGCCGTTGCGTCTCTCCTTCCATCGCAAACGTCATGGACGTTTGCCCGCCCGTCATCGCCAGATACACTTCAGCAAGGATCTGGGCATCGAGCAATGCGCCGTGCAAAGTACGTTTGCTATTATCTATCTCATAACGCGAACACAGCGCATCAAGGCTGTTACGCTTGCCGGGGAACATTTTCCGCGCCAACGCCAGGCTGTCGGTAACTTTGCAGAAAGTATTGGTTTTAGGAATATCGCGTTTAAGCAGACCAAACTCATAATCCATAAAGCCGATATCGAACGATGCGTTATGGATGACCAGCTCCGCGCCGCGGATATAATCGAGAAACTCATCGACCACATCAGCAAAAACCGGCTTATCCAGCAGAAACTCATCGGCGATGCCGTGTACGCCAAACGCTTCCGGATCCACCAGCCGATCCGGCTTCAGGTAAACGTGGAAGTTATTACCGGTCAGACGACGGTTTATCACCTCAACCGCACCGATCTCAATAATCTTGTGACCTTCATAGTGCGCGCCTATCTGGTTCATACCGGTGGTTTCGGTATCGAGGACAATCTGTCGTGTAATTGCAGTGCTCATATCGGTCATTTATGTCAGACTTGCGTTTTGTTATCGATTTCAATTACAGGAAGTCTACCAGAGATGCTTAAACAGGTAGAAATTTTCACCGATGGCTCTTGCCTGGGGAATCCAGGGCCTGGTGGTTATGGCGCTATCTTACGCTATCGCGGTCATGAAAAAACGTTTAGTGAAGGTTACACGCTGACCACCAATAACCGTATGGAACTGATGGCGGCGATCGTCGCGCTTGAAGCGTTAAAAGAACATTGCGAAGTGACATTGAGCACCGACAGCCAATATGTGCGGCAAGGAATTACCCAATGGATTCATAACTGGAAGAAACGCGGCTGGAAAACAGCGGAAAAGAAACCCGTAAAAAATGTCGATCTCTGGAAACGTCTCGATGCTGCGTTAGGCCAGCATCAGATCAAATGGGTATGGGTCAAAGGCCATGCAGGCCATCCCGAAAACGAGCGTTGTGATGAACTGGCGCGCGCCGCGGCAATGAATCCCACGCAGGAAGATAGTGGCTACCAGGCGGAAGCTTAGCCATCCGGTTTGCGATATTGCCGGGTGGCGCCAACGGTCTGGCGGATAGGGGTTTTACTTTTATTATGTCGCAGCGGATTAAGCGTAAGCGGGATGGTCCGCTTACGGGCCACAATGAGCTGTAAACAGCCCAGCGCCGGGATATGCGTATTTAAAAGCCGCCCCCCCTGCTTTTTCCAGGGTAAGACATGAAAACGGCTATAATGTAGCACTTCGAAATTGAGTAAAGACAGCCAGTCCAGTTGCCGCATAAGGGTAAACATCCGACTATTATAGGGCGGTGTTTTACGTAAAACGGGTACCAGTTTACGTAACCCCATCAAACTCAGCGGGTTAAATCCACTGATGACCAGCCAACCGTCATCAATCAATACGCGGTCGGCTTCCCGCAATAAACGGTGCGGGTCGGTACACCACGGCAAAGTATGCGCCAGCAGACAAACATCGACGGATTTATCTGCAAAAGGAAGGTGTAGCGGATCGGCCAGAACCTGCATCGGCGACCCCTGCGATGAAACATTCACCTGATGGGAGACCGCGCACGCTTCGGAATTGATTTCTGCGCTTAAATTACCGATTTTAAGCAAATGGAAACCATACATTTTTGCAAACCACGGATTGAGCTGCTGTTCCAGCGCCTCACGGTAGTAATTGCCCCAGGGCAACTCACCCCAACATCCGGGCGCAACGACAGTTTGAGAGAGCCTTGCCGGTTTCATCGCAACCTTCCGCTAATTATTTGAGAGGTAATATATGAATCTTAACAGTATTCCCGCGTTTCAGGACAATTACATCTGGGTGCTGACCAATGATGAAGGCCGCTGTGTGATTGTTGATCCCGGCGAAGCGGCCCCCGTCTTAAAGGCCATTGCTGAACATAAGTGGATGCCGGAGGCGATTTTTCTGACGCATCACCATCACGACCATGTTGGCGGAGTCAAAGAGCTGTTGCAACACTTCCCGCAAATGACGGTTTATGGACCGGCGGAAACGCAAGACAAGGGAGCAACCCATCTTGTTGGCGATGGCGATACTATTCGCGTTTTAGGCGAGAAATTTACTCTTTTTGCCACGCCGGGCCACACGTTAGGACACGTCTGTTACTTTAGCCATCCTTACTTATTCTGCGGCGACACGCTGTTCTCTGGCGGCTGTGGTAGATTGTTTGAAGGCACGCCATCACAGATGTATCAGTCACTTATGAAAATTAACTCTCTGCCTGACGACACACTCATTTGCTGCGCTCACGAATACACTTTAGCTAACATTAAGTTCGCATTGAGCATACTTCCGCACGATTCGCTCATAAATGAATATTATCGTAAAGTTAAAGAGTTACGTGTAAAAAAACAAATGACATTACCCGTTATTCTTAAAAATGAGCGTAAGATTAATCTTTTTTTAAGAACTGAAGATATTGATTTAATTAACGAAATCAACAAAGAAACAATATTGCAACAACCAGAAGCGCGTTTTGCATGGTTAAGGTCAAAGAAAGACACGTTCTGATAATTCTTACTTGTCATTCGCTAACTTCGCCGTTATGATCGGTCGTCTTTTAAGCAACTATTGACACACACATGAAGGCAAAAGCGATATTACTCGCCTCTGTCCTGCTTGTGGGGTGCCAGACGTCTCAGAACACTGGCAACGTCCAACAGCACGCACAGAGCCTTTCTGCAGCTGGTCAAGGGGAAGCAGGAAAGTTTACGAGTCAGGCACGATGGATGGACGACGGAACGTCTATCGCGCCAGATCAGGACTTGTGGGCTTTCATTGGCGACGAGCTAAAGATGGGAATTCCGGAAAACAGCCGGATTCGCGAACAGAAACAGAAGTATTTACGCAATAAGAGCTATCTCCACGATGTAACTTTACGGGCAGAGCCGTATATGTACTGGATAGCGGGGCAGGTTAAGAAACGTAACATGCCTATGGAGCTGGTACTACTACCCATAGTGGAGAGCGCTTTTGATCCTCACGCAACGTCTGGCGCCAATGCCGCAGGCATCTGGCAGATCATACCGAGCACAGGGCGCAATTATGGTTTAAAGCAGACCCGTAATTATGACGCGCGTCGCGATGTTGTAGCCTCTACGACCGCCGCGTTAGACATGATGCAGCGTCTGAACAAAATGTTTGACGGCGACTGGCTGTTAACCGTTGCAGCGTATAACAGCGGCGAAGGCCGTGTTATGCGGGCAATTAAAGCAAACAAAGCGCGTGGAAAACCGACGGATTACTGGTCGCTTTCTTTGCCCAGAGAAACGAAACTCTACGTACCTAAGATGCTGGCATTGAGTGAAATTCTCAAAAACAGCAAACGCTACGGCGTACGTCTGCCAACAACAGATGAAAGCCGAGCGCTGGCACGAGTTCGTTTAAACAGTCCAGTTGAAATGGCCCAGGTTGCGGATATGGCGGGTATGTCTATCAGCAAGCTGAAGACGTTTAATGCCGGTGTAAAAGGCTCTACCTTAGGCGTAAGCGGCCCGCAATATGTTATGGTGCCCAAAAAGCATGCCGAGCAGTTGCGTGAGTCGCTGGCTTCCGGTGAGATTGACGCCGTTCAGTCCCAACTGATCGCCGACAATACGCCGTTGAATAGCCGTAGCTATAAGGTGCGCTCTGGCGATACGCTTTCCGGTATTGCTTCGCGGCTTGGCGTAAGCACGAAGGACTTGCAGCAGTGGAACAACCTGCGTGGTTCGCGCCTGAAAATCGGGCAAAGCCTGACCGTGGGCGCTGGCAGCAGCGCACAACGACTGGCAAACAATAGCGATAGCATTACCTATCGTGTCCGTAAAGGCGATTCGCTTTCCAGTATCGCCAGACGTCACGGGGTGAATATCAAAGATGTAATGCGCTGGAACCATGATACGGACAATCTACAACCGGGTGATCAGCTTACGTTGTTTGTGAAGGACAATAGCACGCCAGACTCCTGATATTGTCCGACGAAAAAGCCAAAAGGCGCCGCTTCCCCCGGCGCCTTTTAAATTGCTATACCGCTTTATGCGCTTCCAGCATGATAGTATCGCTGCTAAACGAGCCGTCATCCTGCAACTCAAAATAACGCTTCACCTCTACCGGGGCACTCGCCTGATATAATCGAATCGCCTCAACCAACGGCGCTGGCGTACGCATCCGCGTTACCCATGAGCGAAACTCCAGCGATAAACGATCGGTTATCACGGTATTCGTTACCAGCATCGCGTTATTGACCATCGCCAGCCATTCGCCACTGGAATAGTTACGGACATGCGACGTGTCGCGTAACGCCTCCACCGTTTGCAGCCAGATATCGCGTACAGGATGTCCAGGCGACATGACATCCATGATAATCAGCACGCCACCGGGCTTTAATACACGATTAACCTCACGCAATGCCTGACCAACGTCGTGCCAGTGATGCGCGGAATAGCGGCTAATCACCACCTCAAACGATGCATCTTCAAAGGGCAGTTTTTCGGCATAGCCTTGCCGGAGAGTAATATTACTTAAATGTCTTTCTTCCGCCGCTCCAGCGACAACCTCAAGCATGCTGGCGGATAAATCGTATGCCACGACCGAGTTGGCATGTTGCGCAGCGACAAAACTCGCGTGTCCAGCCCCACATCCCATATCCAGTACGTTCGCGTGGGAAAAATCAGACAACCTTTGCGCCAGCCGCGCTAAGTCACGACCCGCTGCGTGAACGGCGCTATGTAAATAGGCGTTCGCCTGTGAACCAAACTGCTTTTCAACATTGTCATGATGGGAATGCGTTGTCATGGTAGTGCCCTTCTGTTATGAGAAAAATAGAGGGCAGCACCCGCAGAGGCCTGCCCCACGGCAGACCTGACGCACCTTTATTGCTCAGGTTTGCCGGGACTGAATTCAACGAGTAGCGGATTGTGATCGGAAGCGCGCGTCACCAGTACGGAGGCTTCATTCACGTTTAACCCACGATAAAAAACAAAATCCAGCGGTCGTCCAAACGCACGACGGCGCTGATCGTCAGTGAAACGCACCTGGCGCAGCGACATCTCACGTGCAAAGCGGTACAACGCATTCATACGTGGACGGCTCCAGGCATTAAAATCACCCGCCATAATGACAGGGCCGCTATGGTGCGCAATCTGGTCGCCGATCGGAAGTAACTGCTTACTGTATACGTCCACGCCCAGACTAAAATTTACCGCATGAACATTTACTACCATTAATAAACGGGTATCCGGCAAGGGATATACCGTCACCAGGGCTGATTTCGCCAAACGTAAAATTGGTTCTCTTTCCCGTAAAGGGCAGCAGTAAACAGGATGGGCGGCAGACAGCGTCATGACGCCAGACGGATGCTGAGGTAATACAAAAGCGGGAACCTGGTCGGCGGCAAGATAGTTAGCGGTGGCAAACTGTACCAGTTCAGGCGTCGTCTGTGCCTCCTGCAACAGGACCAGATGCGCATCTTTGCCGTAGTTCTTCAGCACCGATAACCATTCGGCTCGCTGCTGCTTGAATATATTCCACACGAGGATACGGATCCGCTCTTCACTGCTTAGCGGTTCCCCGGCGGGCAATGCCTGGCCAATACTCGCAAACGACCCTGGCGGCAAAATCCGCTCGGCGGGCTGTCCGGCAACATAGCGCATCGCATAGGTGTTTTTTCGCACTTTTGACTTTCAAACCTCTGTAACGTCAACCAGTCCTCAACCGGACTGGTTCTTCTGTTATAGGGATTTTAGCACTCACTTTCAACGAACAATTGCAGTTTGTTTTGTAAGTAGGCGCTTACATCAATAATTTACTCCAGAGCAATGCGTACAGGTTTATCAAGACGTCCGCTGACCCCCATCAGCAGGAAAGCCACCAGAACAATGAGGGCGCCAATCCACGGCGTCTGCGCCAAACCGTAATGCGCCACCGTTTGTCCGCCAATCACGGAACCCAGCGCAATACCAATGTTAAACGCCGCAATGTTCAGACCTGACGCCACATCTACCGCATTGGGCGTAAATTGTTCCGCTTTCTGTACCACATAGACCTGTAACCCCGGTACGTTACCGAAGGCAAAGACCCCCATCAACAGAATGGTAGCCAGCGCGGCATACTGCGTGGAGGCCGTCACCTGGAAAACCATCAGCAGAACAAACAGCGCGGCGAAAATGAATTTCAGCGCCGGCACGGCACCATGCTTATCCGCCAGTTTACCGCCCCAGATATTGCCGATAGCCACAGATACGCCATAACCCAGTAGGATCCAGCTTACCGCTGCCGGGGAGAATCCCGCCAGATCCTGCATCATCGGCGCCAGGAAGGTGAATGCCGTGAATACCCCGCCGTAGCCCAGCGCCGTAACGGCGTAAATCAGCAACAGACGAGGATGAGTCAGTACTTTCACCTGGTCACGAATGCTGGCGGCCGCCCGACCGGGAATATTGGCCGGGATCAACAGTTGACTACTTATCAGCGCAATCACCCCTAACAGTGATACCGCAAGGAAGGTCTCACGCCAGCCAAAATGCTGACCGATAAATGTCCCCAGCGGCACGCCCGTAACCAGAGCTACCGTTAAACCACCAAACATAATAGCGATAGCAGAAGCCGCTTTCTCTTTTGGCACCAGACTTGTCGCGATGGTAGATCCAATCGAGAAGAACACGCCGTGCGCCAGGCCCGTCAGCAGACGGGCGACGATTAATGTCATATAGCCCGGTGCCTGCCATGCCAGCAAATTCCCCGCCGTAAACAAGACCATCAGCGCGACCAGTAACTGTTTACGCGGCAGGCGTCCGGTCAGCGCGGTTAGCACCGGCGCGCCAATAGCCACACCCAGCGCATAGATTGAAACCAGCATTCCGGCGGAAGGTAACGAGATAGCCAGTTGTTGAGCAATGGTCGGCACCAGGCCGACAATCACAAACTCAGTCGTACCGATAGCGAAAGCACTTATTGTCAGTGCAAATAAAGCGAGAGGCATACATAACTCCATAACAGCAGTAATCAGATGACACGCAGTATGCCTGGATGTTTTAATGACAAAAATAGCCAAAATATCAATTTAATTTTGCTGCAGGAGCAAAAATGAAAGCCACCTCCGAAGAACTCGCAATTTTTGTCGCTGTCGTGGAAAGCGGCAGCTTCAGCCGGGCGGCAGAGCAGCTTGGACAGGCCAATTCCGCTGTCAGCCGGGCAGTTAAAAAGCTGGAGATGAAGCTCGGCGTCAGTCTGCTTAATCGTACGACCCGACAGCTGAGCCTGACTGAAGAAGGAGAGCGATACTTCAGGCGCGTGCAGCAGATACTGCAAGAAATGGCCGCCGCAGAAACGGAAATCATGGAGTCGCGTAATACCCCGCGCGGCTTACTGCGTATCGATGCGGCAACGCCGGTAATGCTGCATTTCCTGATGCCGCTGATTAAACCTTTTCGTGAACGATATCCGGAAATAACGTTGTCTCTTGTCTCCTCAGAAACGTTCATCAATCTTATTGAACGAAAAGTGGATGTTGCGATACGCGCAGGCACGTTGACAGATTCAAGTCTGCGCGCGCGTCCGTTATTTACCAGTTATCGCAAGATTATCGCTTCACCTGACTATATTGCCCGCTTTGGCAAGCCTGAGAGCGTTGAAGAGTTAAAACGGCATCTGTGCCTGGGGTTTTCTGAACCCATCTCGCTCAATACCTGGCCAATAGCCTGTAGCGATGGGCAGCTCCATGAGATCGAATGTGGGATTTCTTCCAACAGCGGGGAAACGTTAAAACAACTTTGCCTGAGCGGTAACGGCATTGCATGTCTTTCAGATTATATGATTGATAAAGAGATCGCGCGGGGAGAACTGGTGGAACTGCTGGCCGATAAACGTCTGCCGGTAGAAATGCCTTTCAGCGCCGTTTACTACAGCGATCGTGCCGTCAGTACACGGATCCGGGCATTTATCGACTTCTTAAGTGAACATATAAAAACAGCTCCCGAAGGAGCTGTGAAAGAGGGTTAAAGGGTACAAAGGGTCAGGCAATTAATCCCAGGCAGGGGCCAGACCTTCCGGACTAACCAGGCGGTCGTTGCAATCCAGTGCCGCGATCGCTGCTCTATCTTCGGCATCCAGATGCAGGTCCTGCGCCAGCAGGTTGCTTGCCAGGTTTTCACGCCTGGTGGATGAAGGGATCACGGAGTAACCTTCACCCATTGCCCATGCCAGAATAATCTGCGCCGGGGTCGCATTATGTTTAGCCGCAATGCGCGCAATCACTTCATCTTTCAGCGCCTTACCGTATGCCAGCGTCATATAAGAGGTGATGTGGATACCATGCTCGGTAGCCCAATCAACGACTTTGCGGTTTTGCAGATACGGAGATAGCTCAATCTGGTTGGTGGCGATATGGTCTGCGCCCACCGCGGCAATAGCCTTTTCCATCAACGGAATGGTGAAGTTTGAAATGCCAATTTCGCGAGTCAGCCCTTGTTTTTTAGCTTCCAGCAATGCCTGCATAAATTCTTCGACAGACACGGCATCACCCGGAGATGGCCAGTGGATCAGCGTCAGATCGACATAATCGGTACGCAGTTTTTTCAGGCTCTCTTTCAGGCTTGGGATTAGCTTGTCTTTGCTAAGGTTTTCAATCCAGATCTTGGTGGTGATGTACAGCTCATTACGCGGTACGCCGCTCTCAGCAATCGCCTGTCCAACAGCCGCTTCATTATCATAGATTTGCGCAGTGTCGACAGCACGGTAGCCCAGTTCAAGCGCCGTTTTAACAGAAGCGATAACCACGTCGTCTTTCAGGCGAAAAGTACCTAAACCGAATGCAGGGATAGTCATAGAATTCCTCTTTTTAATCACTATGTTCGTTAACTGAGGGGATTATGACCTTCAGCGCTTTGTAGAAAAAGAGCGAGAAATGCAGAGGATTTTTGCGAATTGAGCAATAATTAAATCGCAGGCAAAGAAAAAGCCCTGAGCTAATGCTCAGGGCTCTTAATAAGTGGCGGAACGGACGGGACTCGAACCCGCGACCCCCTGCGTGACAGGCAGGTATTCTAACCAACTGAACTACCGCTCCACCGAATTCTTTTACAACCACCGGTTTATGACCGGCTTACTGCTTAATTTGATGCCTGGCAGTTCCCTACTCTCGCATGGGGAGACCCCACACTACCATCGGCGCTACGGCGTTTCACTTCTGAGTTCGGCATGGGGTCAGGTGGGACCACCGCGCTAGTGCCGCCAGGCAAATTCTGTTGCCGGAAACGAATCTTTTACACCGATGCTGCGTTGGCTGCATTCGCAAAGTCAGTCACATACTTCAGTATGCTCCTTCCTTTCCTTCATTTGCCGCCTTGCCTCAGCGTAAAATCTTTCGTTCCCGAAAATCCGGAATCAGTGCTGAAAATCGTTCGTCTTCTCAACCGCCAAAACATCTTCGGCGTTGTAAGGTTAAGCCTCACGGTTCATTAGTACCGGTTAGCTCAACGCATCGCTGCGCTTACACACCCGGCCTATCAACGTCGTCGTCTTCAACGTTCCTTCAGGAGACTCTAAGTCTCAGGGAGAACTCATCTCGGGGCAAGTTTCGTGCTTAGATGCTTTCAGCACTTATCTC